>JAISJT010000024.1 GCA_031261395.1 Eubacteriales Family XIII. Incertae Sedis bacterium
CATACCACGATCTCCGACCGCCTGCTGATGAAGGCCGTCGAAGTGGCAAAGACCGGCATGGGCAAGATCAAGTTTGTCTCGGAAGAAACGGCCATCCTGCAGCAGCTGCATGCCGGCAAAACCTTGGATGAGGCATGTAACGCTGCGCTGACAGCCTGTTTCCTGCACACCGTTCCCGGCATTTCTCACGACGTGGGCGGAGATTTCTTCAACGTGCCTATGATGCTGGAACTGGCGCTGAACAATGGCGTCTGCCGCGATACCGGAGAGCAGATCGGACCGGCCACGGGCGATCCCCGGGCATTCAAGACATATGAAGATGTATGGAACGCTTTCACGGCGCAGCTCAGCGCGCTGCTTCCGCGCTGTATCACGGGCATGGCCTTATATATGAAAATGTCAGGGGAGATGCTGCCCAATCCGCTTCTGTCTGCGTTGTATGACGGCTGTATCGAGAAGGGGCTGGATGTGATGGACGGTGGTACCCGTTATTCCACGATCAGCGTTTGGTGTGCCGGGATCCCCAATGTCGGCGATTCTCTGGCCGCCCTGAAAAAGGTCGTATTCGAAGACAAAAAGCTTACGATGGCGCAGGTCGTCGATGCCTTGGACAAGAACTTTGAGGGATACGAGGATGTGCAGCACTTGCTGGCCTCTGCTCCGAAATACGGCAACGACATCGACTTTGCGGACAATATTGTCAATGACGTCCTGATCCGTGTCAATGACGAGTGCATGAAATACCGCTGCCACGGGGATCGGCTGTTCACGGGCACGGGCGCGACGATCACCGCCAACATCAGCCTCGGCTGGCGTGTGGGGGCGCTGCCGGACGGACGCAAAGCCGGTCTGCCATTGGCGGAGGGCGGGATCTCTCCGCACCAGGGGCGCAACACGTCCGGGGCGACCTCTACCATGCTGTCGGCGGCGAAACTGAACTTTGCCAAGGTCATCGGCGGTTCCGTTCTGAATATGAAGTTTGACCCCGAGGGCCTGGACGAACCGGTTAAAATGTGGAAACTGGCCAATATGCTGCGAACCTACTGCGCGCTGGGCGGCGACATCATCCAGTTCAACATCATCAGCAATGAGATGCTCCGGGACGCGCAGGCGCACCCTGAGAACTACCGTGATCTGCTGGTTCGCGTTGCCACGTACAGCGCCTATTTTGTGATGCTGCCGAAGGCGGTCCAGGATGAGATCATATCACGGACCTCGTTTGAAGGCATATAGAAGGCATAGGAATGTATGAGTGACAGCAAAGGACTAATTTTTCATATTATTCACGGCTCATTTGTCGACGGGCACGGCGTGCGAACGACGGTGTTTCTCAAGGGCTGTCCGTTGGCCTGTCTTTGGTGCTGCAATATCGAAGGTCAGGCGGCGTACCCGGAACTCAAATTCACCGCCGGAAACTGCAACGGCTGCGGGCGGTGCTTGTCTGTCTGCGCCGTCGGCGCCATTACGAAAGGCGAGGCCGAAGGCGCGCCGGTACGGATCGACCGGACAAAATGTACGAATTGTCTGGAATGTACGGAGGTCTGCCATACCGAAGCGCTGGATGTTTTCGGTAAATATTACACCGTGGATGAGCTCTTTGCACAGATCAAGAACGACGCGCCGTTTTATCGTTCCACCGGCGGCGGGGTCACGATCGGCGGCGGGGAGCCCAGTTTTCAGTCGGAGTTCACCTTGGCGTTTTTAAAGAAGTGCCGGGAGAACTTCATCCATACGGCGGTGGATACCTGCGGCTATACGCAGAACCGGGAAGGTCTGCGCGTGCTGGAAGAAGCGGATCTGGTACTGTTCGATCTCAAGGGCCTGGATCCGGACGCCCACCTGCGGAACACCGGCGTACCCAACGATATCATTCTCTCCAATCTGGAGCATCTGGACAAAATGCGCAAGCCCGTGATCGTCCGGGTTCCGCTGATTCCGGGCCTGAACGACTCGGACGAGAGCGTGGAGCGCCTGGCGAAATATCTGTCGGGCATCCGCTGTGTGGAGCGGATCGATCTGATGACGTATCACGAATACGGGAAGATGAAATATGAGCAATTGGGAAAAGAGTACAGCATCGACTGCGAAAAGCCTTCCGAGGCTCGCCGGCAGCAGCTCCTAAAAGTTTTTAAGTCGTATTCCCTGAACGCGCAATTGGGCGGATGAGCGGTCAGCTGTCCCGGATTTAAAGGAGGAAGGATTCACGTGAGAAAACGAGCATTGGGCGCAACCGGCCTTGAGGTTTCCGAGCTTTGTCTGGGCACCGGCACCTTCGGCGGCATCGGGTCGTTTCAAAGGAGCGGCGAGGTCGGGCAGCCGGAAGCCGATACCATCGTACACAGCGCCATGGAGAGCGGCATCAATTTTTTTAACAGCTCGGAGATCTATTCGGACGGACTCGCGGAAGAGATCCTCGGCAAGGCGCTGGGAACGAAAAGAAAAGACGCCGTCATTATCACAAAGATCGCGCCCCGGGACGGCGGACTGACCCGGCAGCATATCCTTACGGGATGTGAGGCCAGTCTGAAGCGTCTGGGTACGGATTATATCGATATCTATCAGCTTCATATTTTCGACGCCAAAACCGATCTTACGGAAACCATGCAGGCGATGGATGAATTGGTCCGGGCCGGAAAGGTCCGTTATATCGGCTGCTCCAATTTTGCGGGCTGGCAGATGATGAAGGGGCTTGGCATATCCGACCGGAACGGCTGGGCAAGGTTCACGACAATGGAAGGCAAATATTCTCTGATGAATCGGGAATTGGAAAATGAGCTGGTCCCCGCCTGCCTCGATCAGGGCGTGACGATCTTTGCGTACAGCCCTCTTTACGCCGGTTTTCTCAGCGGCAAGTACGGCAGGAACAAGCCGTGGCCGGCCGGGACACGGTTTCCTTCCTTGAGCGAAACGGCCCGCTTTCCGATCGATCCGGACAAGCTTTACGACATTGTGGATGTACTCGAACAAATCGCTGCAGAACGCGGCCGGCCGGTTTCGCATGTCGCGCTGAACTATCTGCTCCGAAAGCCGGGAGTCTGTTCGCTGATCACGGCTGTCCGCAATACGCAGCAGCTTGACGGCAATCTATCCGCGACGGACTGGGAACTGACCGGGGAAGAAGTCGCCGCGCTTGACGCTGTCAGCGAGCCTTGCGAATTGTATCCTTACGCGCAGCAGAAATCGAGTCTGGCGCTTGCGCGGGATTAGGAATTATTTCATTGAAACACGGATCGAAACAAAGGAGGTTTTGAAAATGGCGGAAGTGAAAAGCGAGATCGCGGGCAAGATCGTTGCGGTCAACATCAGCGTTGACGACACCATTGAGGACGATGACGAAATCTTCCTCCTTGAGGTGATGAAGATGGAACTGACGGTTCGCGGCGGCGTGGACGGCACGGTCAAAGAAATTCTGGTCGCGGTGGGCGATACGGTCGAAGAAGGTCAGACGCTTGCGGTCATCGAATAGGTGGCACAGCGGAGGAGGGAAAGCATGAGCGATTACAGATATCCGCTCCATCCTTATTATACGAGGATGGATGACATCGGCAAAGAACTGAAACGTCCGAAAGAGGACAACGCCAAGGAG
>JAISJT010000041.1 GCA_031261395.1 Eubacteriales Family XIII. Incertae Sedis bacterium
GACCTGATCCCGGACAATCCAAATAAAGCGTACGACATGTACAAGGTCATCAAAGGCATTGCGGACGACGGGCAGTATTTCGATGTCGCGAAAGACTATGCCAAGAATATTATCACGGCTTATATTCGGCTCGGCGGCAACACGATCGGCGTTATTGCCAACCAGCCGTCGGTCGCGGCGGGCTGTCTCGACATCAATGCCTCCGACAAGGCGGCGCGCTTTGTCAGGCGCTGCGACGCGTTCAACATCCCGGTGCTCGTGCTCGAGGACGTGCCCGGCTTCCTGCCCGGCACGGATCAGGAGACGGGCGGCATCATCCGCCACGGCGCGAAACTGCTCTATGCATTCTGCGAAGCGACGGTGCCTAAGGTCACGATGATCCTGCGCAAGGCCTACGGCGGCGCCTACATCGCGATGTGCAACAAAGAGCTTGGCGCGGACGTCGTGCTTGCCTGGCCGTCGGCGCAGATCGCGGTCATGGGCGCGGAAGGCGCGGCCAACATCGTGTTCAAAAACGACATCAAAAATGCGGAAGATCCGATCGCGATGCGTCAGCAAAAGGTCGCGGAGTACGAAGAGAAATTCAACAATCCGTACCGCGCGGCAGAGCTGGGTTACGTCGAGGACGTCATCGAGCCGCGCGAAGCGAGGCAGCGGCTGATCAGCGCCTTCGATATGCTCGAAAGCAAGCGGCTGAGCCTGCCCGCGAAGAAGCACGGAGATATTCCGCTGTAGAGCGAGCACGTTGTCATTTGTAGAGCGAGCACGTTGTCATTCCCGCGTAGGCGGGAATCTCAAAGGAGGAACTATGGGACTATTCAGCAAGAAAAAATCGCAGGCCGCGCCGCCGGAACCGGTGGCCTCCGCGTCCGCCGAGGAAGACGAAAATCTTCCCGCCGTCATAGCGGCTGCAGTAGCGGCTGCAGAAGAAGACGAATACCTGCCCGCAGTGATCGCAGCGGCGATCGCGGCCTACGAGGCGGAGCAATTCGTGCAGACCCTGGCGATCCGCAAGATCAACCGGGCAGCAGGTATACGACCGGCCTGGGGCGCCGCCGGCACCGCCGAGGCCATAGACGTCCGCCGGATGTGAATGTCATTATGACGATGCCGCCGTCTGTCATTCCCGGGCGACGGCGCAGCCGGCGGTGAGCCGCAGGCGAACGTAACCCTGGGAATCCAAAATCATCAGTAGAAGGAGAGCAAAGCAATGAAAAAGTACAACATCACCGTGAACGGCAAATCCTACGAAGTGGAAGTCGACGAAATCGGCGGCGCACCCAGCGTAGCCGCAATCGCTCCGGCCCCCGCGCCTGCTCCGGCAGCGGCGCCCGCTCCTGCAGCGGCACCAGCAGCGGCGCCAGCCGCGCCTGCGCCCAAGGCTGCTTCCGCCGCACCCTCCGCCGGCGCCGCCGTGATCGAATCCCCGATGCCCGGCACCATCCTTGACGTCGTCGTGAAAGTCGGCGATGCGGTCGCGGCAGATCAGGTCCTGCTGATCCTCGAAGCCATGAAGATGGAAAACGAGATCGTGGCAACAACTGCCGGCACGGTGGATTCCATCGCGGTTTCCAAGGGCGACTCGGTCAACGCCGGCGACGTGCTCATCTCGATCAAATAGCGATCGGGGCGATGTGCAAATTATTATTGTAAATTGAGAAACGACTGTGCTGCTCGCGTGTGACGTAGGCAATACCAACATCGTACTCGGCGCTTTCGACGGAGGCCGTCTCGTGCAGAATTGGCGTCTCGAGACGATCGGGTACCGGAGTGCGGACGAATACGGCATGGTGGTCAATCAGCTCTTTTCGTTCGAAGGACTGGAGCTGTCCGATGTGAACGATGTGATCATTTCGACCGTCGTGCCATCGATGCTCTATACGCTGCAGCATATGTCGCAAAAATACATCGGCAAGCGCGCGATGGTGATTGGTCCCGGCATCAAGACCGGTCTGAAGATCGTCTACGACGACCCGACGCAGGTCGGCGCCGACCGCATCGTGAATGCAGTTTCCGCTCTGAACAAATACGGCGGCCCCTTGGTCGTGATCGACCTCGGTACGGCGACCACCTTCTGCGCGGTCACCAAAGACTGGCGCTACGTCGGCGGTTCGATCGCGCCCGGCCTCAAGATATCCTCGGACGCCCTGTTCGAAAAGACGGCCAAGCTGCCGCGCATCGAACTCGACGAACCGGCGCGTGTCATTTGCAAAAATACGATTGAGAGCATGCAGTCGGGCCTGATCTTCGGACACCGGGGCGTGGTCGAATACATCACCGAACGCATGAAGCGCGAATTGGCGGAAATCGACGGTTCCGGAGATCCTGTGCGAGTGATCGCGACCGGCGGCATGGCGACCCTCATGGAGTCGGGAACGAGCTGCATCGATGTCGTGGACCGCATGCTGACCCTCGAAGGCCTCGCCTACCTTTACGAAAAAAACAAGAAGAACGGCTCGGCGCGCGCGCGTACGGACGAGGACTGGAAAGAGGAGGCCTGACGCTTTTGGCGTCCGCGATCGGATCCTTCGAGCCCAAAGGCCGCCTGTTCCTCGCACCCCTCGCCGGCGTTTCGGACAAAAGTTTCAGAAGGCTGTGCTCGGAGGCGGGTGCAGCTTTGACCTATACGGAGATGGTTTCCGCAAAAGCGCTTCGCTACAGTAATAAGAACACAGAGAAGCTCCTCGAGATCGATGCCGACGAAGGACAGACAGCCATCCAGCTTTTCGGCTCGGACCCCGCAGACATGGCCGACGCCGTGTTACATATTGAGAGCGGCCAGCTGTCTGCAGTGCCGGGTGACGTCATTCCGGGCACCGCCGTTGTCATTCCGGGCGCCGACCCGGAATCTACCGGACAGTCAACTGGCATCGCAGAACGAACATCTGTCATCGCAGGTCCTCCCCGCAACCCAAATGTCCTATACGACGTCAACATGGGCTGCCCGGTTCCGAAGGTGGTGAACAACGGCGAAGGCTCAGCCCTGATGCGCGACCCCGCGCTCGCCGCCAGCCTGATCACCGCGATGAAAAAAGTGACCGCCAAACCGGTGACCGCGAAGATCCGCGCCGGCTGGGATGAAAATTCCGTCAACGCTGTCGAAGTCGCCTTGGCGCTCGAGGCCGCCGGCGCAGACGCCGTCTGCATCCATGGCCGCACGCGCACGCAAATGTACCAGGGCAAAGCCGACTGGGAGATCATCCGGCGCGTGAAACAGGCCGTGCGCATTCCCGTGATCGGCAACGGTGACGTCCGGTCAGCCGCCGACGCCGCGCGGATGATGCAAGAGACCGGCTGCGACTACGTCATGATCGCGCGCGGCGCCCTCGGCAACCCGTGGATTTTCAGAGGATGCGAGGATGGCGCTGCCAAGGTCTCGTTGGCCGAAAAGGCTGCGATGTTCGTGCGTCACGCCCGGCTCACCGCCGCCGACAAGGGCGAACGTACGGCGGTATTGGAAATGCGCAAACACGCAGGCTGGTATTTCAAAGGCGTCCCCGGGGCAGGTCGTTTCCGCGCGGAAATCAACCGCGCCGCCACGATCCAGGAACTGACGGCAGCCGTCCAAGCCTTCGCGCATGAAGCCACGTGAAATACATGCTGCAAATTTATGAAATTAAATTGGATGTGGGTCAGCCGGAGGATGTGATCCCCGGGCGAATTCTGGACAAGCTTCATCTGGATGAACGGGTGTGGACCGTCAGCGGGTGGCGGCCTGTGAAGAAGTCCGTGGACGCCCGCGACAAGGGACGGATCCAGTGGGTTTACGCTCTGCGGTTTTCCCTGAAACGGACGGATGGCAAGAGAGTGGACGAATCGCGCTTGGTGGAGCAAGCCAAAGCGCATAAGGTGCGCTTGGAAATCGCGGCGGAGGCAAATTACATTATCCCTAAGGTACACGGCGATGCCGGGTTCCGGCCTGTTGTTGTCGGCTTCGGCCCTTGCGGGATCTTCGCAGCTTATGTGCTGGCGAAGGCCGGACTCCGTCCCATCGTTCTGGAGCGTGGCCGGCCGATCGAAGAGCGCACCTATCACGTGGACGCCTTCTGGAAATACGGGATCCTAAAGGAAAACTCCAATGTCCTCTTCGGCGAGGGCGGCGCCGGGACGTTTTCCGACGGCAAACTGACCACCGGCACCTCTGACCCCCGCAAGACCTTCGTGCTCGAAACCTTTGCGGCGGCAGGCGGCGGCGAGGACATCCTCTATTTGGGCAAGCCGCATCTGGGCACGGACGTCTTGAAAACCGTCGTGCAGCGTCTTCGCAAAGAGATCATCTCGCTGGGTGGCGAGGTGCGTTTCGGCCAGAAAATGGTTGGGGTCGGTACGAGTCCAAACGGATGCGTGGCGAAAGTTCTTATTGAGGTCATAGATCGTGAAACTGCTCCCAATGCGAATAAAAAAAGTGAGCACATCGTGGAAATTGACGCCGAACAGGTGATTCTTGCTATCGGACACAGCGCAAGAGATACCGTTCGGGAACTATATGCGCACGGGGTGACCATGGAACAGAAACCGTTCTCCATGGGCGTTCGGATTCAACACCCGCAGGAGCTGATCAATGAAAGCCAATATGGGAAAGATTATCGGCAAAAATACAGCCGTTCACCCTCATGCGCTTTCGTTTTGCCGGCGGCAGAATACAAACTGTCGTGCAAAGCATCCGACGGCAGAGGCGTCTACACTTTCTGCATGTGTCCCGGCGGCCAGGTCGTAGCAGCATCATCCGAGCCGGGAACCATCTGCACCAACGGCATGAGCGAGCGGGCTCGTGACGGTGCCTTCGCCAACAGCGCCGTCCTCGTCGATGTGCGGCCGGCGGACTTTGGAAGCGACCACCCTTTAGCCGGCATTGATGTTCAGCGAAAGAGTGAGGAAGCCGCTTACGCGTTCCGGCAGGAACTGCTTGAGGCCGGTGGTGTTACGATCAATCGGAATGACGGTGAAGAAACCCATGAATATACGCCTCTACAGGAGTCGATCCGCGAATTCGCTGGCGCAAACAGCCTGCTAACAAAATGCCTGCCGGACTTCGTGACGCAAGGCATCCGCGAAGCCCTGCCCGTCTTCGGCAGACGCATCAGCGGCTTCGACGGAGAAGCCGCGCAGCTCTTCGGTCCGGAAACCAGAAGCTCCTCGCCGGTCAGAATCCTGCGGGATGAAACCCTGCAAAGCAGTATCCCCGGCCTCTACCCCTGCGGAGAAGGCGCAGGCTACGCCGGCGGCATTATGTCCGCTGCTGTAGACGGCATCAAAGCCGCCGAACAAATCCTCGAATTTGCACCCCCTGTCATCCCCGCGACCGAGCGAAGCGAGGGGTGACCCCGGGCTTGACCCGGGGGAACGAAACGCTGGGGATCCAAGGTGATCATCGCGGTCGCAGCATTGTCATCGCGGGTCAAAGCGTTGTCATTGCGGGTCAAAGCGTTGTCATTGCGGGCGCCGACCCGCAATCCAAAAGAACGTCTCTGCCTGC
>JAISJT010000068.1 GCA_031261395.1 Eubacteriales Family XIII. Incertae Sedis bacterium
CGGCAGATATCTACCGGGTGATTGTATTCGCGTAGAACACTCCTTTGACTGCCTGTCCAGGCTGCCCGGTCTTTCTACAACCTTATGGTAGCACAAGCATTACTTCATTACAACAACTACTGTATTTATCTTCGTATCGAAAAATAATCGCTTACAGATATATCAGGCCGCCCATCGCGGACATCACATCGGAATGAGAAGTGAGTTGTTCTTTTCCGCTTCGGATATTTTCCGAAATTTGATCGAGGTTTTTGACATCTATCGCTGCTTGAAGTTCCGCATGCCCGATACGACGAAGTTCTTGTTCTTTTTCAATCTCTATTCTTGCAGCAAGAGCCATTTTTCACCTCTCTTTCTAATAAATTTTCCGCATGTAATCGGTATCAATTATTATCTTATCACGGGCCAAACCGCCAATCCAGTCAGCAATCCGGCCGCGCCCTTGTATCGCAACGACCGCCGCCAAAAATATTTGAATTGATTTTACAACTATTTCACAAATCAATGCAAATTCTTTGAATATGTTTTGCAACTGACCCGGTAGAGTTCGTGACGTATAGAGACGCAAATCGGCAAAAAAACCGGTCGTTTTTTACCAATATCGCGCGCAGTACGTCACGAAAGAATTTCACAGGTTTTTGATGAAGGTTCTTCGGTGGATGATGCAGGGGCCCTGGGCGCGCAGGCCGGCGTAGTGGGCTTCGGTGCCGTAGCCTTTGTTTTGGGCGAAGGCGTATCCGGGAAAGACGCTGTCAAACTCCGTCATGATGCGGTCGCGCGTGACCTTGGCCACGATGGATGCGGCCGCGACCGAAACGCTCTTTTCGTCGCCTTTGATGATAGCGGTGCCGGGGATGCCGGCCTCAGGCAGTTTGACGGCATCGACGAGCAGGTGGCCGATGCCGCCCTCGAGTTTTTCGTTTGCGCTGCGGATAGCGATCATCATCGCTTCCTTTGTCGCGTTCAGGATATTGATCTCGTCGATGCGCTCATTCCCGATGAGGCCGATGCCGTAGGCGAGCGCGCGCTCAACAATCACAGCATAGAGTTCGTTGCGTTTTTTCTCCGAAAGTTTTTTTGAGTCGTTGACGCCCGGGACATCCCAGTCCTGCGGCAAGACCACGCAGGCGGCGCATACCGGCCCTGCGAGCGGACCACGGCCCACCTCGTCGACGCCGCCGACAAACGCGATTTCTTTGCTCCAAAGTTCGCGTTCATAAGACAACATCACTTCTAATTTTTCACGCAGCATTTGCGCGCGTTCTTCTTTGTTCATGGCGCGCGCTCCAGAGTGATGCGGCCGATCTTGCCGGCGCGAAATTCGTCCAGGATCATGCGCGCTGTGCGCTCGTAGTCGATCCGTCCGCCTTGCAATAAGAAGCCGCGCGCGCGCGCGATCTGATCCATCGCCGCGAGCGCCGGATCCGCAGGCCCGATCGGATGGCCGTCTTCGTCGAACTCATCACCATGCATGGATTGCGGGTCGGCGCCCGCAATGACAGAGCCGTACCGCGCGGCCAAAGCCGCCGAATGCTCCCGCATCAGCACACTTATCAACTCCAGCCCGAGCTCGACTATATCCATGATCTCGTCGCGGATCGCCCCACAAAACGCCAGATTGAGACCGACTTCAGGGTCTTCAAATTTTGGCCACAATATTCCCGGCGTATCAAGCAGCTGCATCCCGTTCGCAAGCGTCAGCCACTGCTTTCCGCGCGTGACACCGGGGCGGTCTCCCACCTGCGTGGCCCTGCGTCCGGTCAGCCGGTTGATCAGCGAAGATTTGCCGGAGTTTGGTATGCCGACGATCATCAGACGAAGCGAGCGTTCCCCCTTGAACGAGGCCGCGCCCGCTGCAGTCTTTTCCTCTTCAATATGTTCAAGCCGCGACAGAAGTCCGCGCAGCCCGTCGCCGCTCATGCTGTTGAGAGCGAGCGCCGCCGTATACGCCCCCGGCAGATTCCCCGTCCCGGATCGCCGAAAACAATCGAGCCACTCCCGCGTCGCATCCTCATCAGCAAGATCACTCTTGTTCAGCGCAAGCACCCGGGCCTTGCCCGCTGTGAGATCAGACAGAATCGGGTTGCGTGAGGAGACCGGAATACGTGCGTCACAGACCTCTACCACGGCGTCGACGAGTTTGAGATTTGCATCGATCAGTTCCCGTGTTTTTTTCATGTGGCCGGGATACCAGTTTATCGGTTTCATCTTGTTATTATACAAGAAAAATCCACCTCGTTTCCGAGGCGGACCTTTGTCGTCATAAATTGCTCAGTCGCGCTCTTTGGATTTGATGCGTGCGGACTTGCCGGTGCGCTCGCGCATATAGTTGAGTTTCGCTCTGCGCACATCGCCATGACGAACGACTTCGATGTGATCGATCTTTGGTGAATTGATCGGGAAGGTCTTTTCGACGCCGACGCCCGAAGCTATCCGGCGCACTGTAAAGGTCTCGCTGATGCCGCCGCCTTGCTTCTTGAGTACAAAGCCCTCGAAGACCTGGATGCGCTCGCGCTGTCCTTCTTTGATCGTGATGTGGACTTTGAGCGTGTCGCCAACCGTGAATTCGGGGATGTCGGTCCGCAAATAATCCTGTGTGATGTCTCTGAGTATATCCATTTCTCTTCCTCGCTGTTTCCTGCCGGAAACCCGTCTTGAACGTTCTTGGCGCCTCCGCCCGAATGCGGGGCCAGCGGATCGTTCGCGCAACGTCAAATACTATATCAGTATTTGAGCCACGCTGTCAATTGAAAAATCGTGGCGTGCCGTGGGGCCATGGGCGTCATGCCGTGCCGGCTTGTTCCTTCACTTCCGAAACAAGCTGTAGCAGATTCATCGAACGGAGTTCGTCGTTGATCGCCGTTTGCAGTGCAGACATCCGAATATTCACCGAACAAGGCTGCCCCTGCGACTTGTGAGCCTCGCAGACATAACCGGGAATCACACAGGGACTTACTTCTGTCGGAGTTTCCATCACCCCCGTCAAATCCAGCATCGTCTTGTCCTTGATGTCCTCGGATATGATATAGCCGCCATCCTTGCCGCGTTTGATGATGACAAAGCCGGCAAGCGCGAGTTTTTTCATGATCTTGTACCCGAATTGATGGGGCACGACTTCCTTCTCGCAAATCTCGGCGAGCGTCCATTTGTTGCCGTCTGACAAAGCTCTGATGGCACGAATAGCATAATCGGTTTCTCTTGTAATAAGCATAGTACCTCCGCATATCTTCTGTATATATCTATATTATTATTGTGGATACGGCATGTCAAGAAATACTTCCCGAATTCACGGCGGCGTTTTTCAGCCCGGCGAGAAGTTTTCTGGTACAATTCAATATAAATGGAACGGAGGAACAAATGAAACGAATCGGAGTATTGACAAGCGGCGGCGACGCACCCGGCATGAATGCCTGTATCCGTGCCTGCGTACGGACCGCTCACTTTTTGGATATGGAGATCTTCGGCATTGAGCGCGGCTACGACGGCCTCATCGCCGGCGACATCCGGCAGCTTGGACCGCGCGACGTATCCGACACCATACAGCGAGGCGGCACCATGCTCAAGACGGCGCGCAGCTCTGACTTCCAGACGGAGGAAGGCTTTGCCCGGGCCCTCGCCATGATGGGCAATTTCAAACTCGAGGGCCTGATCGTCATAGGCGGCAATGGTTCGCTCACCGGCGCGACCGACCTCAAGAAAGCAGGCATCCGTGTGGTCGGACTGCCCGGCACCATCGACAACGACCTGCCCTTCACAGACTACACGATCGGTTTTGACACCGCCGTCAATACGGCGCTCTGGGCGATCTCCAACGTCAGAGACACGTCGAACGCGCACGAACGCGTGACGATCGTTGACGTGATGGGTCGTGAATGCGGCGATATCGCCATCTATGCCGCCATTACGGGCGGCGCGGAGATCGTACTCGTGCCCGAGATCCCTATCGACCTGGACGACGTTTGCCGCAGCCTGATCGAATCGCGCAATCGCGGCAAGACTTCGAGCATTATCGTGAAAGCGGAAGGCGTCGATATCGACTCAAATGTCCTCGACGAAGAGATCACAAAGCGCACCGGCCTCGACGTCAAGGTCGTCGTACTGGGCTATATCCAAAGAGGCGGCTCTCCGACAGCGGCTGACCGCCTGCTCGCCAGCACCCTCGGCTCCAAGGCAGTCGAACTGCTCCATGACGATATTTCCGGCGTTGCCGTTGGCAGTGTTGGCGGCAGTATCATATGGTCGGAACTTGAGGAGGCTATGAGCATGAAAAAGGCGAGTGTCTGCGAACTCGACAATCTCGCCAAAATGCTCGCAATCTAGTGAGCCGCCGTCCTCAGTCGTAATAATCAGTCCCTGTCTTCAGCGTGGCAAACTGCCGGGCGTCGTGTCCGAAGATGATCTTTGCATTGTTTTCTTCGGCGTATTTTGCGATATAGTCTGCACTCTTCACATAGCCGAGCGAGTCAAAGATGAGTCCGGGGATACGGACCGGAGGCCCAAGGTTCTCTGAGCGGTATAGGGCGTCCGCCGTGAAAAGAAAATTGCCCGAGTCCGGAAGGCTCACCAAGAGTCCTGTCAGCGAGAAAGTATGCCCCGAGCCAAAACTGACGGCTTTGATGCCGGGCACGATCTCATAGTCCCTGTAGGGATCAGGCAGCAAGCGGAAATTCAGTTCGGCGGCGAGAAAATCATTGAAATCCGCATATTTGTACGGTCCCGGGCCAAAGCCACGGAGTCCGTAGAGTTTCATCGAATTTGCAAACTCGTCTTCGGCCACGATGACCTCTGCATTTTTGAACAGGTAGAGATATCCGGCGTGGTCGCAGTGCAGATGACTCATGACCACATATTTGACATCTGACGGATCTACGCCGAGTTTTGCGAGCTGAGCCGGGAGCAGTATGTCCTCCGTGCCCTCAAACGGCGAAGGCGTGTCCTCATCATCGGGAGTTCCGGCTTCGCGGATATTGCAGCCCGTATCGTACAATAAATAGCCCCCGTCATACTCGACCAATACGGCCTGAACAGGGATGCTGACCCACTGCGCCACCGGGTTTTGATTGCGCAAACTACCGCCGTGTATGCCTGCCACCAGCGCGGATTCGTCCAGATACATCTTTCCGAGATTCAATATATGCATTTTCATATGTTTACTCTTCCTTCCTTAAATCACGCTTTGCTTCCGTTACCGCAATTCTCGCATCTTGCCGTATATACGGTAAAGCAATCATTTTTGATGACATCTACAAACTCAAGTTGTGCCAACTATCAAATACTTTTGATTTACCGTAGTTCACCGGGTGGATTATGATGATTACATTAGTATTGTATCTGCATTCTTAATATTTTTAACACGGAGGAGAGAACTATGAACAAAAAACAAAGTTTCATTCCCAGGGTACCGGCTACATCATGGGGCGCCATGGTCGTCCTTTGGCTGGTATTTGCGCTGAACAGCACGGTTCGGGAGTTGTTCAACAGGACGTCGCCTATCATCGTCGGCGAATTCGGAGTCGAGGCGGACACGATGGGTCTCTACGGCACCATTATGCAAGTAGCGATGGGGCTGCTGCCCATACTGTTCACGACCTGGTCTGACAAACGAGGGCAGGGCTGGATGCGCAAATACAGCCTGATTTGGGTCGCTGTCGGCTATTTGGTGCTGACCTTCCTCGTCGGACTCAATTTCATCTCGAGCGGCATCATCGTCGTAGTCGTCCTGCTGACCGTCAGAAATCTTTTTGCCGGCGCAGGCGAATCGCTCGAGTGCACCGCCATCATCGAATGGTGGCCAAAGGAAGCCAGAGGCTTTGCCGCCGGTCTGCACCACACAGGTTATCCCTGGGGCACGCTGGTGACCGGACTCATCATTTCTGTCATTTTGGCCAAGTCCAACAATGACTGGAGACTCCCCTTCCTGATCATGCCGGCCATCGGCATTCCGATTTGGATCGTATACTGGCTTTTCTCAAAGAAGAAAGTCTTTGAAAAATATCAAAACAAGGCTGTCGATATGGGTCTCACGCCCACCCTTGACTCGGCAGACGGCTCGGAAGAAGTCGAACTTTCCAAGAATGAGAGCAACCTCATCCGCTGCCTGAAAAATGCCAATGTTCTTGTCGCGACCGTTATCACGATCATTGCACTGGTCATGTTCCTTGGCATCAATTTCTGGCTGAATCCCTATCTTGCCTTCGTCGCCGAATACGATTACGGCAAAGCGGCTGCCTACTCACTGCTCTACACGATCACAGGCGGTCTGGGACAAATCGTCTGGGGCCGTATTTCCGACTTTATCGGACGCAAAAATAGCCTGCTCTTCTGCTTCGGCTGGCTCGCGATTTGGGTGCTGATACTGCCGCAGGTCAAACTCGGGCTCGGCGCCCTCATCGGCATACAGCTCGCGCTCGGTTTCTGTGTCAACGCCCTCTTTGCCCTGATCTACGCTATGGTTCAGGACAGTGCGCCAAAGGGCGCTATCGGTACTGCTATGGGACTGAATGTTACGGCATCAATTGTCGGCGCCTTCACCCCGGCCATCCTCGGCGGTCTGATCGCAGCGGGCGGCGGCTGGTCATCGGCAGGCGGCTATCAGACAGGCGTCGTCTTCATGTGCATCTGCATGGTCGTCGGCTTCCTGCTCGTCCTGCTCTTCAGCCACGAAACGGTCGGCAAGGGCCGCGGCAAAGACTGGGCGCTCGTCTCCTACAAGGCGGCAGGCATCGAAGATGCACGAGAGAAAAAGTAAATGGCAACGGTGAACACAGTCACTGGTCCGGTCGAGGTCTCCGACCTCGGCCAGACCAGCATGCACGAGCATTTTGTCTACGGCTTTCCCGGACATCAATTTGATATTTCCGTTGACTGCTTCAAGGAGGAGCGAGACCTGCCCATCCTGATCAAGGAAGCGGAACTCTTCAAATCGCTCGGCTACAAGACCCTTGTCGATGCTTCTGTTGTAGATACGGGCAGAAACCCGGAACTGTTGAAAAAGATTTCCGAAACCGTCGGTATCAACATCATATGCGTATCAGGCTGGTATGCCGATATGTACGCCGCCACATCCTACTGGGTAGGCCGCGCGTCCATGGGGGCGGACATAGACAGCGAGATCTACGAGTCCTTTGTCACCGAGACCACCAAGGGCATCGGATTCACGGACATCAAGGCCGGTATGCTGAAAATATCGACGAGTTTCAATCAGATCACAGACTATGAAAAGCATTTCATCTCGGCATGCGCCAAGGCGAGCAGGGATACCGGACGTCCGATCACGACCCATGCGGACGGATCGACTATGGGTCTTGAGCAAGCCGGGCTTCTGCTCGAAGCAGGTGCACAGCCTGAGCGGGTACTGATCGGCCATATGTGCGGCTGCACCGACACGGAGTATCTGAAAAAGATCCTCGCGCTCGGCGTGAATATCGGCTTTGACAGATTTGGCATCGAAGGTTTTGACTTCATGATGACTCCGACCGACGAGGAGCGCGTGACGACTCTGATCGCCCTGCTCAAAGACGGCTATGCAGATCAAATCATGCTCGGACACGACACGGTCAAGATCGACCTCGGCAGACCTTTCAAACTTTCGCCCGCAGCGCAAAAATTCAAGGATCATACGACGCCCAGGGTGGTAGTAGAATTTGTGCTGCCGCGCCTCAGAGAAGCCGGTATATCCGATGCGGATATCGAAAAATTGATGGTAGGAAATCCGGCGAAATTTCTAGCGTGATTATTTGATGCGTATGACGTTTCCGCCATGCGCATCTGTGTATGACGGGGTGAGAGCGGAGTTTGGCCGACCGGCAAAGGCTTCGTTCTCCCCCGAGATCTCGCTGATATATCCGGCGACGATCTGCGCAGCATAACTTAATTTTGCGCTCTTTCTTTTGACTATCCCCAGATGCCAGTATAGTTTTTTGTCGGGCGCGAGCGGCACGATGACCGTTTCCCGCACGCCGAAAGATTCTGCAAGATTTTTGTGCATGAACCCGATGCCGCAGTTTTCTTTGATGATATTGTAGGTCACATTCAGGTCGCCGACCTCGTAGAAGATATTTGGTTCAAACCCCGCCTCATTGCAGCGGTCTATTATGATATCGTGCCATTTGAATTCCCGGGGCGGCAAAATGAATTTTTCATTTTTCAAATCCTTGAAATCCAGGATCTCGCGGGCTGCCAGAGGGTTGTCCTTTCGCATCATGATCACTACATCATCCGTGAACAGCGGAAACCATTCCAGTGCCTCGTTTGCGACAGGACCTGTGGTGCAGGCCATATCGACATCGCCGCTCGCCGTGTAACTTTCGCATAGCGTATCCGGATTTTCTACGATTTTCAGTTCGATCTTTGGATAGCGTTCGTGAAATTCGCTGACGAGTTTCGGTACGAGATACGACATGGCGCCCGGCGTGAGAGATACTTTCACCTTCCCGTTTGCGGACTCTGCCATCATCCGCATTTTCGTTTTCAGCGCCTCGAAAGCATCAAGGACATCGCCCACCTCATCCAGAAAATTTGCGGCGGCCTCCGTCGGGACAACTCCGTTTTTGCTGCGCAAAAAAAGCGACACTCCGATTTCCTTTTCCAGTGTCTGTATCGCGTGTGAAAGTCCTTGTTGTGTGATATATAGATTTTCGGCGGCCTTTGAAAGACTCCGGTCCTCACATACCTGTTTGAAATACTGAAGCTGCCGGATCTCCATGCTTTTCATCGCCTTCCGGGTTTTCGCCCACCGGGATCGGCTCATCATAGGCGTTCATGAGCGTTCCCAAGTATTTGAACATCGCTGCCGTATTGACAAGCATATTGTAACCGCAGACGCCGAATTTGCCAACCGCCGATTCATAGATTTCCTGAGACGGAGGCCCCGGTCTGCAAAGCGCGGCCGCCAGCGCGTAGACAGTCAGAAAAGGTTCTTGCAGCCCTTCCGGGATACGGTTCTCCTTGATGGCTTTCACTATCCCGGGCGATACTCCGCTTTGCTGCGCAAGAAGTTCATGCGCATATATCCCATAGGCCGCGCCCTCTTTGGCGACCACCGTGAGGATAAATGTCTCTATGACATCCTTTGGGATCAAAGTCTGCTTCACGATTTTTAGTTGCAGTTTGTAAAGAAGATATCCCGTTTCGGGATAATGAAGCATGGATGTAAACGGCCCGTTGATCTGACCCTCGTCCAACCTCCAAATATGCGGCGCATTCGGATTTCCCATATTTTCCAGGATATCATCGTAAAAAGCCTTCTGCTCTCCCGTCATATCCTCCGGCTTCAGATAAGGAATTCTCGGGCCCTGCTGCATGATTTCCTCCATTCAACAAAATAGTTTTCGCAACTAAATTTTAATCAATGAGAGCGAGCAGCGTAAAGCAAAGATGATTGATGACAACTACAAATACAACTTGTGCAAGCCGAGACGCTCCGCTGCGATTTCCAGCGCCAGCGGGCTTTCGTCGATACAGATCCAGGGCCGGTCATGCTTTTCGCAAACAGCGGCCAGCGTCCCGGATCCGCAAAACGGATCGATGCAAAGATCGCCCGCCTCCGTACATGACAGCACGATGCGCTCCAGCAAAGCCTCGGGTTTTTGCGTGGCATAGCCCGTCCGCTCCCCGGCCGTCCGCCCGACCATCGGGATCTCCCAGACGTCCTTCATATTGACAACGGTATACCAGCCGACATCGTCTTGGTACTCCTTCACACCCTTGAAACGATAGGGGCTGAGTCCGCGATTGTAAGACTTCTCTTTTTGCGGAAAAAATTTATAGCAGTTTTTGTTTTTTGCATAATAAAGCAAGGTGTCGTGCTTGTTCGCAAACCTTCGTTTCGACGCGCCTCCGCTTTTGTACACCCAGACCACCTCGTTGATTAGATGGTCAGGGCCGTTGAAAATCTCGTCGCAGATGACTTTCGCGTAGTGTACGGCCCGGCGGTCCAGATGCAGCCACAGACAGCCGTCGTCCGCCAGCAGTTCATGCGCAGCGGTCAAACGAGGCGTTAGCATTTGCAGGTAGGCGCCGATTCCAAGGGATGCTTCGTCCTTCCAGGTATCGCTGAAAGCCGGCAACTGCGCAAATGCCGTCCCGCCTTTCGTCTCAACCCTTACGCGCGCGGTGTATTCTTTGTTCGAAAAATACGGCGGGTCCATATAGACAAGGCTTGCGGGTTTGCGGTGCCCCGCCCGTATCTCATTCGCAAGCGACGCCATGACCCTGAGATTGTCCCCGAGGTAAAACGCCCCAGCATCATCCTTACCTTCCGCAAAAAGCGCCGCCGCAAGGTCTCCCCCCCCAGCATTAACTTGCGCGTCGTTCCAAGCGCGCCGCGCCTCCTCCGTGATCCCCTTCGTATCCATGACACGATTATACCAGTTGTAATATAATCTTTGTATTACGGAGGTGAAGGTATGAATGACATTGAGAAACTAAAGAGTCTGATCGACGGTGCGGGGAATATCGTATTCTTTGGCGGGGCGGGCGTATCGACGGAAAGCGGGATTCCCGACTTTCGTTCCGAGAAGGGGCTTTACAAGGCGCAGCAGGAATACGGCCGGAGCCCGGAGGCGATGATATCGCATTCGTTCTTTATGAGCGAACCCGACATTTTCTTTCATTATTATAAGGAAAACATGATTTATCCTGAGGCACAGCCAAATGCGGCCCATCTTGGACTGGCGCAGATCGAAAAGGACGGCGGGACGATCAGTATCGTCACACAGAATATCGACGGGCTTCATCAGGCGGCGGGGTCTGCTACGGTCTACGAACTCCACGGCAGCGTGCATCGGAATTATTGTCTAAAGTGCGGGGAGAAGTATGATCTTGCTTACGTGCTTGATCCGAGGCATTGTGGATCCCGGGTCGGCGCCCGGGATGACAATACCGGCGCCCGGGATGACAGTTATGTTCCGTATTGCGAAAAGTGCGGGGGGATGGTGCGGCCCGACGTCGTGCTGTATGAGGAGGGGCTTGACGATGATACGGTCAGCGGCGCGACCCGCGCGATCCGTCAGGCGGATTTGCTCATCGTCGGAGGCACGAGTCTCGTCGTCTACCCGGCGGCGGGGTTCCTGAATTATTTCCGGGGAGATGCCCTCGTGCTCATCAATATGAGCGAGACGGGCGTGGACAGCCGCGCCGATCTCGTGATCCGCAGACCCATAGGCGAAGTTTTCGCGGCGCTGCAACACAGTTGAGATTGATGTTGTCATTCCCGCGCAGGCGGGAATCCGGGAATGACGGGGCGAACAACAGACAAATATGATAAAATCTTCGTGTGGCGCAGGAGTTCAAAAAAGAAAGGGAGAGAAGGTTGGCTTACTATCAGGAAAACAGGGAGAGAGCATCGAGAGATGAGATGCGGGCGCTCCAGACCGAAAGACTGGTCAAACAGGTAAAACACACCTATGAAAACGTTGTACCCTACCGCAAGAAAATGCAGGAGAAAGGCGTTGAGCCGGGCGATATCACCTCGATCGACGACCTGAGCAAACTGCCTTTCGTGAACAAGGATGACCTTCGCGACGAATACCCGCACGGTTTCCGCGCGGTGCCGCTTGAAGACTGCGTACGTATCCAGTCAACATCCGGCACGACGGGCAGGCGCGTCGTCGCTTTCTACACGCAGGCGGACGTCGATTTGTGGGACGAGTGCTGTGCCAGAGCCATCGTAGCCGCCGGCGGCACGAAAGAAGACGTTGTCCATGTTAGTTATGGTTATGGGCTTTTCACGGGAGGACCGGGGCTCAACGGGGGCTCTCACAAAGTCGGCTCCCTGACACTGCCGATGTCTTCGGGCAATACAGAGAGACAGATCCAATTCATGACGGATCTTGAATCTACGATTCTCTGCTGTACGCCCTCATATGCGGCCTTCCTCGCAGAAGCGATTCACGAGGCGGGGCTGATCGACAGAATCAAACTGAAGGCCGGTATCTTCGGCGCCGAGGCGTGGAGCGAAGAGATGCGCCGCAACATCGAAAAGAATCTGCGCATCAAGGCGTACGATATTTACGGACTCACGGAAACCAGCGGCCCGGGCGTCTCCTTTGAGTGCGAGGAGCAGACGGGTATGCACGTCAACGAAGACCATTTCTTCGCGGAGATCATCGATCCCGATACGGGCGAGGCGCTGCCGGAGGGGAGCAAGGGCGAGATCGTATTTACGAGCCTTACCAAACAGGCCTTTCCTCTGCTCAGGTACCGGACGCGCGACATCTGCGTGCTATCGCGCAAGGAGTGCTCGTGCGGGCGTACGCTGGTCAAGATGGCGAAGCCGATGGGCCGCACGGACGATATGCTTATCATCCGCGGCGTCAACGTATTCCCGTCGCAGATCGAGACCGTCCTGCTCAACCAGGGCTATCCGGCCAACTATCTCATCATCCTCGACCGCGTCAATTTCACCGATACCTTCGAGGTGCAGGTCGAAATGACCGAGGAAATGTTCTCGGACGAAGTGAAATTCATCGAGAAAAAGGAGTCTGAATTGCTGGCGGCGCTCAGGTCAATGCTCGGCATTTCACCGGCGGTGAAATTGGTCGCCCCGCGCACCATCGCACGCAGCGAAGGCAAGGCTGTACGCGTAGTAGACAAGAGAAAGATTTAACGATATTGCAGATATAGGGAGGTATCAAAATGATCCTGGAACAAATTTCCGTCTTTGTTGAAAACAGAGCCGGCGCGGTCGCGGACATCACGCAGACCCTCGCGGAAGCCGACATCGATATCAAGGCGCTGACGCTGGCGGACACCGGCGACTTCGGTGTGCTGAGGCTCATCGTCGATGCGCCGAAAAAAGCCCTGGCCGTACTCAAACTCGCAGGCTCCGTCGCGTCGCTGACGCCGGTCGTCGTCACGAGCATGGGCAACGAACCGGGCAGCGTCGCAAAGATCGCAAGGGCGCTTGCGGACGCCGGCGTTTCCCTCGAATACATCTATGCCTTTGTCGCCCGCGAAGCAGGCAGCGCCTATGCGGTCATTCGCGTAGAAAACGCTGAGGCCGGGGACGCCGTGCTCCTGAAAGCGGGATACGGAGAGGACTTCAAACTATGAAGGCTTTGATCAGCGTTTCCGACAAGTCGGGCGTCATCGGGTTTGCACGGTCGCTTGCGGATCTCGGGTATGAGGTGATCTCCACCGGCGGCACTTTCAGCGCTCTCAAAGAGGCGGGCGTCCCGGTCACAGGCATTTCCGAGGTGACGGGATTTCCCGAATGCCTTGACGGACGTGTCAAGACCCTGCATCCGGCGGTGCACGGCGGCATCCTCGCGATGCGCGACAAGGAAGAGCATATGGCGCAGCTCGCCGAACTCGGCATCGAGACCATCGATGTCGTTGCGATCAATCTCTATCCCTTCAAAGAAACCATCATGAAGGATGACGTCACGCTGCCAATAGCGATCGAAAATATCGACATCGGCGGCCCGACCATGCTCAGGTCTGCGGCAAAAAATCACAAGGATGTCGTAGTCGTTTGCGATCCGTCCGATTATGATGCGGTCATCGGTGAGCTCAAAACCGAACGCGGCCTTAGCTATGAGGCGAAATACCGGCTTGCGCTGAAAGTCTTTGAGCACACAGCGGCCTACGACGCGATGATCGCCGATTATCTGCGCTCGGTCAAAAACATCCCGCTGCCGGCCAATCCGACATTCACCTATGAAAAGATTCAGGATCTGCGCTACGGTGAAAACCCGCACCAATCGGCGGCGTATTACCGCGAAGTCAAGCCCTGGAAAGGAGCGCTGGTGAATGCACAGCAACTGCACGGCAAGGAACTTTCCTTCAATAATATAAACGACACAAATGGCGCTCTCGCTTGCCTCCGGGAATTCTCGGAGCCGACCATTGTCGCCGTCAAGCATGCCAATCCTTGCGGCGTCGGTAGCGGCGCCACGATTTCCTGCGCCTACCGCAAGGCCTATGAAGCCGATCCGGTCTCGATCTTTGGAGGTATCATCGCTTCCAATATGCCGATCGACGCCGCCACGGCCGAGGAGATTTCAGGGATCTTTGTCGAGATCGTCATCGCACCCTCCTTCACGGACGAGGCGCTGGAGATCCTCACGCGCAAGGCAAACATTCGGCTGCTGACGCTTTCTCAAATTGAAAAGCAGGCGCCCGCCGGCAGTATCGACATCAAAAAAGTCGATGGCGGTATCCTGATTCAAGACATTGACGGCGAACTTTTTGACGAACAGGCGCTGAAAGTCGTGACGAAAAAACAGCCGACAGCCGCCGAACTCGAAGACATGAAGTTTGGCATGAAGGTGGTCAAACACGTCAAGTCAAATGCCATCGTGCTCGCCAGGGATGGAGGGACGCTCGGCGTAGGTCCGGGACAGACCAACAGGATCGGCTCGCTGCATATCGCCGTAGCCGGAAGGAAGCTTCCCGGCGCCGTGCTTGCATCAGACGCTTTCTTCCCCTTTAGCGACTGCGTAGAAGCCGCAGCCGCCGCCGGCGTCACGGCGATCATTCAGCCGGGCGGTTCCATCCGCGACGAAGATTCCATACAAAAATGCGACGAACTCGGCATCGCGATGGTCTTCTCCGGCGTGCGTCATTTCAAACATTAGGGGAATCAACGTGAAGATACTCGTCATCGGCAGCGGCGGACGCGAACACGCCATCGTATGGAGACTGGCGCAGGAAGACCCTGCCCGCGAAATCATCTGTGCACCCGGCAATGCCGGCATCGAATCCCTCGCGCGCTGCGTGAAGATAGCGGCGGATGATACCGAAGGCCTCACGCTATTGGCCGAACGGGAGCGCCCGGATCTGGCGATCATCGGCCCGGAGATACCGCTCGCCCTCGGGCTCACAGACGCGCTCGAAGAGCGCGGTCACCGCGTCTTTGGACCCAACAAAAAATGCGCACAGCTCGAAGCGAGCAAATCGTTTACAAAAGCTTTTCTGGCAAGGCACGGCATCCCGACGGCGGATTACCGCGAATACACGGATGCGGACGCGCTGCGTGCGGATATCGGCATCTTCGGTTTTCCGATGGTGCTGAAAGCGGACGGACTGGCTGCGGGCAAAGGCGTCATCATCGCCGAAGACCGAAATACAGCAGAAGCGGCCGTGGACGAACTCATGGTCTCTCGTGCATTTGGCGGCGCCGGAGACAAGGTCGTTGTCGAAGAATTGCTGCGCGGCACTGAAGCGTCCGTGCTATGCTTCGTGGATGGCAGCGCCATCGTTCCGATGGAATCCGCCCAGGATTACAAACGCATCGGCGACGGCGATACCGGCCCCAATACCGGGGGCATGGGCAATTATTCACCCAGCCTGCTCTTTGATGAAGCGATGGAACTGCGCGTTGCCGAAGACATCCTGCTCCCGACGCTGGAAGGCTTTCTGCAAGACGGCCTCGACTTTCGCGGCGTACTCTTTGTCGGGCTCATGCTCACAGAGAGCGGACCCAAAGTCATCGAGTTCAACAATCGCTTTGGCGATCCCGAAACGCAGGTAGTACTTCCGCGTCTCAAGACAGATTTGTCAGAGATCATGCTGGCCGTCACCGAAGACAGGCTGGCTGACACTGAGATCGAATGGGACGATGAACTCAAGACCGTCTGCGTGGTCATGGCAGCGGGCGGTTATCCCGGAGACTACAGAAAAGGCGATTCGATCCACGGCCTCGATGAGGCGCCGGACGGCGTGACCGTCTTCCACGCCGGCACCGCCAAAAACGAAGCTGGTGAGATCGTCACGTCAGGCGGACGCGTCCTCGGCGTCGTCGGGCGCGGCAAGACTCATGAAGAAGCGCGCACGCACGCCTACGAAGGCGTGTCAAAGATTTCGTTTGACAAGGCGTCATATCGAAACGATATCGGCGTCGTCTACAATTCCGAAACGATCTGAAACAAGGTGAAATCATAATGCCAGGCAAACGTAAAAAAAGAGCGCTCACCATACTCGTCGTGATCATCGTCATCGCGGTCGCTGTATGCTATATTCTGCCGATCGCCTTCCTCGGCGCGACCGCTGCTGAGGATCTTTCGGTCAGTCCGGCTGAAACAGCGGACGAACAGCCCGAGCCGGACGAGACGGATGAGCCGGACGAGACGGACGAGACAGACGAGGCGGACGAACAGCCCAAACCTCCTGAGCCGCCAAAGCCGCCAGCCACCATCGATTTCGTAGCGCCACCGTCGTCCATGAACGTAGGCGACCGGCTGAAGCTGACCTATCAAATTGAGAATCCGCCCGAAGGAGCGCTCAGCGAGGAATGGAGTTCCGACAACTCCGACGTCATCGTCGTCGATTCCCTCGGAAACATAGTAGCGATCGAGCCCGGTGACGCCGTGATCACGGTACGCACCGGCGGCCTAAGGGCTACGGTCTTTATCCACGTCAACGATTATGTGGCGAGCAAGATCACGATCAGCGCAGCAGGGCTTTCGGGCGAGCCGAATGGCCCGGGGCGTATGATTTACAAAATCAAAGTCGGGGACGTCTATCGCTTGTCGGCCCTCATTGAGCCAAAGGGCGCAAATGTTGAGCGCATCGAGTGGACAGTCAGCGATCCTCAGATTGCCGAACTCTCGTCAGACGGCGAATTCATCGCAAGCGCGAAAGGCGAAGTATCCGTCACGGCTGCTTCCGGCGTCTTGTCTGATACGATCTTTTTTGAAATCTCGGAAAGCGGCATCCCCGTCTCAGCGCTCATTCGCTATATCATCATCATCGTCTGTATCATAGTTGCCGTCACCGTGGCTGTGATGCTGGCCACGCAGGCCGCCAAGCGAAAAAAAGAGGAGGAGCGCAAGCGCGCAGCAGCCGCCAAACGCCGCAGAGAAGAGGCCAAGCAGCGCGCAGAAGAGGCCATCAAACGCAAGGCCGATGAAGCAGAGACGGCCGCGCGTATCGAAAGGAACAAACAGGCGCTGGATATGGAAACATCTGCACACCGTCCCGCAAAAGTATCCGGCGCCACCGTCAGCGCGTCAGGAGGAGGCGCAGGCCGCCACGACGAAAAAGCGGAGCGCCCGCTCACGCTCGACGACGTCGAGTAATACGGATATAATAGGCTAAAATTTTTAATTAATAACATCAACAGAAATGAGAAAGGGGCGAAACATGGCTGATATCGAAACAAAGGCGAAGGGATTCGTCGGGGAATTCAAAGAATTTATTATGCGCGGCAATGTTGTCGATATGGCCGTCGGCGTCGTCATCGGCGCAGCCTTCAAGTCCATCATAGATGCGCTCGTCGCCAATGTCATCAATCCCATCATCGGCCTCGCCACCGGCGGCGTCGATTTTTCCAAACTATCGGTCACGATCGGAGGAGATCTCACAATCGGCTACGGCGCATTCATCCAGACGATCATCAGCTTCGTCCTGATCGCCTTCGTAGTCTTCCTCATGGTCAAAGCCATCAACGGCTTCCGCAAAAAACAAGACGACGCACCCGCCGCCCCGTCCGAGCTCGATGTCCTGACCGAGATCAGAGACCTGCTAAAGACACAGCAAGGTTCCTGATTTCATTACGGACGTTTTGTGAGTGCGAAAAATCGGCTCTAAACGGTAGGCCCTCGCTGCGCTCGCGCCTTTGATTTCTATTTCTAAAAGGCGGTGGCGGCCAGCCGGCTTTATTGGCTGGCGACATAGGTGTATGGATTGCCATCTATTTTACGTACTTTGCTACAAATTTGTGTTAGATTCTATGCGTTCCTTGCCCGACAAACTGGAATTTGCACCTTTGTCATTCCCGGGCGACGGCGTAGCCGGCGGTGACCCCGGGCTTGACCCGGGGGAACGTAACCCTGGGAATCCACGGTGATCATCGTCATGGATTCGC
>JAISJT010000069.1 GCA_031261395.1 Eubacteriales Family XIII. Incertae Sedis bacterium
AAGCGCATGCTCGACGTCTGCATGCCGGGCGGCGGCTTCATCATGAACTGCTCCATCGTGCTCGACAATTACAAAGAAGAGCTGCTGGACGCATGGCATGAAGCCACGCTGAAGTACGGGGTGTATTAGGCGTGTATTTATAGAAGACTTCAGGCGGGGCTCTCTTCGGAGAGCCCTTCTATTATCGTGACGCCATCTTCAAGCATTATCTTCGCGCCGTACTCGACGCCCCATGACGGCAGGTCATCGTAGTCGATGTAGATGTCGATCGTACCGTAGGCGCAGCCGGAATCCGTGATTTGATAAAATCCCGACCAGCCCTTGGCCGACTTCAGGAAGATCTCGTCGCCAAAATCAAGCCCCAGATCCAAGACCTGCTGCGAGTTCATCGCGACCGTTTCGCTGAAACGCAAATCCTCGGTTTCTTCGCCGATCGAGTAAAAGGTGACCTTGAATTCTTCTTCGGGTTGAGGGATCAGTTCGGCTTGCTCAACCCATCGTATTTTTTTGACAGTTCGCCGTTCTGCCTTTCAAGCTCGCTGTTTGCGGCAGAGAGATCGTTGTTTTCGGCGGAGAGCACATCGTTCCTTGATTCGACCGCATTGTTCTCGGCCGTTAGGATCGCGTTTTCTTCTGCGGCCGCTTCCCAGCGCTCCATCTTCGAAGACATGACCGCGATCTTGCCCTCATAATCAAGCACATCCGCCTTCAATTCCGAAGCGAGCGCGAGTGAGTAAATCATGACGACAGCAAACAAAATGGCGCAAGCCCAAGTGATCAACGCATAACGCCGCTTGCTGACAAACAGCCCAACGGCCCCAAATTTTTCTGCAACTAAAGTAAACATTTTACCCTCTTTTCTCTTGCTAAAAAAAGCACAAGGGATATTCTACCTGAAAAACCAACACTTTTGCAAGCCTGATGGTAAATTTTTACTTGTCCGGTATCGTCTTGTCTATAGCAAGTCTTCCATCGTGATTTCTGACTGAAACGTGTTCGCATACATTCCCGGTTTCACGCCGTAGGTGGTAACCAAGGTCAAATGAATCGCTTTTTTCGTTTTTGTTTCGCGCTTGAATACGGCGGCTTTGTTGCGTAAATCGAGGTCTGTTTTTTTATCAACCACGAAGGTTTCATTTGCGTATTTCATTTCGCACAGATTTATGACATTGTCGTTTCTATCGAGGACAAGGTCGATTTGTGCACCTTTCTCATCGCCATCCTGCTCCTTGCTTCGCCATGCGGAGACCTTCGTCATTACGCCCGAGATGCCCAATGCGTCTTTTATCTTCGTGATATGAGCCAGGCATACCTGCTCGAATGCATAGCCGCTCCATGCCCGGTGCGCCGCATGATCCGTAAATGAACTCCAATAATTTTCGCTGTCAATGTTTTGCAGAAAATTCAGATGGAATGCCGTGAAAGGATCGGACAACTGATAAAGCGCTCCGTTTTTTTTCTTGCCGAATGGTTTGTACTTTCTGATGAATCCGCTCTCCTCCAGTTCGTTCAGAATCCTGGTCAGATTGCCACCATCCGAAAAGCCGACCAAAGCGGCAATGTCCTCCCTCATCAATCCCTTCTTTTTCGTGTTGATTGCTTCAATAACTTCCGTATATTTCTCAGGCTTTGCAAAAAGCGTTTTGAAAAGCTGACCGAACTCGTTTTTCAGCGGCGCAGCGTTTGCAAAACACAAGGCGTCCACATTGAGCGCAAGGCTGTATTTCTTGTCCATCATGCGCAAATAGTATGGAATGCCGCCAAAAATCATATAGCTTTCGATCATGTCGTGTGCATTCAAAATCAGGCCTTTGCTGTCATAATATTCTCTGCACTCATCCAAGGTAAATGGCTGCAGCAGTATTTGCCGTGTCACGCGATTATAGAGTCCGCCTTTGTTTTGAAATATCTTTTTCGTAATCCATGATGCCGCCGACCCGCATACAATCAAAGTCAGATTTTTTTCACCGGAAGCCCAACCGTTCCAGAAGTGCTCAAAGGCCGGAATGAAGTTTGATTTTTTGTTGTCCATCCATGGCATCTCATCCAGGAAGATAACGGCGCGTTCCGCCCTGTTGCCTTGCATGATCAGCTCACGCAGTCCGTCAAACGCATCAAACCAATTGTTCGGAAGAGCGTCCTTGTTCCAGCCATAGTCTCTGAGCGCCTTCACGAACGCCGCAATCTGCACCTGCGCTTCTACATTTGCGATGCCGGTATAGTGAAAGGCAAATTCGTTCTGAAATGTTTCGCGCACGAGATACGTCTTCCCGACTCGCCGCCGCCCGTAAATCACGACGAACTCTGCCTCATCGCTCAAGGCAAGCTTTTGGAGCAAACGCTGTTCTTCTTTTCTGCCGATCATTCCGGACTCCTTTCTGTCTATTCTTCGTAATCCGTGTTTGCGCCCTTATGCCAACATAAAATATAAGATGCGGAAACATGGTATTTTTTCTATATTTCCGCATCTTATATTTTTGATACCAAGCGTCAATACGGAAATATCATTGAAATTATATGCATATATCAATATTTTACGCTAATATTTGGATTTGTCCAGATATTTAATATGCGGAAATGCCACAATTAATACCATGTTTCCGCATTATATATTTTCTATTACTTGTCCTCGAGCATGGCTTCGACCTCGGCGATCTTGCCGGTCGCGAGCTCCTCGGAAATATAGACCAGCCCGCAGGACGGGCACCTCGGGACTTTGTGCGTGAAATCGTGTCCGAGATACGTAAATTTTGTTTCCAATAATAAGAGCGCCTCCCGGCACTTTGCGCAAATCAACCTTGTTTCGCTTCCCTGTTCTGTTTTGTCCCCGTCCCTAAGTTCACTGTTTGGCCCGTGATATGACTCGCCCGCGCCTTGCCCCTCAATACGCATACGGTGCGTATAAACATTGTGCAAGGTAAAGGCAAAGCCTGCCGTTTCCTCCGCCGTACCGGAAAACCCCGACTCATGACCCTCCGCAACTTCATACTCTACCCAAACGGTGGTAACGCGCCCAGCGCGGCAACCGATGAAATGACCGTTGTCCGTGTCGAGCAGCTTTTCGCCGGTCTCCTCGCAATAGGCGATAGCCGCATAGACGTCCTCGCGCAAAAGAAGCAACCGGTCCATTTTGTCCTCAATCCCCGGCGCAGCGTATGTCATCCCGGGTGCAGCCTCTGTCATCCCGGGCGCAGCCCCTGTCATCCCGGGCGCCGACCCTGTCATCCCGGGCGCCGACCCGGGATCCATGGATTGCGGCTCGCCGGCCGCAATGACAAGCGCACCGTCCTCTGTCATCCCAAGCGCACCGTCCTCTGTCATACCGAGCGCACCGTATGTCATCCCGGGCTTGACCCGGGATCCACAAAAACGATCCTTCACAGCCCGCCGGTTGTCCCGTCGCTCGCTCAGAGTCGGCAGCCGGCGCGGCGCACCTGTCGTTTCGGAATCAGCCGGTGTTCCGTTTCCAAACAGATGCTCAAGAATATGCGTAGCCGCATACCCCTTCGACAGGAAGAGGTCGCGGCAGTTGGCGCAGTAAGTGATCACCGGAGTTTCGCTGCGGCGCTCCTCAATGACCGCATCGAGCAAACCGGGATTTGCAGGATAGATGTGGCCGCCGAAGCCGCAGCAGGCCGCGTGCTCACCGTTCAGCGGCAGGTCCTCCCGGAGCTCGAACCCGAGCGCCGCCGCGAGACTGCGCACGGCGGCGCGGTCTCCCTCGTCATGCCGCGCCGCACAAGGATCATAGACCGCCGCAATGCCGGTGTCCTCCGCCGCAATGCCGGTGTCCCTCGCCACGACTGAAGATCGGAATGTCGAAAAAGTCTCACTTTCCGCATGAAACAGGGGCTCTATTTGGGGAATTCCGCAAGGAATTCGACAATCATCGGCCAACCACTCATAAATCAGCCGGCCTTCGGCTTCAGGCAGGTATTTTTCAAAAGTCTTTTTGCAGGTGGCACAGGCGAAGAGGAACGGCGGGCGGCCGATGGCCTCCCAGTCCGCGCGGATCTTGGCGATCGTAGCGTCCAGCGCATCCCGCTCGCCGGCCCAATCCGCCGGCACGCCGCAGCAGGACAGAATCATCGCCGCGCCGGGTTCGGCCCCGCGCAGGTATTCAAAAGTTTGGATGACCGTCCCCGGCAGCGATGCCGCAAGCTGACAACCCGGAAAAAACACCACGCTCGCCACAGCCTTGCCCGCCGGCATATCTGCCGTTACAAGCTTACTTTCCTGTACACTTGCCGTTGCAGACCTACCTTCCGGCAAGACGACGGCATAGGCTTCCTCCGAAAGTGAAAAGGCCATATCTTTGAGCCAATAGTCGTGAAAAGCGGGAGGTATATTGCCGCCCTGCCGCATCAGCCGCCGGGCCTCTTGCATGGCTACGCCGGTATCTACACCGGCCGGGCAAACCGCTCCGCACAAGCCGCAGAGATTGCAGCTGTTCAGCATACGCGAAGCAACGTGCTTGATCTTGCCATCGACAGGTAAAAGCGTGACTTCCAGATCCGCCGCGATACGTTTGGGATTTTGACGGAACCAGCGGATCATCGTGCAGGCGTCGATGCATGCGGAACAGTTGCATTCGGGGCAGCGCGCCGCCTCAGCTACGGCATCGGCCAGCAGTTGGTATTGCAATATGGATTGCGGGTCGGCACCCGCAATGACAGAGTTTTCACACAGTCTGCCGTCCCCTTTGTGTTCCTTCCAATCATAGACAAGGTCATAGTAATGCGGGTCAGCCGGCTTTCGGTCAAATAGTTCCGCATTGCCGTCTGCCCGTCCGGTCAAAAGGTATTCTTCGATAGCCGCAGCCGCCCGCAGCCCGTTTTCGATCGACTCAGCGACGCTGTGTTTCGTCCCCTTGTGTTCAGCAAGCGATCCGCCGAGGAAGACGCCTGACCGTCGCGTGGCCAGCGTCCTCGCATCCGTGCCTTCGAGCAGGCCAAAGTCATCGCCACCTGCGCCGGTAGCGATATAGACGGCGTCGCTTTGCGAGACGATCGCTTCGAATTCCGTGCCGCGGGGGACGGGGTTTTTCTGCCGAGCGCTATCGCAGGTTTCACCGGACTCCGGCGCTACAACCGTCTCTGCAAGCCTGACATGCAGGTCGGCCAGACCGAGGACAAGGCTAAGGTCTTCTTCGATCGCCCCGTCCGGCAGCCTGCCGCGCACGGAACCGCCCACGGCATCCGCGGCCTCATACAAGGTGACCGCGTACCCTTTCGATGCGAGCCGCTGCGCGCAGGCAAGCCCCGATGCTCCGCCGCCGATGACGGCGACCCGTTCCGCTTTTTTGGGGATCGCATAGCGCGCGGGCGCCCGCCGCTCAGCCGCCGCGCAGACGCCTTGCTCGATCCGCCGCAAATCAACAGCCTCGCCGCTGACCGCCGCCGTCTTGTTTCGGCGCGAGGCGTCGTTTTGTCCGGCCTGATCCACTGCCGTGTCTTGCGCCCCTGCGATATGCTCCGCTGCGGTATTCCGTTCGGCCTGCTCCGCAGTGCTTAACTGTTCGGCCTGCACTGCGCGCACGCAGACCTCGGCACACGGCGCATCGCACAGCGTACTCACGATATTCGGAAACAGCACAGCGTCCCGATACGCCCGGAAAGCCGCACCGCTGCGCCCCGCCTTCACTTTCGAGACGAGGCCGCGCACATCTACCCCGAGCGGGCAGGCCGCAGAACAAGGCGGAGGCGTGTCACGAAAACACGCCTCCGCATAAGCGCCGATATCCTTATAACCGGCCGCGCTCATATCCTCTATTCCTCATGCGCTCCGATCGGATTGTTTGCGATCTCCTCGAGTTCATCATAGAGTTCGGAGCCGAGCCACCATTTTTCGCAGGTTTCCGGCTCGCCCGCCTGTACGCGGTCGATGACGGCTTTGACCTTTGCCGGCGCGGCAGGCAAGGTATATATCCGCCCGCCGATCGCGTCGTGAATAGCGTTGAGCACAGCCATATGACCCGCGCTCTGATACAGTTCCGAGCAGCCCGTCGATCCGTGCGTCCCGATCTCGCGATCGTGATCGAGGAAGATCAGCTCGATATCGTCCGGAACGTCCGCGATCGTGGGAATGCCCGCCCCCGCGATTGTCGAGTGCTTTTTCAGGTCATCATAATTCTCGGTCAGCGCAAATCCGACCGCATGTGAGATGCCGCCGTAGGCCTGCCCTTCCACCGCGAGCACATTGCCGAGCCGCCCGATGTCGCTAACAAAGACAATTCGCGTTGTCTGTACTTTGCCCGTCTCTTTGCTGACGCGCACCTCTGCAAGTTTCAGGCCGTAGGTCACCGAAATGACGGGGTCGCCCTGGCTCGTATTGGGATCAAGGTCGATGACCTTGCCCGTCGTATCATGCACGCCCGAGTACTTCGTCGGGATCCCCTCGGCCACCATCTCTTCATAGGTGCGGTAGCTGCCGTCTTCTTTTCGCATAGCGTCGATCAGTTTTCCGGCAGCCTCTTCAGTCGCCCTGCCGACGACGAAGTGGCAGCGGCTCGCCGCCGAAATGCCGGAATTGGGACAGCGGTGGCTGTCGTTGATGAGCAGATGGATCTGTTCCGGTTCGAGCCCGAGCGGCTTCAGGCATTCGTGCGTGTGCGCGAGCGTGCCGATATCGCCGCCCTGCCCCGGATCCTGCCAGGTATTGGACGCCTCGACAGACCCGTCGGGCCTGAGCTCAAGCGCGACTTCGCCCATGTCGTGATTGCCCGTCGTCACATTGAAACCGCAGCTCGCGATCCCGAGACCATAATAATATTCGTCGTCTTCCGGCGTCTTCGCGATGCGTGCCTTTGCCTCTTCGTAGACCGGCCTCATTTTGTCATAGAGCTGGACCATGGTATTTTCGCGGAACGGATAGCCGTTGATCGTGAGATCTCCGGGACGCGCAAGATTTTTGTAGCGAAACTCGAAGGGATCCTCACCTACTTTTTCGGCGAGCATATCTACGAGGGATTCGCCCAGCGTATATGACTGCGGGCTGCCAAAGCCGCGGTAACTCGTGCCAAATCCATGGTTCGTGACCGACATGCGCACGAGTCCGCGCACATTGGGTACGACGTAGGGATAGCCCGGATAGCGCAGAAAACTCTGTATCAGGTTCATCGAGATATCATCGTAGGCGCCATGATCGACGCCAAAGTCAAACTCGATCGCCGTGATCTTGCCGTTTTCATCGCAGGCCATCCGTCCGTTGCTGTGCGCCGGCGTGCGCTTGCCGCTATACGCCTGATGTTCGGCATAGCTCATCGTCAGCGTGAGTTTTGCGTCGGGCCGGGATTCTTTCAGCGCGAGCAGACATACGGCCATGACGCCAAAACTCGCCGCGCAAGTAGACCAGCCAAACGATCCGCCGGTCGGGTTTTCGATAAAGCGCAATTGTTCGATCGGGATGCCGACGCCGTCTGCGATCGACCCCCGGTTCCACTCGATAGACTGGCTCTTGTTGGCAATAGTCAGATTGCCGTCCTCGTCCCAAAACGCCTGCTGGGTATCGCCTTCGATCGAAAGGTGCGGCTCGCGCGTCGAATAAAAACTGCCTTCGACGCTGTACGCGCTGTTTTCGATCACGCCTCGTACATCCTCGCCCTTGATGACGGGTTGCTTGAGATAGACGTTGGGCGCCCTGTCGTGGATGCGCATGGCATCCGGCGCGGCGGCATCGAGGAAGTTCAAATATTCCGGAAGCTGTTCGATCTCGACTTTGACTGCCGCGGCGGCTGCCCTCGCGTGTTCGTGGGTGTCGGCTATCACAGCTCCGACCAAGTCGCCGTAGAAGAATATCTTTTTGTCGTGGAAGATGGGGCGTATGTCTCCTTTCAGGAGAGACCTCTCATTGAAATTGGGCTCAAAGATTATGTTCGTACCCTGCACATCTTTGGCTGTCACGATCTTTACGACGCCGGGCATCGCCTCGGCCGCTGACGTATCGATGTTTTTGATCGTGGCGTGGGACGCGATCTTCGGCTGGATGACTGCCACGTGGAGCGTCCCCTCGGGCATCTTGCAGCGAATGTCGTCACCATAGTCCGTGATGCCAAGCACCTTTCCGAGCGCGGCGGGGCGGGGGTAGCGCGTGCCGTAGACCGAGGCGCCTTTTTCATGTTTGTACGTGATGTCGGACAGGGACTTTTCGCCGCGCAGCACGGCGGCAGCCGCTATCACGGCGTCAACGATCGGCTTATAGCCGGTACAGCGACAGATATTGCGGTGTTTTTGAAACCAATCCCGCACCTCCTCTCTGGTGGGTGCAGGATTATTATCCAAAAGTCCCTTGGCGCTGATGATGAAGCCCGGCGAACAAAATCCGCACTGTACGCCTCCGTAGGTAATCCAGGCCTGTTGCAGGGGGTGCAGATTGGCGGCAGTCCCGAGCCCCTCGATCGTCTCGATCACGGCGCCATCCGCGATGTCCTTCCATTTTTTCATGCATGAACGCACCACGTCTCCGTTCAGGATCACGGAGCAGGCGCCGCACTGGCCGACGTCGCAGCCAACCTTCACGCCGGTCAGGCCGTAGCGTCTGAGCGCCGACGCGAGCGAATCTGTTTCAGGGTCGATGAAGAGCGTGCGCTCCACGCCGTTGATGATATGCATTACCTTTCTGAGTGCCATCTTGTACTCCTGCCTTTCCGTATAGCTCTATTGCAAAAACCTATTTCTCTCACGGTTATCTTACTATATTTCCACGTAAAAAAAGAGACGACTTTTTGAGGGAGCCGTCTCTTTCGGGGATATTTGTAAAACTACTGCAGGAGCTGTTTGGCGATGTCGGCTGCGCCGGAAGCATCCTCGCTGTATCCGTCCGCACCGATTTCCTTTGCGAAAGCGTCCGTGATCGGAGCGCCGCCGACGATGACCTTGACCTTGTCGCGCACGCCGGCGTCTATGAGCGCTTTGATGACGTCGCCCTGAGCGGCCATCGTGGTCGTCAGCAGGGCTGACAGCGCCAGTACTTCGGGGTTGTTTTCGTTGACGGCGGCAACGATTTTGTCGGCCGGCACATCGGTACCGAGGTCAACGACTTCAAAGCCGGCGCCTTCGAGCATGAGCTTGACCAGATTTTTGCCGATGTCATGCAGGTCACCCGATACGGTTGCCAGGACGACTTTTCCGATGGGCTTGATATCGGAACCGACGAGTTTGGCTTTCAGGGTTTCGGTACCCTTGTTCAGCGCACGCGCCGCGATGAGGACTTCGGGGACGAATACCTCGTTGTTTTTGAAACGGACGCCGAGTTCGCCCATGCCTTTCAGCAGACCTTCGTCGAGGATTTGCTGGGGCGCGATACCCTCTTCCAAAGCCTGTGAAACGAGATCGGAAACTTCTTGTGCTTTGCCCTTCTGGACCAATTCAGCCATATCTGTGAGTACGCTCATTGAAATACCTCCGTGTTTGATCTGTGCGTTTCCGCAACAACAAATTAATAATTTACCAACCTGCAAATGATACATCGAATCGTTGTCGGCAGCCTTGTGTTCACGGGCGCGATGTTGGTAATTTTTTATGCTTTTGCGCGATGGGATTGCAAAAAAACACCATTGTGCTATGATGGGGTTATGACGGTTCAGGGATTTGACAACATCAAACATTTTTCGCAGCTCACGGGCGTCGGCGTCCGTGTGATCGCGCATGACGGTACGGCGGTCTATGAAACGGATGCGGCGGTTTGTGCGCAGGAAGTGCTTTCCTACATTGACTATCTTGCAGAGAGCACGTTTCGCGAGCAGACGCGGGCTACCATGATCTCGGGAGCGATGCAATCCTATCGGTTTGGCGGCAGGTTTTTCTTTTTCTCGCCCATCGGTATGTTTCATTTTGCCTCCCCCCTCATCACGGACGGACGGCACACGCTGACGGCGATCGGCGGACCTCTTTTGATGGCCGGCACTGACGAGTATATCCGGCTCGAGCTAACAGGAAAACTCGCGGCCGGTTTCGACAAGGACGAGCTCACGGCGCAGCTCGAGCAGATCCCCCACGTCTCGCCAGACATGGCCAATACCCTCTCCGAACAACTGCTGATCAATGTCCGGCATCTGTCCGACCCCGACTATCTGGGTCTGCCGGACAGCGGCACAGCCGGCCGGTATTCCGACTATGTGCTGGCGTACTTTTCCGGCATGCCTACCTATGAATCGATCCTGCGCCTCGCCGAAGAACAGACGAAGGGCAAAGCAATGCGCAAACACGAAGCCATCGTGGACGCGGTCACGAAGTATGCCGAAGAAAATTATTCGGGGAAAATCACGCTCGAAGATGCGGCGCGCAAAGTTTTCATCAGTCCTTCCTACCTTTCCAAGATCATCAAAGAAAAGACGGGCGGGGGATTTCGGGATCTTGCCAACAAAGCACGAATCGCCGAGGCACAGCGCCTGCTTGCGCAGAGCGATATGACCATCGGCGAAATCGCGTATGCTGTGGGGTTCGAGGACCACAGCTATTTCACAAAAGTGTTTTTGCGTTACACGGGTGTGACCCCTTCGGGCTACCGCGTGATGCTCGGGTGATGCGCGGGCGATGCTCGGGTGATGCGCGGGCATCCTACCCCAGGAACGCCTGCTCCAGATCCGCAATCAAATCTTCCGCATTTTCAATGCCGATCGAGAGGCGGACAGTATTCGGATAGATGTACTGCTCCGCAAGCTCGGATGCGCTGAGCTGCGAATGCGTCGTGCTCGCGGGATGGATGACGAGGGATTTCGCATCCGCGACATTGGCGAGCAGAGAGAAGATCTCGAGCCGGTCAATGAAAGCCTTCGTTTCTTCCTCTGTACCGACATACTCGAAAGTGAAAATCGAGCCGGCGCCTTTCGGGAAATATTTTTTGTAGAGCTCGTGTGAAGGCTCCGACGTGAAGGCCGGATGGTGGATGGTCTTGACCTTAGGCTGTGACCTCAAATAATCGAGGACTTTGAAGGTGTTTTCCAGATGGCGCTCGACACGCAGAGAGAGCGTCTCAAGACCCTGCAGGAGCAGGAATGCGTTGAGTGGTGCGACGGTCGCGCCCGTGTCACGGAGCAGGATCGCGCGGATATAGGTCACAAAGGCGGCCGGACCTACCGCATCGTAGAACGGTACGCCGTGATAGCTCACGTTCGGCTCGACGAGCTGCGGGAATTTGCCGCTAACTTTCCAGTCGAATTTGCCGGCTTCGACGATCAGGCCGACGAGGCCCGTGCCGTGTCCGTTGAGGAATTTTGTACCTGAATGCACGACGATGTCCACGCCGTACTCTATAGTATTGATCAGATTTGGCGGCGTGAAAGTCGCATCGACGACGAGCGGAATACCGTGGCTGTGAGCGATCTTTGCCAGCGCTTCAAAATCGACGACGTTGGAATTTGGGTTGCCGAGGGTCTCTACAAAGAGCGCCTTCGTATTCGGCTGAATAGCCGCTTCAAAAGCTGCCAGCCCTGCATCGGCGGTTTCGGAATCGACGAAGGTGGTCGTGATGCCGAAATCAGGCAAGGTGTGCTTGAGCAGGTTGTAGGTGCCGCCGTAGATGGTGCTCTGCGAAACGATGTGTCCGCCGCCTCTGGCCAGCGCCTCAAAGGTGTAGGTCAGCGCCGCCGCGCCCGAAGCAACCGCCAGCGCCGCCGCGCCGCCTTCGAGGGCCGCGATGCGTTCTTCGAGGACGCCCTGCGTCGGGTTGGTCAGACGACTGTAGATATTGCCGCCCTCCGTGAGCGCAAAGCGGCCTGCCGCCTGCGCCGTATCTTCAAATACATAAGCCGTGCTCTGATAAATCGGGACCGCACGCGCGCCGTATGCCGGATCCGGATTTTCCTGTCCGCTGTGAACCTGCTTGGTTTCAAACTTCCACTTTGATGAGTCTTTGACGATAGCCATTGCCGTGCCTCCTTTGTTAAATATCATACTACACATATATGTTTATATGGTTATTATAGCCATCTTTTTCGCTATGTCAAGTGTTTTTTACAACCGAGCCACAGGTTTTTTTACAACCCGTCCACAAGCTTTTAATTGCCCGACGCCGGCAAATTATCAAAAACTCGTATTGCCGTCATTTTCCGTAAATAAGAGGCCTTATTTCTACGCAAATTGACGGCAGTACGAGTTTGTTCTATCTTTGGCCACGTTTTTCTCGTATTGCCGTCATTTTCCGCATCCCACACACTTCAGTAGCCGTCATTTTCCCCGCTTAGGTGATTTGATTGCCTTAGTGTCCTCCGTTTTGGAAAGGTGCCGATGAAATCCCTGCGGCGCGGAACTTTGTATTCCATTAGGAGTGGCTCCAATTCGCCATGCACGACATCGTTCCACGTTGTGCGTATCACATCATACCCCATTTTGCGCAATTCGTGTTCGCGGACTTTCTCGGCCTTTAGACTGCCCTCTTTCTCATACTTGAGCAGGCCGTCCAGTTCGAGTATCAGTTCTTTCCCGCCGGGCAGTTTCCAAAGCATATCGGTGCGGGCAAAAAACCCGTAGTCGCCGCGAATTCCGAACTGCTGCTGCGGCATGACAAAACCAGCCTTATAAATCGCGATCCACGCCAGCGTTTCCAGCGGTGACTCGCAATTCGGTGTAGCAAACCGCAAAAGCCGCCGCAACAGTTTTTTCCCGCGCATATTGCCGGGCTGCTTTTCTATTTCCCTGAGCAGCCTCGCCTTTGTGAACATTTTCTTGTACAGGCAGTGATTGATAGAGACCAGCAGCGACTCCGGGCTGTCCGCTTTCGCCAAGTCGCAAATGACGCGCGCAGGACTCGCGAAAAGCAACCCGCCAACGACCGCCGCATTGTGATCCCACATCCCATGGTTCCAGCGAATGACGTCCACCGGCTTTCGTATTTCGCTGATACAGTGAGGCCATATCGTGAACGGGTCCGTCCGCGGAATCCCCAGCGCCGCACAAGCGCTCTGCCCCGTAAAGAGCAACCCCTTCCGGCGCTTTGAAACACACCGGCAGAAATCGAGATTGCGCGCATCCCATGTCATCGAAGACCATTCGCTCAGCCGCGCATAATAATTCTCTGCGACCTCTATATACTCTGCCTCATCCAAATGTCGTGCACTATACTTCATTCCCACAAAATACCATATGTAATATTGTAGGTCAAGTACTATTTTTTGGATAATGTAATTTTTTTCAGGTTTCCGGTTCACCCGTAGTTCACCCGCTACAATTCACGGCCAATGTCACTTAGTTATGGAGTTATTGCGACCTACGCTGTCCGTTTTTCCATTGCCGCTGAAGCGGCGGAAAAAAGGCAAAACATCCCGCTGTGTACAATGTCTTGGAAATAAACCACGGTTTACGCTAAGGTTGATTATATGACACCTATCTAAGGTATGTCTGACTATTATTTTGTAACTTTCGTCAACGAAAAGTTTCTATTCAGACATACAAACTGTAATTTGCACCCCCGTCATTCGCCTTGTCATTCCCGGGCGGCGGCGAAGCCGACGGTGACCCCGGGCTTGACCCGGGGGAACGTAACCCTGGGAATCCAAGGCGGTCATCGTCATGGATTCGCCGATCAAGTCGGCGAATGACCGGAGTGCAAATTCGAATGTTTCCGCTTGCAAAACGCAGTGCCGCCTGCGGCGGGGGACGCTCCGCTAATGTATTACGGTAGGCCCTCGCTGCGCTCGCGCCCTTGATTTCCATTTCTAAAAGGCGGTGGCGGCTGGCCAGCTTTGTCGGCTGGCGACTTCTGATTCACTGGATTGCCATCCCATGCCAGAGGACAATAGGTCAGGCATTCTGTCTTGCAGGCATCTCTACAAACTGGAATTTGCACCTTTGTCATTCCCGGGCGACGGCGTAGCCGGCGGTGACCCCGGGCTTGACCCGGGGGAACGTAACCCTGGGAATCCACGGTGATCATCGTCATGGATTCGC
>JAISJT010000057.1 GCA_031261395.1 Eubacteriales Family XIII. Incertae Sedis bacterium
TCCTAATCGATCGTCTGGTCGGACTTTTTCGAATAACGGACTTTTTCGCCGCCTTCGATTCTATGTCCGATGCGCGTGCCGGCCTTGGCTTTCGCGTCCCAGTACATGACGTTCGAAACGTCAATAGGGCCTTCGATGTGCTTGATGTCGGAACGTTCCTTGCGGGTCTGCTTTTGGTGCTTCGTCTGGACGTTGATGCCCTCCACGATGATCCTGCCCTTTGACGGAATCGCCGCAAGCACCTTGCCCTTCTTGCCTTTGTCTTTGCCCGTGATGACCACCACGGTATCGTCTTTTTTGATTTGCATGGCCACCTCCTATAGCACTTCCGGCGCGAGGCTGACGATCTTCATGAAACTCTTTTCACGAAGCTCTCTGGCCACGGGCCCAAAGATACGCGTGCCGACCGGCGTCTTGTCTTCTTTGATGATGACCGCTGCATTTTGGTCAAACTTGACATAACTCCCGTCGTTTCTGCGCGCGCCTTTCTTTGTGCGCACGATCACAGCCCTTACCACATCACTCTTTTTCACCGTACCGCCCGGTGTCGCTTCCTTCACCGCGCAGACCACGATATCGCCGATATTTGCGTACCGGCGGCTCGTGCCGCCAAGGATACGGATGACGAGAAGCTCTTTCGCTCCCGAATTGTCAGCAACACGCAGCCTGGTTTCATTTTGTATCATCTCGGCCGCCTCCTACTTCGCTTTTTCTACGATGTCGACCATGCGCCACCGTTTGTCTTTCGACAGGGGCCGGGTCTCCATGATTCTGACTTTGTCTCCGATATGGCAGACATTTTCTTCATCGTGCGCCTTGAACTTTGTCGTACGCTTCACGGCTTTGCCGTACAGAGCATGTCTGACGAAGTCTTCGACTGAAACCGTGATGGTCTTGTCCATCTTGTCGCTGACGACGATACCGACACGGATCTTTCTTCTGTTTCTCTCGTTTTCCACAGCAGTCCTCCTTCTCAACCGATCTTCTGCTGCGCGGTGAGTTCATTCTCGCGGATCACGGTCTTGATCCTCGCGATGTCGCGCTTGATGTCTTTCATGTGAATCGGGTTTTCGAGCTGCCCCGTCACATGCTGAAACCTGAGGTTGAAGAGTTCGTTCTTCATCTTGCGGAGCTCCTGATCGAGTTCGGCCTCTGTCAATTCTCTGACTTTTTCAATCTTCATTTGACTGCACCGCCTTTCAAATCTTCTTCGCCCTTCGCAGCAAACCTCGTCTTGATGGGGAGCTTGTGCGCCGCGAGACGCATGGCTTCCTTTGCTGCCGCAAAACTGACGCCTTCGATCTCAAACATGACCCTGCCGGGTTTCACGACGGCTACCCAGTACTCGGGTGCGCCTTTACCGGAACCCATGCGGACTTCGGCAGGCTTCTTCGTGACCGGCTTGTGCGGAAAGATCTTGATGAAGACCTTGCCGCCTCTGCGGATCGATCTGGTCATAGCGATACGGGCCGCCTCGATTTGGTTGGATTTGATCCATCCGCATTCTTCGGCAATCAGTCCGTATGCCCCGTATGTGATGTGGTTGCCCTTGGTGGCAACGCCCTTCATGCGGCCCCTGTGAACCCTGCGTCTCTTGACGCGTTTTGGCATGAGCATTGTGCGCTTCTCCTTTCGGTCTATTCTTCAGCCGCAGTCTCTGCTGCTTCTGCGGCGGGCGCCTCTACTTGGGAGACAACTTCTTCATCGATCGGTGCGGGCTTTGGCGCCTGCGTTTTTGGGGGTGCGGTGCGCTTTCTGGGGTTGATGGCTCGAGGAGCCTCAGGCCCTGCGTCCCGGCCGCGGCCTCTGCCGCCCGCGCCGCCGCCATCCCTGCGTCCGCCGCCGCCGGAGCGTCCGCGGTCACCGCCGCGATCTCCGCCGCCGCCTTCGCGGTCTCTGCGGGGTCTGCGGTCTCCGCGGTCATTTCGTTCACCGCGCTGCCCGCCGCGTGCCGGCTTGTCTTCGGGGATCTGACTCATCAGTCCCTTCTCCAAGCGCTCGCCGTGGTTGATCCAAACTTTGATGCCGATCTTGCCGTATTGGGTATCGGCCTCCGCAAAACCATAGTCGATGATGGCACGGAGTGTATGAAGCGGCACATTGCCTTCGCTGTATTTTTCGCTGCGGGCGATTTCCGCACCGCCGAGCCTTCCGGCCACTACGACCTTGACGCCCTTTGCACCGGCACGCATGGTGCGCCCGATGGCGGACTTCATCGCGCGGCGGAAGGAGATGCGCTTTTCGAGCGCCTGAGCGATGCTCTCAGCGGTAAGCTGTGCATCGAGCTCTGAACGCCTGACCTCGACGATATTGAGGCGAACCTTCTTGCCGGTCATCTTTTCAAGGGCTGCCTGGATGATGACTGTGCCGTCACCGCTGCGTCCGATGATGATGCCGGGTTTGTCGGTCATCACGGAAACCTTGATCTGATTGTCGGCGGCTCTCTCTATCACGGTCTTGCTGATGCCTGCGGCGTAGAGTTTGCGCTTGATGTATTCGCGAATCTGGTTGTCTTCGATGAGGTAGTTGGCGAAGTTCTTCTTATCCGCATACCATTTGGAATCCCAGTCGCTGATGATTCCGACTCTGAGCCCATGAGGGCTGACTTTTTGACCCATGCGTGAAAACCTCCTATTCCTTTTCCCTGAGCGTCACGCCGATGTGGCTGCTTCTCTTCAGTATGGGGAACGCCCGTCCCTTCGATCCGGCGCGCCAGCGCTTCATCGTGGGTCCCTTGTTGGCGTACACTTCCGCGACGTACAGGTTGTCGGGTGACATTTCGTGATTGGCTTCCGCATTGGCCGCAGCCGATTTGACGACCTTCTCGACAAGCTCCGCGCCGCGTCCCGGCGTGAACTTGAGGATGGTCAGCGCCTCATCGAGGTCTTTGCCCCGAATCAGTTTCGTCACCGGCTGGAGCTTGATGTAGCTCATCCGAACGTATTTCGCTATTGCTTTCGCTTCCATATCGTATCGGTTCCTTTCCTACTCTGCTGCCGGTGCGGGGGCGGGAGCCGGGGCCGGAGCCGCTTCGGCTGCCTGTCCGTCCGCTGTCGCAGCGTTAAAGTCGATCTTCGTGACCTTGCGCACTTTCGTGCTCTTGTCCGAACCATGACCGCGGTAGGTCCGCGTTGGTGCAAATTCGCCAAGTCTGTGGCCGACCATGTCTTCCGTGATATACACGGGGACATGGCGTCTGCCGTCGTGGATCGCGATAGTATGTCCTACCATCTGCGGGAAAATCGTCGACGGCCTCGACCAGGTGCGAAGGATCTTCTTCTGGTTGGCCTCGTTCAGTTTGTCGATTTGGGCCAAAAGCTTCTGCTCGACAAAGGGGCCTTTTTTCAGTGATCTGCTCATGCTTTCCTTCTCCTCCTGCTATTTCTTGCCGCGCCGCTTGACGATGTATTTGTCGGACGGCTTGTGCTTCTTGCGCGTTTTGTAGCCGAGTGCGGGTTTGCCCCACGGGGTGGACGGACCGGGACGGCCGATACCGGCCTTGCCTTCGCCGCCGCCGTGCGGGTGGTCATTCGGGTTCATGACCGAGCCGCGGACCGTCGGGCGGATGCCCATATGACGCTTGCGCCCGGCCTTGCCGTATTTGATGTTGCCGTGGTCGTTGTTGCCGACTTCACCGATCGTGGCCCGGCACTCGATACGCACCATGCGCACTTCGCCCGAAGGCAGCCTGACCTGTGCATAGTCGCCGTCTTTCGCCATCAGCTGCGCGCTCGCGCCGGCCGAACGCACCATCTGCGCGCCCTTGCCGGGTTTGAGTTCGACACAGTGGATGACCGTACCGACGGGGATATTTTTCAGAGGAAGGGCGTTGCCGACCACTATATCCGAGCCGACGCCGGACACGATCGTGTCGCCGACCTTCAGCTTTTGCGGTGCGATAATGTAGCGTTTTTCGCCGTCTGCATAGAAGATGAGGGCGATGTTGGCGCTGCGGCCCGGATCGTACTCGATCGCATTGACCTTGCCGGGGATGCCGTCTTTGTTGCGCTTGAAGTCGATGACGCGGTACTTGAGGCGATAGCCGCCGCCGCGGTGGCGCACCGTGATCTTGCCGCGCACATTGCGACCGGAATGCTTTTTGACGGTGACCGTCAGACTCTTCTCGGGCGTTGTTTTCGTGATCTCCTCAAAAGTTGAGGTGGTCATCCCGCGAAGGCCCGGGGTCGTTGGATTGTATTTTTTGATGCCCATAAGCTATTTCCCTCCGGTTCCTACAGACTCTGGAAGAACTCGATCTCTTTGCTTCCCTCGGTGAGGGTCACGATCGCTTTCTTGCTCGCGGACGTCATGCCGCTTGTACGGCCTTGGCGTTTTTTCTTGCCCTTGACGTTCATGATGTTGACCTGCTTGATCTCGATGCCGAAAATCTCTTCGAGTGCATGCTTGACCTGGGTCTTGTTTGCCTCGCGCGCAACCTTGAACGTGTACTTGCGCAGCTGCGCATCGTCCATACTGCGCTCTGAGATGACGGGCTTTATGATGATGTCGTATGCCGTTTTCATGCGGTGTACACCTCCTCGATCCGGCGAGCCGCCTCCTGCGTGAGGATGAAGCTCGTATGGTTGATGACCTCGTATACGTTGAGGCGACCGACATAGCTCGTCTCGACGCCGGGGATGTTTGCCGCCGACTTCACGACGTTGTCATCCTTTGCGGCGGTGACGATGAGAGCCTTTTTCTCGGCGCCGACAGCCGACAGGAAAGAAATCATGTCTTTGGTCTTGGGCGCTTCAAACGTCAGCTCGTCGATCACGATGATCTCGTTTTCAATGACTTTGGAAGAAAGAATTGATTTGATTGCCAGGCGCTTGACCTTTTTGGGAATCGCATAACGGTAATCTCTCGGTTTCGGCGCGAACACGATGCCGCCTCCGACATGGTTCGGGGCTACCGTAGAGCCCTGACGTGCGCGGCCCGTGCCCTTCTGGCGAAACGGTTTGCGTCCGCCGCCACGCACCTCGGCGCGGGTCTTCGCAGACTGCGTTCCCTGCCGTTGGTTTGCCAAATAGTTTTTGACGGCATCGAGCACGGCGTGTTCATTGGGCTCGATGCCAAAGATCTCGTCGCTGAGATCGATGTCGCCCGCCGGGCTGCCGTCCATTTTGAGCATTTTCACTGTTGCCACTGTCATGCCCTCCCTTCTAATTCTCGCCCTTGATGGCGTAGCGGATACGAACAATGCCTCCACGGCCACCGGGGATAGCGCCCTTGACGAGCAGGATATTGCGTTCCGGAATGATTTTGACGAGCTCCACATTTTGCACGGTGACGGTGTCGCGGCCCATACGGCCCGGACCCGCATTGCCTTTGAACACGCGCGACGGGTAGGTACCCGCAGCCAGTGCGCCGGCCAGTCTCTTGTGTTTGGAACCGTGCGTCATGGGGCCACGGTGGTGGTGGTGACGCTTGATGTTGCCCTGCGTGCCCTTGCCCTTGCTGGTGCCGGTCACGTCGAGCTTTTTGCCTTCTTCGAAATCGGCGACAGTGATCTGGGCGCCGGCTTCATAGGTCTCGCCCTCCGTTAGCCGAAACTCGGCAAGATACTTCTTGAGCGGGGATTCCCATTTCGCGAAGTGACCTTTCAGCGGCTTGTTGGCCCGGCTCTCTTTCAGATCCTGATAGCCGATCTGCACCGCATCATAGCCGTCGGTTTCCTTCGTCTTGATCTGAACAATCGGGCAAGGACCGGCCTCTATCACGGTGACGGGGACGTTGACCCCTTCTTCCGTGAAGATCTGGGTCATGCCGATCTTCTTTCCTAAAATCGTTTTTGCCATAACTACTTATCTTCCTTTCTTACAGCGGATCGCCTGAGCGATCATCCTAAGAACAATAACTTACAATTTGATTTCGATATCTACGCCGGCCGCGAGGTCGAGGTTCATCATCGCGTCCATCGTCTTTGGCGTCGCATGCGAGAGAACGATGAGTCTCTTGTGCGTGCGCTGCTCAAACTGCTCGCGGCTGTCCTTGTATTTGTGAACCGCGCGCAGGATGGTGATGATTTCTTTGTCTGTCGGAAGAGGGATCGGACCCGACACGTCCGCGCCGCCGCGCTTCGCCGTCTCGACGATATCCGCAGCCGCCTTGTCAAGCAGGGCGGGTTCATACGCCTTGAGCTTGATCCTGATCTTTTGATTGTCTGCCATAAAAGCCTCCTACTGCTTTCGCCCTCGTCGTGCGAGTGCATCACTCCGCGGAAATACCCCGCCTTGTGGGCCATCCGGCCCGCCTGCGGCAACCTCCCGCATCATCGCTGTTCCTGCGCGTAAAGCGCAAGCCTTGTCATTATATGAAAGCTGACTCCTGAATGCAAGGGGTTTTTCAAAAAAATTTCGATATTTTTCGGAAAAACTTTATGAACTTGTTGACATTTCGCCCTTTCGGCACCATATCTATTTACACGCTATCGGGCGTATCACTCTGCCTTTGCCGAAGTAATCTTCGCCATAATCCTCTTTCTGAAAATAAGTACGATGCCTATTATTATAATGAAGACAACTGCAAGGATGATCGCAGTTCGGTAATCTCCTTTTGAAATACGCTCGCCGAGCCAGGTACAAAGCAAGGTGGCGGGGACGCATGCCGCCGATACGCTGATCAGATACCGCACGGTCGTGATCTTTGTCTGGGCGAAGATATAGGGCAAAATGCCATTGGGGAGGCCCGGAATCAGGAAGAGGAGGAACGCCACATATTCCGGATGCTTCATTTGATTCAGTTTTGCGATACTCAACAGGCGATTCTTCTTAGGCTTGCCCGCCTGCTCATCCATCTCCCCCCGTTCTCCGCGTTCTTTAAAAAAAGAAGAGAATGCGCTTTTCAGCTGGCGCAGCACGGTGAAGACGATGAGGTTGCCGAGGATCGTGCCGGCGATACAAATCAGCGCACCGATCCAAATGCCATAGCTCAGCCCGGCCAGGATCTGAATGATAGCCGCCGGGATGACCGTCATCATGACCTGCAGAGCCTGCAGAGCCATCAATACGGGAACGCCTTTGGCGCCGTATGCATGAATGTAGTCGATCATCTTCGACTCATCGGCCGTATTTTGCAAAATCTGTTTCAGCAGCGGCACCATCGTGGCCACCATGATGACGATCAAGGCCAGCATAAGGCAGAGAACGATGAGAGAGAATATGGTTTGCCGCTTTGTTTTCATGTATTGATTGTAAACGCTGTTGCCGTTTCTCTGCAATCACTTTCTGAGTGATCGGCAGTTTCATCGGCCGGCGGGCAATAATTTTCCCAAATATCACGGTCAACGCAAACATGCAGGCCTCGCTGTCCGGGGGGCTTTAGATTGTACTTGACATACAGTTCTGCGTACAGGTCGATGACGCGGCGATAGTAGTCGAGCTCCGGCGCTTTCATGCTGCCGCGCACGGGCCGGCCCATCGGCATCCATACCGAGGCGGTCGGTATGATACCGCGCTTCGCGAGATACCGGGCGCCCTCGGCAAGGCTTTCAAACGGCTCAAGTCCGATGATGAAATTGGAAAACGCTTTGCCTGCTCCTTGGTGCTCCGCGATACGGGTCAGTATCTCCAGATGCCGCGCCCGCGTCGTGAACGCTATCTTGCCGGGCGTGATTTCCTTCGCGAGTTCCGGATCCCAGACTTCGAGGCTGCAGGCGATCCGGCTCGCGCCGAGGGCAAAGTATTCGTCTGTCCGCGCACAGTCCGCCGGGGGCGTGATGTACAAAAGAAGCTCCCGGATACGCTCCGGCCGGATGTGCGTTTGCAGCGCATGCAGATAGGCGCGGATGTGTTCGGCTTCCGCATCTCCGGAAAATGTCGAGCCGCCCGTGATCTGTATGCTGTTTGCGCCGGTGTTTTCAAAGGCGTATGCGGCGATTTCCGCAGCGTCCTCCGGGGAGAGCGCCCCGGGCTGCGGCTTTCCCTTTTCCGCGAGCGCCTGAAATTCTGCGCCGGAAAAGCAATACTGGCACGGTTTTCCCGCCGCCGCATATTCGCAGGACCAAAGACACTGGAAGGCTACCCAGTCTAAGCCCTGTAGTACGGCGTTTCCGATAAAAGGCGTCCCCGCCGCAGTATGCTGTTTGAAAAAATCGGTGTACGAAGGAAATGTTACATTATCGACAAACTCATGCTTGTGAAATAGCGCAGCTTTGTCGTTTTGTAATACGATCTTGAACGGCGTGCCGAGCTCGGAGACATAGCGCAGGAGTTTCAGGTTTTCCCACGACAGGATCCCGCTCAAATAGCGCAGATGAAAGCGCGTGTCTGTCATTTGCACGATCGTGCCGTCCGGCAGCAGCAGGCAGTTGCAAGTCAGCGGGTTCACGCTGAGCCTGTATTCCCTCCCTAAGCGCCGGTACACCGCGCTGTCTACCTGTACTCCGCGGCTGACAAGCAGGCATTTTAGCTCTATGGAAGTGAGGGTTTGCCCGTCGATGGTGTATTGGTTCATCGCGGCTCAATTGCTGCCAATTTTACGTCATGGGCGGTCATAAAGCTGTTTCACTTTCAGACCGTGCTTTCTGGCGTTTTGGCGAAACCCAATATGGGCGGCCTTGTAATATAGGAATTTTGGAAAGTTCGGCTCGATCAATTGATCCGGATCTGTTTTGCGATGCAAAATGCGGTCAGTTAGTTGGTCAAGCGCCTTTCCAAGATTTTTCATGGGGCCTCGTCCGATCGGCGCTACACCGACCATTCCGCCGGCGCCTATACCCAAGGCCTGACCCCACTGCAGCCCGGTTTTTTCCGAAAAATTCCGAATGATCTCTATGGCGTTATTGTTTTGTCCGGCCTCATAAAATCCGTTGTTCACCACAGCATACACGGTGGCCCCGGACGCCGCTTCTGAAATGGCTTCTTGGTTTTCATCCAGCAAACGCAGCAAATGAGACGGGATCCCATCCACATAGAGCGGGAAGATCAGGACCAGAACATCGCTGCCGGCAAGGATGTCTACGATTTCTGCGTGACGCTGCTTCGCCGCATGACAGATTGTAACGTCAGGCTGCTCTGTCTGCTCTGTCTGTTCTGTCTGTTCTGTCTGTTCTGTCCGCGCAGCCGTCCGCTCGATTCTTTCACGCAAAGCATTTGCCATCCCTTCGCTGGCGCTTTTTTCGGGTTTGGGGCTTCCGTTCAAAATTGTGATTTTCATGTCAGTCCCTCCGAGCCGCAAGCAAATCGAGGCAGTCCTGCGGGGATTCGCAAAACTCGACCTCATGCGCGACGCCGCCAAGATTGAGCATATTCGCGGCCGCCAGCTTTTTCGCCGTTTGCTTTTCCCTGTCCGTCATGTCCTCCCCATAGAAGATATACCGAAAACCCGGCGATCTGTCATACCGTTTGGCATGGTGCGTCTCCCCGCTCACCTTGTAAAAAAACGGCAGAACATAGCCGATGCTGCGGTCAAAAACAGCCTTGATGTCAGGGGACACCCCGCCGAATACAAGCCGGCTCACGATGACGATCTCCTCATGCGCGGCCGTCATCGCCGCAAAATCGCTCCCGCGGTCTTTCAGCACGCAGCGCCCGGGCGTCTTCAGCCAGCACCCAAAACACCCCACGCAGTGATGCACCGCCGGTGTTGCCGAAAATACCGTATCACCGGCAAAAATTTCCGCAAGCGCCCCCGCTTCCGCCTTGTCCGCGATATCATGCACAATTAGTCTATTCGTCATGATTTTCCCCATTCCGCCTTCGTGACTTCATCCATCATAGCTGTTACAGTTGGATTGTAACACAGTTGGCAAACAGAAAATTCGCGTACTGCCGTCAATTTGGACAAAAAAACGGGTGCTTTCGCGTCCAAATTGACGGCAGTACGCTTTTTGTTTTCCTTATGCAGTCGATTCTCACTCGCGGATGGCGTCTACGATGCTTTTGTCTTTCAGGCGGTTTGCGGCGTAGTGCATGGTGATCCAAGTGATAGCGAATACGCCGGCGATGCATTCCGCTATGGCAAGCCAGGGGAAGCGGTAGGCGAACTCGACCGAGTGCATCACGAAACGGTAGGTGACAAACGTCGCGGCCAGGCCGAGCGGCAAGCCGTACAGCAGCGCTTTTGCCGAGCAGAGAATGCTCTCCAAGTTCAGCATCCGGCGCAAACCTTTCCCGGTCATGCCCACGCTTTTCAGCACGGCAAACTCCCGCGAGCGCGCGAGCACGTTGGTGGAGATCGTGCAGATCACATTCGTCAGTCCGATCAGGGTCAGCATCAGGACAAAGCCGTAAAGAAACACCATGACCAGGCGGCTCACGGCGCGCATCGCGGCGGTCGCTTCCTGCACATTGGTCGCATCCGCATACACGTTCGGCAGTTCACTTTGCGGAATCAGTTCGGGAAGTACCGTATTTGC
>JAISJT010000135.1 GCA_031261395.1 Eubacteriales Family XIII. Incertae Sedis bacterium
GAATCATCTGACGAAATACGGGGAGACGGTCACTGTCGAGATCAAGGGGTATTTTGACGATATCATCCGTCCTTCGGGATTCAGGCTGAACGGCGGCGGGAACTATACGCTGAAGAAGGGCAAGGCGGCGGACACGCTGATCATCACGGAGAAGGGCGTGGGCGAGATCGGGCGGATCACGAAAGGCAGCGCGGTCGTCACACTGCCGGCGTCTTTGACGGACCGGCTCGAAAACGGAACGCATACTATAGAGATATTATTTGAAGAGGGGACGAAGAGCGGCAGCGGAACGGCCAAGGTCGTCGTGAAGCGCAGTGTGACGGAGAAGAAGCCGGATCCGGGGCCGGGGCAGCCGGGACAGCCGGGACAGCCGGCAGGTCCGCCTATCAGTGCGCCGGATACGGCTGATGATATGAACCTCACGTTGTGGTTCGTGCTCATGGCGGCGGCGCTGGCGGCGCTGATCGCGGCGGCGGCGATGAGGCGGCGGCTGATGAAGAGGCCGCAGTAGCGGGGAAAAAGTAAATAGCCTATTCAGATGTTGATATGCAACGCTCTGAATAGGCTATTTGTTTTCGGGCCTCTGGCGGGTATCCCCCCGAATTAGTCCGGCAGTGCGAATCGTGATTCGCGGCGACCCTGTTTGATTGCAGCGGATGAATGGTTGGGGAAAGATGCCGCTGCGCTCATATTCTATCTATACCCTGCAAATCGGCAGTTGAAACATTTTTTGTGAAAATTTTTGTGATTTGTGATTTGTGATTTACGATTTTTTCAGGCGCGGCAGGACGCCGGTCTTGCGCCCCCGCACGGGCAGACGGTTTTCCAAGTAATCCCGGATGAAGAGTTCGTCTTCGACTTCGAGATCGTCCTCGCCGGAAAGGTGCTCCAGATGATGGCGAAATTCGTGCCGCAGTGTCTTTCGCAATTCCTTGACGAGATCCTCATCGGAAAGATGTGAGAACAGTCGCTCGAAACTGCCGTAATAGATCGCGATATAATTGCCCATGCCGCCGCCGCGGTGGTAGATGCCGAGCGTATAGAGATCGCCGCGCTGCGAGTACTCGCTTTCTTTCGCCTCAGGCAAGAGGAGGATGCCCCCGTTGAGTTCTTTGTAAAATACCTCAGGCAGTTCTTCTGCCAGCTCGTCAAGAACCCGCTGTACTTCGTCTATCGTCATCATAGATTGATTTTATCACGAATCGCCTGCAGTATCTCCGGATCGATGGCGAAGCCGTGCGCCGCCCCGGGGAAAGCCCCGCTCTTTGTTTCATCGATATAGGCATGCACGCCGCTCTGCAGCGCTGCGCCGGCGTCAGCGAAGACTTTCGCAAATTTCGGAGACTTGCCGCCGTACAGCGCGAGCATGTCCTGATAGACGAGCACCTGCCCGTCCGTTCCCGGCCCCGCGCCGATGCCGATCGTGGGGATGGACAGCTGCTTTGTGACGAAGGCGGCGAGGTCTGACGGTACGCATTCGAGTACGAGCATAAAGGCGCCGGCCGCTTCGACGGCAAGCGCGTCTTCCACAAGTCTGAGGCCGGTTGCTTCGTCCTTCCCCTGCACTTTGTAGCCCCCGAGAGCATTGACCGACTGCGGCGTCAGTCCGAGGTGGGCGCACACGGGGATCTGTGCGCGGACGATCGCCTCGATGTGGGGGCAGAAATCGCGTCCCCCTTCGAGCTTGACGGCCTCCGCGCGGCCTTCTTTGACAAGCCGCCCGGCATTGACGACCGCATCGTAGACAGATGTCTGATAACTCATGAAGGGCATGTCTGTCAGGACCAATGCGTCCTGCGCCCCGCGCGCTACGGCCGCCGAGTGGTGGATCATATCTTCCATGGTGACGGACAAGGTGTCGGGATACCCGAGGATGGTATTGCCGAGCGAGTCGCCGACGAGCAAAACCTCGACGCCGGTCTGATCCATGAGTTTTGCGGTGGAGTAGTCGTAGACGGTCAGCATGCAGATCTTGTCGCCATTCAGCTGCTGCTGCCGAAGAGTGGAAACGGTGTGTTTCATGATAGGGCTCCTTTCCTAAAGTCCGGGCGCCTCGTCCCGGTACCTTGGTGTTTGCTGGTTAAATTGTAATAATTGTTTGCGTCTCTGTCAACGTTTGAGGTATAATACCGCATACGGAATTGAGGCGAAGATAGAATGTCAAAGAAAATACTGTTAATTGATGACAGCCCCTTCTTTAGGGGACAACTCAAGTTGTCGCTGAGCAAGGAGTATGAGGTCTTTGAAGCAGGAACGGGTGCTGAAGGCCTTGACATGGTCAAGCGCGAAAAGCCGGATCTCGTCCTGCTCGATATCGTCATGCCCGATTACAGCGGCTTCGAGATTTGCCGTATCCTGCGCGACTCCGAAAGCAACAACCTCATGCCGATCATCATGATCACTTCGCAAGATGCCCAGGAAGACGTGCTCGTCGGTCTCGAACTCGGCGCAGACGATTATGTGAAAAAGCCTTTCAATGAGCGTGAATTGCTATCGCGCATCAAGAATATTTTTCGCCGCATCGACCGCAACCGCAACGCAAACCCGCTGACCGGCCTGTCTGGAAACCTCGAGATCCAGCGCGAGATCACAAGCCGCATCACGAAGGGCTTCGGCTTCGCGGTCATCTACGGCGACCTTGACAATTTCAAAGCCTACAACGACGTCTACGGATTTTCAAACGGCGACCGCATCATCATCCTGACGGCAGACATCCTCCGCGACCAGGTCGCGCTCTGGGGCAATTCGGAAGATTTTGTGGGGCATATCGGCGGCGACGATTTTCTGGTCGTCACAACACCGGACAAGGTGAGCAAAGTCTGCGAAGAAATCATTGCAGATTTTGACGAAAAGGTGCTCAATTTTTACAACGAGAACGATCGCAACAGCGGCTATATCACGACGACAAATCGCAAAGGCGAGCGGGATACCTTCCCTCTGATGACGATTTCGCTTGCCGTCATCACCAACGAGCGGCGCGAGATCAACACAGCCGTCGAGGTTGGCGACATCGCGGCCGAGGTCAAAAAGAAGCTCAAGACCATGGCCGGCAGCAATTACTTTATCGATCGCCGCACAGACGAAAACATTGCCCCCGGGGGATTGTCATGAAAAAGAGAATTTTTACAATAATAATGGCACTGCTCGCAGTATTTCTTTTTGCGGGCTGTGGCGGGGGCTCGGGCTCCGGCGGCGGTGCAGGCTTAGACGACGGTTTGGGCAGTGGTACGACTGCACAGACGGATACCCTGTCGGGCGATACCGGGGGCATCATCTCGCAGCTGTTCAATGATGCGGATGCCGAAATCCCGGCGACCTTTCAGGACGAGGTGACGGAGGAGTCGGCGCAGGGCCTGATCGGCCTGACGGCGGATGAATTCAAAAAGTATGTTGCGCAAGCGTCCGTGTCAACGGCGGCCATCAATGCGCAGGCCTTCGAGGTCGCCCTGATCAAGGCTGCGGATGCGGGGGCCGCGGGCGAAGTTGCGGCGCTCGTTGCGAAAGGCTTTGATTCCGGCAAGTGGATCTGCGTCTTCCCCGAACAATCGCTGACAAGCGTCTCCGGGTCCTACGTCCTGCTCGCCGTTGGCGGGAAGGAGCAAACCGACGCGCTGGCCGCGGCTTTCAAGTCGCTCGCGCAGGACAATGCCACGGCGCCGAATGTATTTTATGAAAAGCCGGCGGACAGCGGCGATGGCGGCGGAGGCGGACTGCTCCTCGGGTAGCCGGAGCGGGTCATGCTGTTTTCCAGCGTCACTTTTCTATATTATTTCCTGCCTGTCGTATTGATTGTGTATTTCCTCGTGCCGATGCCGCACGGCAGTACGGCGCTGCGCAATGCGGTACTCTTGGCAGCGAGCATCGTCTTCTATATGTGGGGCGAGCCGGTCTTTGTGCTGGTGATGCTGGGGCAGACCGCCTGTGGCTGGGTGTTCGGACTGCTCATCGAGAAATGGCGGGATCAGCCGCGGAAGGCGAAGGCCGCCTTGGTCTGCGCCATAGTCGTCTCCCTGGCGGCGCTGGGCTTTTTCAAATATGCGGACTTCTTCATTGAAAACGTTTCCTTGCTGATCGGGGTTCCGCTGGCCGCGCTGAAGATCGCGCTGCCGATCGGGATCAGCTTCTATACCTTTCAGATCCTCAGCTATGATATCGATCTGTATCGCGGCAATGCCAACGTGCAGCGCAATTTCCTGTCCTTTGCGACCTACGTCACGATCTTTCCGCCTTTGATCGCCGGGCCCATTGTCCGCTATGTCCAAATCGAAAACGAACTCGGACGGCGGCGGACGACGCTCAGCGATTTTGCAGACGGCATCCGGCGTTTTGTGATCGGCCTCGGAAAGAAGGTCCTGATCGCCAATGTGCTCGGCGAATTGGTCGCGATATACAAGGCGAGCGACGAGTCATCGGTACTCTTCGTGTGGCTCTATGTGGTCGCCTACGCGCTGCATATCTATTTTGACTTCTCGGGCTACAGCGATATGGCGATCGGCATCGGGCGCATGTTCGGGTTTCGCTTTCCCGAAAATTTCAACTATCCGTATATCGCCGCGAGCGTCACGGATTTTTGGCGGCGCTGGCATATCTCGCTGTCCAGCTGGTTTCGCGACTATGTCTACATCCCGCTCGGCGGCAACCGCGTCACGCCGGCGCGGCATATCTTCAACATCCTGCTCGTCTGGTTCCTGACGGGATTTTGGCACGGCGCTGGCTGGAACTTCATCCTCTGGGGTCTGTTCTATGCGGCGATCCTGCTGCTCGAAAAATATGCGATCGGAGGGATCCTTGCGCGCCTGCCGATCCTGTCGCACCTGTTTGTGATCCTCTGCTTCCTTGTCAGCTGGGTCTTCTTCGACGCCGCGACGTTGGCCGAGGCGACCGGGCGGCTCGGCCTGATGTTCGGCGCAGGCGCGGATGTAAAAGTCGGGCCTGAGTCCCTGTACTATCTGCGCAGCTACCTCGTCCCGCTGATAGCCGCCGGCATAGGCGCCACCCCGCTCCCGGCCCGCCTCGCCGGCGCGGTCTTCGGAACCGCAAAGGGCGCAAGTGTCAGGACGGTGGCCGAGCCGGTCTTTCTCGCCGTCATCCTCATCACGGTCACGGCGTTCTTAGTAGACGGATCCTTCAACCCGTTTATCTACTTCAGGTTCTAAGGGGAGGACGGTTCCGTGAACGAAAAGCAAACGAATGACAAGCGGCTTCATGCGATCTTGGTAATCGCCGTCTTCGTCATTGTCCTCGGCGGGTTCTTTGTGCTGAACCGTGTCATCACACCGCCTGCGGTCTCGGAAAGCGAACGCCGGCCGCTGGCAACGCTGCCGGAACTGACCGCGGATTCGTTTGCCTCGGCGGAGTACATGGGTGATTTTGAAACCTGGGCGGCCGACAGCTTCGCCCTGCGCGAGTCCCTGCGCACGCTGCGGGCGGAAACCGTCTTCCGCGCCTTCCTGCAGTCCGACAAGAGCGGTCTGTATCTGGGCGATTCCGGCGCCGGAAAGTTTGACAAGATCCGCGAGGATGCCTGGCGCAGATCCTGCGCAAAGATTCGCATTCTCGCCGAAAGACTCAGCGAGCAAAACGTCTATGCGGCGTTTGTACCTGACAAAAGTATTTACGCAGGGAAGTGGATGCCCGGCTTTGACGAGAACTTGGCGCGTCGTATTTTTGCAGAAGAACTTCCGGATCTCACGCAGATCGATCTGGCCGGCGCCCTGACCGGCGAGGACTTCTACCGTACGGATCTGCACTGGAGCCAGACGCAGCTCGCCGGCGTGATGGATGCCCTTGGCGCCGGGATGGGTTTCATCCCACCGGTCCGGATGGCGTTTGCGCCGCCGGACCGGGCCGATGAGGTGCAAACAGCCGGCCAATTTTTGGGCGTCTATGCCGGTCAGCTCGCCATGCCGATGCCGCCCGACTACCTGACCTATGTGCCGTTGACGGATGCGTCCGTGCGTGTCACCTATCTTGATCCGGCCAGTGGTGTGATGATAGAAGGCCCGCTGTATGATTTTTCGGCGCTTTCGGGCGGCGACCCCTACAATTTTTTCCTGAAAGGCCCGCAGCCGCTGATCGTCCTTGAGACTTCCCATAACGGACGCGAGCTAATCCTCTTTCGCGACTCCTTCGGCTCCTCGCTCGCACCGCTCTTCCTCGGCCCCTACAGCAAAGTCACCCTGATCGACCTGCGCTACATCGACAGCCGCATCCTGGACCAGCACGTCACCTTCCCGCCCGGCGCAGACGTCCTCTTTCTCTACAGTTCACAAGTCCTGAACAACCCCGATATCCTGCTGATCAAATAGTAAACACAAGAAGAAACAGTTCACTCCCCTGTCATTCGCCGACTTGATCGGCGAATCCATGGTAGTCATATCCGTGGATTCCCAGGGTTACGTTCGCCTTCGGCTCACCGATTGCTTCGCAATCGCCCGGGAAT
>JAISJT010000058.1 GCA_031261395.1 Eubacteriales Family XIII. Incertae Sedis bacterium
TACGAGAAAAACGTCATAAGAGAGTGCAAAAACTCGAATTGTCGTCACTTTGCGCAAAGATCCCCATCGCAGTCTTGGGGAATCTATGGTGGATGACCACCTTGGATTCCCAGGGTTACGTTCCCCCGGGTCAAGCCCGGGGTCACCGGCGGCTTCGCCGCCGCCCGGGAATGACAGAGGTTCGCGGGGATGACAAGGGGTGCAAATTTCAGTTTGTTCATCTGAATCGACACTGAGGTACTCGAATCACAAATGCGGACGGAAAACGTGCTTGCAGAGAAATGGGGCAACTGGTATAATCAACTTTTATATGGCGACATTTTGTCAATTTGCATTTGCGGATGTAGCACAATGGTAGTGCATCTGCCTTCCAAGCAGACTACGAGGGTTCGATTCCCTTCATCCGCTCCATTTTCGTTCGCTATCGTCGGTTTGCACCATGCAAGAGGAATGGATTTGGACGGAAGATAAAGATGAAACGACTGTTAGGATATTCTGTTCAGGGGAAAATCGTCGCGATCCTATTGGTGTTCATGACGCTGACCTTGGTCGTCTCATGGTTTTCTATTCGCTATGTATCCCAGACCACCATCACAAAGGAAAAAGAACAAAAACTGACTGCCTTTGCCGAGTATCTCGTCATCAATCTTGGCGACCGCACCTATGAAGATATTTTGGCGGAACACGGAGCCTTGGATGCCTCACACGAGGAGAAAATAGCAGTGCTCAACGAAGAATTGAAGACGGTGCCGGACGAGCTCGCGGCCGCATATACGGGGCTTGGTGTTGGTTATTATTCGCGGGATTTGGATGCTATCGTGGCCTACGGGCCTTCTTCGCAATTTCAGGAAACCGTCGGGACTCCGATCGCGGAAAATCATCCGGGGCGAACGGTGATGCGCGAAAACAAATCATCTGTGCGCAGTGGCGCGATGGTACGCGGCAAGATCATGAATGCCATGTTCCCGATCGAGAAAAACGGTGAGGTGATAGGCTATACCTGGGCCAACGAACTCACTACGGACATCGAAAAACAATTCAACGAGGTGACGCAGGGGATACTGCTCCTGATTTGCGCGTTTTATGTGATCGCGGTGACCATCGCTATCCTGTTGTCAAGGCGGACCATGCGCGATGTGAACAGGATCGTCAAAGGCGTCCGTGAGCTGAGTTCCGACCACACCAAAGTGCTGAAAAAGGCCAATGGAGAGCTGGGGGAAGTGGTTGACAGCATCAATACGATGGTGGCGGACATAGCGCAGGCGCACAAGGAACATGAAGCGCTGCTGATGGCCGAGGCTGCCAATCTGGCGCAGCGCGACTTCCTGGCGCGCATGAGCCATGAGATCCGGACGCCGATGAACGGTGTACTCGGCATGACGCATATGGCTCAAAACGCAAAGACGGAAGAACAGCGCATGGAATATCTCGACAAGATACACTCTTCAGCTTCGCTGCTTTTGGGCATTATCAATGATATCCTGGACTTTTCAAAGATTGAGGCCGGCAAGATGGAGCTCGAGAGAAGACCGTTTGACCTTGGTGAAGTCATTGAGAATATAGGCGATTTGATCCGTCCCAGAGTCAGCGAAAAAGATCTGGATCTTGTGATTTTGAAAGATGAATCCGTGCCGGATATGGCGATCGGTGACGGGCTGCGCCTTTCACAGGTCTTGCTCAACCTGCTTGGCAACGCAGTGAAATTTACGAAAGAAGGGTCGATCACTCTATCGATCCGGGCGCAGACAACGGCGGACGGAGATCTTCGTATCGATTGTTCTGTGCGGGACACGGGAATCGGCATGGACGCCGAACAGGCTGCGCATGTTTTCACTCCGTTCACTCAGGCGGACAGCTCCACGGCGCGCCAATTTGGCGGCACGGGACTTGGGCTTTCGATCAGCAAGGCGCTGGTGGAGCTGATGGGCGGCGGTATCACCGTGACCAGCGAGCCGTGCGGCGGCAGCGACTTTTCTTTCTACGTCCTGTTTGCCCCTTATGACGGGGAGGCCGGGAACCGGCATCTGACACCGGACGCCGCCGCCTTGCAGTCCTATGAAGGTTTCACGGTGCTGGTCGTGGAGGACAACGATATCAACCGGGAGATCGCCAAGGCGCTGATGTCCGAAATGGGATTTGAAACGGATATGGTAGAAAACGGCGAGGAGGGCGTGGAGGCCTTCCTGCAAAAAGATTATGATCTGATCTTCATGGATATCCGTATGCCGGTGATGGACGGGCTGGAGGCGACGCGCAGGATACGCGGCATCGAGACAAACCGGAACCGGACGGAACCGGAGGCCCATCCTTCGCATGTGCCGATCATCGCCATGACGGCAAACGCGATGCAGGAAGACCGCGATGCCAGCGAGGCGTCAGGCATGGACGGACATATCTCAAAGCCTATCATCATCGAGGAATTGCAGGCGATCCTGTACCGTATGCTCATTCAAAATTGAAACAAAGAAAATTTCTTAGAACAATAACAGTCCGATGCGATAGACGATGAACGCGCAGATCCAGGCCACCACGCACTGAAAGACGACGACGCCAAGCGCGATCAGCGTGCTGTTCATTTCTTTGCGAACCACGGTGATGGCGGCAACACAGGGCGTGTAGAGCAGGATGAAAACGAGAAATACATAGGCTGTCAATGGGGTGAATAGAGCGCCCAAACTTACAGGAAGAAGGGCACCGGTCTGTCCGGTCAGGACGGCCATCGTACTGATGACGGCTTCCTTGGCCATGAATCCCGTGAGGAGGGCCGTGGACGAAAACCAGTTGCCAAATCCGAGAGGTGCAAAGACGGGCGCTATGGCGGTGCCGATCGCGGCCAGCATGCTGTCTTCTCCAAATTCGACCGGATTGAAGCGTACATCGAAGGACTGGAGGAACCAAATCACGATGCTCGCCACGAAGATGATTGTGAAGGCGCGCTGCAGAAAATCTTTCGTGCGTATCCAAAGCAGCTGGGCGACACTGCGTGCGTCCGGCATGCGGTAGTGCGGCAATTCCAAAATGAAGGGGACGGGCTTGCCGCGAAAAGCTGTCTTTTTGAACAACAGACCGACGAGGATGCCGACCACGATGCCGAGGATGTAGAGAGAAATCATCACGAGTGCGCGGTGGTGCTCGAAAAAGGCGGCGGTGAATACTGCGTAGATCGGCAGTTTCGCCGTGCAGCTCATAAAGGGCGTGAGCAGGATCGTCATCTTGCGGTCACGCTCGCTCGAAAGGGTCCTTGTCGCCATGATTGCCGGCACGGAGCAGCCAAAGCCGAGCAGCATTGGGACAAAACTCCGCCCCGACAACCCGATCTTGCGCAGCAGCCGGTCCATGATAAAGGCGACGCGCGCCATATAGCCGCTGTCTTCGAGCAGTGACATGAAAAGGAACATGAGGACGATCATAGGGATGAACGAGAGGACGGACCCCACGCCCGCAAACGCACCGTCGCTGACGAGGGACTGCATGATGGGGTTGATCCCTGCCGCCGCCATGCCGTCTGCGATAGCCTCGCCAAGCAGGGCTATCAGGTTGCTGAGGCCGTCGGAAAGCGCGCTGCCGATCAGCCCGAAGGTCAGCCAGAAAATCAAAAGCATGATCCCCAGAAAGATGGGGATGCCGAGGTATTTGTGCGTCAGCAGGGAGTCAATGCGGATGCTGCGGCTGTGCTGTATCGTCATATGCGGTTTGACTATGGAATGCGCGACGACGTCGCCGATAAAGGCGTAGCGCATATCTGCGATAGCCGCCTTGCGGTCGCTGCCGTATTCGGTTTCCATATCGAGGATCGCTTCTTCGATGGTATGCGCTTCGTGGTCGGTCAGATGCAGCGCCTTGAACAAGGGCTCGTCGCGCTCGATGAGTTTGGTCGCCGCGAAACCGTCAGGGATGCCGATTGCCTGCGCATGATCTTCAATAAGATGCCGCACGCCGTGGATGGCTCTGTGCACGGGCCCCGTACAATAATCCCGCCATTCCGGTTTTGTGCCGTGTATTGCCACCGCAACGGTTCGCTCGAGCAACTCTTCGACCCCGTCTCCGTTTGCCGCAGAGATTGGCACGACCGGCAGCCCCATATCTTTTTGCATGCGCTCCACATCGACACTGCCGCCGTTTTGCTGCAGTTCATCCATCATATTCAGCGCAATCACCATCGGGATGCCCATCTGCATCAGCTGCAGGGACAGATAGAGACCGCGCTCAATGTTCATGATGTCGACGATATTGATGATGCCGTCGGGATGTTCTTTGACGAGAAAATCGCGCGTGACGATTTCTTCGGGCGAATAGGGCGCCAGCGAGTAGATGCCCGGCAGATCGACGATGGTCACGTCACGCACGCCGCCGCCGGCGATTTTCGCCTTGCCTTC
>JAISJT010000060.1 GCA_031261395.1 Eubacteriales Family XIII. Incertae Sedis bacterium
GGCAAACTGAGACATTCTTTTAGGGCTTACTTTGTAAATTCTCTTGTTATGTATGCAAAATCACATTTTAGAGGCTTTAATGTGTGAATATCAAGGGTTCACAAGAGAAATACTCCTGAGTGTTAGGCAATAAAACGTGAATTCGTGGGGATCACAAGAAAAAACAACATTTGTTGTATACTCCGACCGGTAAATTCGCCGGTGGCGGCACTGCGCCTTTCATGCGGGATGAATTATAACTGGATTCCCGCCTTCGCGGGGATGACAGAGGTGTAAATTCGAATTTGTCGGGCGACTATTATTAGCTTCAAGATAAACTGCTGTTCAAAGAACTTTTCTGAAAAACGTCATTTTGCGCAAAGTGATTTGCCGAAGGTATTTTACTTTGCTTGCTAAATATTATCTATGGATCCCGGGTCGGCGCCCGGGATGACAGAGGGGTCGGCGCCCGGGATGACAGAGGCGGCGGCGCCTGGGATGACAGAGGCGGCGGTGGCCGCAGATGACGGCAAATTCGAATTCATTTGTTGCCTCTGAAATACTCTTGAAGGGATTGCTTCCAGGCATTTGGGTTGCTGTGGATCACGCGCCCGGCGAAGTGGGCGCGGACGAACTGCAGCGCGGCGGTGCGTTTGGCCGCCATGTAGTAGTCGGTGTTTTCGGGCTTGCGGAGCTCCTCGTCCGTCAAGCGGATCACTTCGCGTTTGAAATCAATGGCTTCGAGGGCGCGGTTTAGCTGCCGGGCGAAGGCGTGGAAGTCACCGCCCGTGCGGTAGACAAAGGTGGCGCTGTTGGCTTCGGCAAACTCCACGGCGGCATATAGCCCGTCCGGAGACGGCGCGATGAGCCATAGCAGGTAGGGGTCCGGCGGCGGCAGTTCCGCCTCTTCGCCGTCCGCCGCTGAACCGCCGCCGCCGAGCAGTCCGCCCAGCGCTTCTCCGAGTCCGCCGCCTACACCTTCGCCGCCCAGCGCGCCGCCCAAGGCGCTTAGCAGTCCGCCGCCTGCACCGTCAGTTCCTTCCGTGGCGTCGTTCTTGCGGAAGCCCACATAGATCTGCGCCGGGTCGCCGAGATCGCGGAATACCGCATAGCTTTCGGCGGCGCGGGTCTCAGCAATCTTGGCCTCGAGCGCTGCCGCAAAGGACGGGGCGATCCCGGCGAGCTGGCCGATGGGCGCCGCCGCACCCTCCGGCACGAATCCCGCGAGCTGCGAAGCCTGCGCCACCGTCAGCGCCGGATCCAGTTCTTTGACCGCCGTCAGTGACTTTTCCCGCAGCGCACGAATCTGTTTTTCCACCGCCGCCTCGAAGGGCGCTGTGTCGTAGCCCAACTTGGCGAAGGTATAGCTTTCGCCGGAGCCAAGCCGCAAGGTGAGTTCATAGTCCCCCTGATCCAGCCCGGACACAAAGCACAGCGGCACGCGCCGCGCACCCAAATCTGGAGGCAGACAGACCACGCTGCTTTCATATACCTGCACAGGCGCGGCTCCGGAGACGGCAATATTGTTTCCAACGGCATCGGTTTCCGAATAACGGTAATTGCCCTTCGCTGTCAGAACGGGATCGTCCGACACAAACAGCGCACGCAATACAGCCTTGTTATAGGCATACACTATGGCGTCATAGAATGGCTGACACCAATTGCCCATGCGGGAGAAGACATGATCCCCGCTGTCGGCCCGAACAGTGACAACGTAGTCCGCCAGCGTTAGTGCATTCACCTCGGCAAAGGGGATCTCCGCCGCACCGAACAGCGCGGTGAAAGTCAGCGCATTTTCACCGATGACCAGCTTGACCTCGCCGCTCACGAGAGGCGAAGAAGCCTGCGCGGTGTATTCAAATGCAGGTTCCTGCGCGGGATCTCCCCCGCCCATGAGCGAAGATACATCCATGCCTAAAAACTCATTTCCGTATAGCCGGAGGGGATGTCGAATGCGCCGGACGGGATATTCTGCGAGGAATTGGTGATGATCATCACGGTCTTGTATCCCTCGTACTCGGATTCCCAGCCATAGACCTGGCCGCCGTCCAAATAGTAGCGGATCGTAGAACCCTGCTCCGATTCCGTGTATTCCTCATAGGGAAGCGTCTTTCCGTTGATTTCGCCTTCTCCGCTGTTCATCAGCTCGATCCCCGTGTAATCGGTCATCATGCCGGAGGTCATTTCCGCCCCGGCGTTTGACATCTTGATGACCGTTTTGCTTGCATCATCTACGATGTACGTCACGCCGTCTTTGATGATGATCTTGGAGGAGACTTTTTGGCCTTCCACTTCGGCTATCTGTGCGATCGACATGTTGCCGCCGTCAGCGGCCATGCTGCCGGTCGAGTGCGTTGACCCCTCCGGACCCTCTGAGGTCAGTTCGAAGTCGTAGCTGAATTTGCCGCCCTTCATCCAGTCGATCAGAGACGCCATCGCCGCGCCGCTGCCGGCATCTCCGGCCGGTGTATCCGCAGCCGGCGCTTCGGCTGCCGGTGTATCCGCCGGGGCTTCGGCGGTCGCTGCACCATCATCGCCCGAGGCCGCCGTAGGGGCATCCGCCCCGTCGCCGGACGAAGCGCCCCCGCCCCCGCCGCAGGCAGCAAAAGCCAGTACCATAACAATAACCAACAACACGATCCATAATTTTTTCATTGTATTCACTCCCTATTGCACCTTCAAAATATTGATCTTGCCTACGATCGGCAGCGGTTTCTTCTCGCCCTTCACGGCGTGGACAATGCCGATGATACCGATGATTGCGAAGATGATGCCCAGAACAGTCCCTATGATGCTGAAGATCACCAGACCGCCCCAGCCGTAGCCGTACAGCAATCCGAGACCCCCGCCGCTGAACATGGCCGCCGTGACAATAGCGGAAACGATATTCAGAACGATCACGATCACGACCCAGACAATAAAGAAAGATAGCCCCTGATTGGTGTGATAGCGCGTATACTGCGAATTTTTCGGACCGGCCAGCAGCGGGATCAGGAACAGGATGTACGCGAGTACGCCCCAGACCTTGTTTTGCTGAGCGTCGGACGCCCAGTCGGACGGAGCGCCATAGGCCGGCTGTCCGCCCGGTGCGCCTTGTCCGGGCGCTGCGTAGCCTTGCGGCGTGGGAGCGCCGGGCTGCGGTGCGCCGCGCCATACCGGCTGCTGCGGCTGAGCCGACTCTGGCGCCTGTGGCGGCGTTTGCTGCGGAGCTGCGGTCGCTCCGATCTCTGTACCGCATGACGGGCAAAATCTCACGCCGTCCTCTGTTTGTGTTCCGCAATTTGTACAAAATGCCATGTCGTTCTCCTTTCATAAACCGATTTTCGCGCCGCAGCTTCCGCAGAATTTCGTCCCCGGCGGGTTTTGCTCTCCGCACGACGGACACTGTCCGGGCGGAACTGCGGGCACGGCGGCTTCCGCCAGGTTTGTGCCGCAATTATTGCAAAACTTCACGGTCAATGCGTTCTTCGCGCCGCATTTCGGACATTCTTTCAAATCCATCGGCGCGCCGCAGTTGTTGCAGAATTTGCCCGTGCCGGCGGGCTTGCCGCAGACTGGGCAGATGGTGGTCTTGCTTTCGATCTCGCCCTGCCAAACCGTTGCCGCAGCGCCGGCGTCGTCGATGTTGCGCTTCATCGCGTCGGCGTGTGCCTTGGCGACATAGACTTCCTGACGCGGTGCGCAGGCCGTGCAAAGACCGGCGTCCTCGTTCCAGCAGGCGTCGCAGACGTACTGGTTGCAGGACGGGCAGCGATGGAAGTGCTGATGCGCTTCGTTTTGTCCGCGCTCAAACGCCATCTCATGTTCCTTTTGCCACTCGGGCGTCCGGCCTTCGAAACGCTCGCCGAGTACCCCGCTCGCGCGGTCCGCCGTGTAGCCGACATTGCTGGCCCGGCCGCCGACCAGACTGCCGAGGATACTCGCGCCCTGCCCGATGCCGCGCATGAGCTTGCCCTTTTTGTAGGTCTCCGATTCGATGAAGCTGCTCTTGTACCCGTCGTTGCAGATGTCACAGTAGAACGTGAATTGAAAGCCGGCCTCCGTCGAATTGTCCTGATAGTTTCTCGTAAATGATTTGAGCATTATGATCTTTCCTCCTCTCTACTTTGGCGGCGCTTGCTGAGCCGAGACCGGCGGCGTCAGCACACGGTGTTTGTCTTTGATCTTTGTCCCGCAGGCGGTGCATTTCTCATTTTGGAAAAATTGCATGACGCCGCAGCGCTTGTTCGGACATTTGATGAGAAAGTAGGTGCCGCAAACATCGCAGCGTTCATCCACAAAAGTCGTCCCGCCGCAGATCGGACAAGTGATGTGCAAAAACCTCCCGCAGCCCTGACAGATCGTCTGGCTCCGGTCGATCGGCCGCAGACAGGTCGGGCACAAATAGCCAAAGGGACTCTGCGATCCGCAGGTCGGGCAAAACCGCGCGTCGCGGTCAATCAGGGTGCCGCAATGAATGCAGGGCTGTTTGTATGTCGCCATGACCTATTCCCCCATCCTCGCGCCGCAGGAACCGCAGAAGCGCGTACCCGGCGCATTTTCCGCCCCGCAGCTCGGGCAAAACGCCTTTGCCGTCCCCCCTAATTTGGTGCCGCATTCCTGGCAGAAATTGACGCCTTCGGGATTTTCATGCCCGCAGCTTGGACAAGTCCGCGCATTCACGGCCTGCTTCTCCGCCTCTTCCTTTGCCTTTTGCTCGGACTGCATCGCGTCCACCGTCTGCTGCGCCGAGATGATGTTGCTGCGAATGAGTTTCAGTTTGTCAGCTTCCTGCGGATAATCAGCAGCTCCCGCCGACCCCATGACCTTGCGGCCAACCTCTGCGAGCAGCTCACTCTCCTGCTTTTGCAGGCCTGTGAGTTCCTGCTGAGCGTTTAGCAATTTGAAAGCCGGGTCGTCCTGCGGGACCAGCCCCGATTTGGCCAGTCCTCCGACCAAGCCTCCAAGCGCACCGCCCAGTCCGCCGCCGAGCCCTCCAAGCCCTTCAAATAAATCGTTTCCCATTTTCACACTCCCTTCAAAACATGAATCGAACTACAGCTCATTCAGCCGCCGTATCCCGGCAGCCTATACAAATATCGGTAGGCCCGTCTCCCGATAAATGAAAACACGGGTCGCAAACCCACTGCCCGCAAACGCAGCAATGATTGAAATGAAACATCGCCTCCCGGTTTGCCCGCTCAAAGGCGGCGCGATGCTCGTCCGCCCAAAGCAGTGCAAGCACTTCGTCATCCTTGACTTCGGAAAATCCGCCCCGCGAAAACGGAACAGGCGCGCTGCGCCATTCCAGACCGCAGCGGTCGCAGTAAAACGCAAAACAGAAGATATCTTCCTCCGAACAGTCCATGCATTTTTTTGTGAACGGCACAAGCATGTCAAAAAACTCACCTCAGCAATTCCACACCCGATTACGATTACAAGAAAAAAATACGCCCGAACGGGCGCCTTGACTACCTAGTAAAACTAATAGGTATGCCGCTATTGCTTCCCTACGTATTTGGCGAAGAGTTCCGTGCGGCTTTGAATGCCGAGTTTTCGGTAGAGGTTGGTCGTGTGAAAATTGATGGTGGCGGAACTGATTTTCAGTTCGCCCGCGATTTGCTTGGCCGAAAATTCCGTCAGCAGGAGCGTGAAAATCTGTTTTTCGCGCGGCGTCAGCCCGAGATTTTTCGTGCGGTCGATTTCATCCACTTCCGTCATCTGCACCCCGAATTGCATCAGGTCGAGCGCATGGAGATTGTCAATCCATTCGGCGGAAAAAATCGTCTTGTTGAGCAGCGGCGCCAGCAGGAAGCAAACGACGACCGATACCAAAATGATGCTGACCGCGATGACATTGTCCGCATCCGGCGCGATTTCGAACACCTGATCCATGACCGGGGAAAGGATCACGTCGTGCGCAAACATGATAAAACAGGCCCAGCGGTAAAATCGGTAGCGCCCGTCCATCTTCGCCACGCTGCCGATCAGGTACAGCACCGCAAGGTAGCCGATATTATCCGCGACCCCATAGATGAAAGAGCCCGTCTTCGCATCCAATACGAACCCCAGCCCCGTGATGACCACGCCGATCACCGTCAAAGACAGATAGAGATTCCACAAATGCCACACGCTGCGATTGAAAATGAGCTGGATCAGAATCACAAACAAAACCCCAAAAATCATGCCGATCCCGTAAAAAGTATCGTCGATATAGTCCTGCTCGTATTCCAAAAAGTAATTCGTTAAATTAATAAAATAGTAAACCACATAGAGAATAAATACATAATAAAAACCCTTTTTCGTCTGGCCCGTACTCGTATTTTCAACGGAAGATTCGCCCCGGTCCGTCTTTGCCCTTTTCCATGCAGACGCAGACACAGCTGCATTTTTCAGGGTATCCGGCTTGATGAAAAAGATGACGATGACAAAGACAACAACGAGTATGATCGGCAGCACGGTGATCGTGAACTCCTTGACCGAACCGACCTCGTACAGGCCCCAGGCAATACCGTAATACAAGCCAATGATGACAGTAGCCATCCACCGCTCCGCATTCCTAAGGACATAACTAAAGATGAAAAATCCGCAGGCCGCAGTCACACCGATGCAAAACTGAAAAGCCGCAATCAATATCAACCCGGTCGCCCCGCTGTTTGCCAGCAAAACGGTCGGCACAACCAGCGCCGCTCCGGCAATCAATGCGGTGCGCAGCGCATACGGGATGCTGTTCTTCGGAAGGAACGTACAAAGCAGCCAGGCAAAACCATATACCAAAATCTGCAGCAAAATGGAATCCACGCCAAAGATTTCGGTTTCCCAGTCATGATACAAAACATCGGACAGCATGATCCCAAGCGGAAAGACGAGCATATAAGGAACATATGCCTTCCGGATATTCCCCACGGACAATTCGTCCCGCGATTTCCAAAGATTGCGAAGATAATTCATTTTAAACTTTCTTTGTCATATCTCTCAACCAGTTCAAATATAATACCACACAATCACACCGGTTTTTTCAAGCAGACAAATTAATTCCAATTTTAAAGAATTACTAAAGTACTAAAGTAATTTCGCCTTTTTCTTTATAGTACGGGTAAAATATATTACAATCTGGTAGGCGTGAAAGACATTGATGAAATGCGGGCGTACGAAAGGAAAACTTGGATATGCAAACAGGCTGTATTACGCAGGAGAATTTTTCCTATTTCCACACATTACTGCTTCCAAATGCCGTGTCCGCAATTGAGGCCGGCGAACCGCTCACCGCATTGGCGCTTGTGGAGGAAGGCGCCGCCTGCGGCGCGGCGGCGGGCTATCTGACAGACGACAGCTTCGTCCTCTCCTCTCTCTATGTCGCACCGGAGTATAGGCGGCGCGGAGGCGGGCGGCGCTTGCTGGAAGCCTATCTCTCCCTGCTCGAAAAGACGGAGGACGATGCCGCGCGCACCCTCACCGTCTATTATACCGTCACAAGGCCGGAACACGAGGAACTTGCCCCCTTTCTGACCGCGCTGGGTTTCACCGCGCAGGAGGAAGAGGCCGGAACAATCTTCCTCTCGACCTTGGGCGAAGCTGCCGCTACACCGTTTTTTGTGAGCGGCGGCGAGAAGTCCGATGCGATATCCTCCTTTGCGGAGGTGCCGAAGGCGTATCTCGCGGAGATGACGAAAAGGGCCGAGCGTTTGGATGTTCCCCTGCCCGAGTACCCGCTGTATGATGACAAAACGGAAAAGGACATCAGCGTGTGCGTGATGGATGGCAAACGCATCGCGTCGTTTCTCTCGTTTGATTTTTCCTGCGGGGGACTGCTTACGCTGTCGTGCGTCTATGCGGAAAATCCGGTGCATATCCCCGTGATGTTCCGCCGCGCGTGCCGTTTGGCGGAAAAAAAATACCCGCCGGAAACGCCTTTTGCGGTACAAACGGTGAACAACACATCCGCCGAACTGCTGCAGGCGGTGCTGCCTGCAGCGCAGTCCATTTCGTTCGCCTATCGCCGCGACGTGCCCTTTTCGGTGCCCGCCGCAAACAGATAACCGAAAGGAGATGTCACCATGGTAGACGGTCCCGTCATCTTGGACAAGAAAGAGGAAACCGAACCTGTCATCATCACCGAGCAGACCGAACAGACCCTGCAGCAACAACTGAACTCCCTGCAATCGTGGGACACGCAGGAGGGACAAACACTTGAGCAGCGGCGGGAAGTCGAGCAGGAACGTATCGTCACCCGCCAAAAGGCAAACCTGCTCTTGCTGCAAAACGCCCAGCAGCAGTTGGGCGAGGCGCCCCCTGTCGAACAGGTGGCGGGTGGAGGGCCGCCGGTGCAGGCTGTCCCCGCGAAGCAGACCTACAAGCAAAAGCGCGAGGAAAAACGCCGTGACAAAGAGGCGCGCAAGCATTGCCCCGTGGGCGACC
>JAISJT010000067.1 GCA_031261395.1 Eubacteriales Family XIII. Incertae Sedis bacterium
CCGCACGCGCATTCCATTCAGCGGTCTCCGTCCGGAACCTTGTACGCGGTTTGCGACAAGGGCGGCGATCAAATATACATGTTCAAACTCGATGAGGACAAAAAAAAGATCGTTCTGTGCGCGGGAAGCCCCTATCATCGCACACCCGGATCGGCGCCGCGAAACAGCGCCTTCCATCCCGTATTGCCCTATCTATTCGTCAATAAAGAACACAAAACCATTGTCAGCGCTTTTCGATACGACGAGGCGGGCAGACTGGAGCCTGTGTGTACGGCCGCTGCGCTGCCGGCGTATATCACGCCGCCGGAAGGCGCTGTGCAGTCCGATATCTGTATAGGAAAATCCGGTCGCTATCTCTATACGATCCTCAGGCAGGTGAATGTGATTTCCGTATACGAGATCGAGGAGAAGACCGGCCGGCTCACCCTGATTCAGGTTTTTGAGAATGCCTGTGATGGCGGCAGAGGCTGCGCCGTATCCCCCGACGGGCGCTTCCTGATCGTCGCGGCATTTTCCGGGAAAGAGCTCGTAACGTATCCCCTCGGGGAAGACGGCAAAATTTCTCCCGCAGTCTCCTCTGTCACGCAATTTAGCCCCGGAACGGTTACCTTCTTCGCCGAATAAAGTCAACAACTGGTTAACGCCGGGTTTCTAAAATGTTCATTCGCGGTTTGGCCCGCGAGTAGTACAATGCCCAATGAAAACAAGCTGCGGGCTTCCCGAACATACAATATTCCGTAGAGAAAGGAGTGATTTGGATGGTAAAAGGACCTTTGAACGGGGTAAAAGTAATCGAGTACTGTAGTTTTGTAGCGGGACCCAACTGCACCAAATATTTTTCTGACGTCGGCGCCGAAGTAATCAAGATCGAGACGCCGGAGGGCGACGAGGCACGAAGAAGAGGCCCGTTTTTGGGCGATGATCCCAACCCGGAGCTTTCCGGACTCTTCCTGTATAACAATACCAACAAGCTGGGTGTTACGCTCAACCTTGAATCCCCGTCGGGCCGTGATATTTTCAAAAAACTCATCGCGGACGCGGATATCCTGGTGGAGGATCAGGCGCCGGGTGCGATGCAAAGAATGGGACTGGACTATGAAGCGCTCAAACAGGTGAATCCCGGTCTCATCATGGCTTCCATCACGCCTTTCGGGCAGGATGGACCCTACCGTGACTATAAGGCTTATTATCTCAATACCTTTCACGCCAGCGGCGCCGGTTATCTGCTGCCGGCCGGCTCGCCGAACGCGGACCGAGAGCCCGTCAAAGGCGGCGGTTATCTCGGGGAATATGACATCGGCGCCTGTGCGGCCTTCGGGATTCTGGGCGCCTATTATTGGCGGCGTTATGCCGGCGGGACCGGGCAGCATATCGATATCTCCAAGCAAGAGGCGGAGATGACGATCGAGCGGCAAAACCTCATCCGCTACTACGAATACGGGAAGAGCGTGACCCGGGTGAAGGCAAACCTTGTCCGGGATACGCACGATACGATGCTGCGCTGCCGGGACGGCGGTTACATCAAGGTGGTGCTGAATCCGGGAAAGATGTGGGACGGGGTGTGCAAAGCCCTCGGCAATCCGGACTGGACAAAGCAGGAGATTTTCAGCGACAGCAACCTGAGAGTTGAAAATTTTGATCAGTTAAACGCTTCCCTGTGCGAAGAGGCGCTGAAATACGATACCGAAGATCTCTTCCTTCGGATACAGGCCGAAGGTACAGCCTGCGCTCCGGTTTGTTCGGCGGAGCAGGTGTTTCGTTCGCCGCAATTGAAAGCCCGGGACTTTTTTGTGGAAATCGACCATCCGCGGGCCGGCAAGCATCTGTACCCCGGTTTGCCTTACAAGGTGAAGAACGCACCCCCGCAGGGCAATGCCGGCGCGCCGCTTTTGGGGCAGCACAACGAAGAAGTGTACGGAGGCCGTCTCGGATACTCCGAACAGGAGCTGGCAAGGCTTAAGGAGACCGGCGTTATTTAAAAGAAAGGGAAAGTCCGGAAATGGAAAAGAAAGCTCTGGATGGAATAAAAGTTGTAGATTTCGGTTGGGTTTTTGCCGGACCTTACATTACGATGCTGCTCTCTTTTTTGGGCGCGGAAGTGATCAAGATCGAAAGCCGGACGCGGATCGACGAGATGCGGCTCAATTCCGTCAAAAAGTATGAGGATTCCGCAAACTGTGACGGATCTCCCCTGTTTAACAACATCAACCTGAACAAAAAGAGCGTCACCCTGAATCTGAAAAGTCCGCAGGGCATCGAACTGGCAAAGAAAATCGTAGCGAAGAGCGACATCGTCGTCGAAAATATGCGTCCCGGCGTGATGGACAAATTGGGACTGGGCTATGACGACCTCGCCAAGGCGAAACCGGATCTCATCATGCTTTCCTCGTCGGGTTTCGGCGCGGGAGGCCCTTACGGAAAATATGCCGGTTACGCGCCCATCTTCGCTTCCTTTGGCGGTCTGGCTTATCTCATGGGCTATGAGGATGACGAACCCAATACCGGGAGCGGAGATATGGATCTGAGAGCCGGAGCGGTTGCCGCGGTGGCGCTGCTCATCGCGCTAATCCATCGCAATAACACCGGCGAAGGCCAGTTCATTGACCTTTCCTCCTCCGATTGTATCAGCACGCTAGTCGGCTCCGAGCTGATGGAGTATTCCCTGAACGGACGGTCTCCGGCCCGGTGCGGAAATCAGGATGCTGTGATGGCGCCGCATCAGGTCTATCGCTGCAAGGGCGACGATAAATGGGTGAGCATCGCCGTGGCCACGGAGGAAGAATGGGAAGCGCTTCGCCGTGTCATGGGCAATCCTGCGTGGGCCGCAGAGAAAGCCTATGCCGATGCGGAAAGCCGCCGGAAGAACCGGGCCGAATTGGATCAGCATATCTCGGCGTGGACGCGCGGCTATACGGCTTACGAAGTAATGACGCTGCTGCAGAACGCCGGCGTGGCGGCGATGCCGTCGTTCTCATCCGAGGAATTGCTCTCGGATCCCCATACCCTTGCACGGGGCAATGTCATCGAACTCGCGCATCCGGTCATGGGGACAAAAAACGTGATCAGCCCGCCGTGGAAACTCTCGGAGACGCCCGCCAAGGTCTGGGAACGCAGTCCGCTGATGGGAGAACACAATGAAGAATGCTTCTGCGGTCTGCTGGGAATGTCCAAAGAGGAGTTGGAAAAGCTGGAAGATGAACAGATTATCTATTAGCGCTTCCTACGGCATCGCTTTTGTCCGTTAACTATTGATTAACGGTAATGTTGGTATAAAGTTCATTCCCCGGTCTGACCGGGCGTAGTACATTACAAGCGAATTCATGCAAAAACGAATTTCTTACAATGAGAAAGATGCAATCATAACAGTGGAAAGGAGAGAAATACCGGAGATGAGCAGCAAGGGAAACGAAAGAATCGAACGACTCAGAGAGGCCATGATTCGCCCGCCTGAAGTGTGCGTGGAGCGAGGTGAACTCTATACCAAGTCCTATCAGGAGACCGAAGGTGAGCCGGCGGTGATTCGCAGAGCTCTGGCGCAGGAAAAGGTCCTGAAGGAGATGTCTGTTCTCATCTTTGACGATGAGCTGATTGTCGGCAGAGCGACCAGCAAACGGCGCGGCGCTCCCCTGATCGTGGAAGTCAATAACAAATGGTATCTCGATGCACTCGCGGATATGTCCACCAGGGAATGGGATACGTTCCAGCAGATTTCCGAGGCGGACGCCAAAAGAATGGCCGCGTTCGTTCCTTATTGGGATGATAAGAGCGCGTTCAAAAAGTGGATCAGCCAGATCCCGCAGGATATGGCCGACAAAATCGGCATTACCTATGTTCCGATCAGCGCGCCTGCCGACGGACAGCACAGATGTCACGTCAGCCCTGGCGTGGACGCCGTCGTCGCGCGCGGACTGAAAGCGATCAAAGAGGATGTGGCGGAGCGGAGGATCCGGCTTGACGGCGAAGATGTGCCGGACAAGGCCGAGAAATTGGTCTGGCTGGATGCGGTCACGATCACGCTCGACGCTCTGATCGCTTTTGCCAAACGGTATTCCGATCTTGCCGCCGATATGGCCAAGCAGGAAAAAGACCCGGTGCGCAAGGCCGAACTGGAAAAAATCTCGGAAGTCTGCGCCAGGGTTCCCGAATATCCCGCTCAGAATTTCCACGAAGCCGTGCAGTCCATGTGGTTCACCTATGTGGCCCTGATGCTCGAAGGCTGGGGCATGGGTATGAGTTTTGGCCGGATCGACCAGTATTTGCTTCCGATTTATGAGAATGATATCAAAGAAGGCCGGATCACCCGGGACGAAGCCCGTGAACTGCTTGCCTGTCTGCTGATCAATATGAACGGACTCTGCAATTTCTTTGACACCTGGAACGCGAAAAATGCGCCGGGTTTCCCGATGATCTCCAACCTGACGGTGGGCGGCGTGACGCCGCACGGCCGATGCGCGGTCAATGATTTGTCCTATCTGGTTCTGGATGCCGAGGATCTTGTCCGGCTGACCAGCGAAGACATCGTGATCCGGGTCAACCGCAACACGCCGGACGCGTTTTTGCTGAAAGCCTGCGAAGTGGCCAAGAATTTGCACGGCAAGTTCAAGTTCATCAGTGATGACACGGCGATCCAGATGCTGCTGAGCGACGGCAAACCGCCGGAATACGCCAGGGATTACGTGGTGGTCGGCTGTACTTTCCCCACCGTTATGCGCCATTCGCTTGACTTGTCCGGCGATACGCACAACCTGCCGCTGATCCTGGAACTGGCCCTGAACAACGGACGACAGCGCATGACCGGCAACCTGATCGGTCTCGAAACCGGCGATCCGCGTCAGTTCAAGTCCTACGAAGAAGTCTGGAATGCCTACACGGCGCAGCTTGAAAAAGTGGTCAGTGATATCTATCCCTACCACATTTTGGCCCGGAAGGCCTATGCCGATTATTGTCCGTCTCCCTTCCAGTCCGCCCTGATGGACGGCTGCGTCGAAAAATGCGTCGATGTGATCTCCGGTGGTTCTGAGTACCGGACCGACCCGATCAACGGCGGCGGTCTGGTCAACGTAGGCGACTCGCTGGCCGCCATCAAGAAGGCTGTCTTTGAGGACAAATCGCTCACGATGAGCCAGCTGATCGACGCACTGGACAAAAATTTCGAGGGCGAAGACGAGGTGCTGCATATTCTCGAGCAATGCCCGAAGTTTGGCAACGATGACGACTATGTCGATGATATCGTGAATGACGTGCTCATTCAATTCAGCGATTTGGCCGCCACGCAAAAGCCCTTTGCCGGAGCGAAACCGAACTCCTATCTGGGCTATGCCACGATGAGTCTCAATATGGGCGAAGTGACAGGCGCGCTGCCGGATGGTCACAAAGCCGGTCTGCCGTTGGCCGATGGCGGTCTGTCCCCGAGTCAGGGCAAAAATGTCAACGGCGCAACCGCCAGCATCAATTCCGTGGCGAAATTGGATCATGTCAAAATCACGGCCGGTTCGGTCTTTAACATGCGCTTCAATCCCGACGCTCTGGCAGACAGTGCGAAGCTCAGAAAGTTTGCCAGCCTGATTCGGACCTACGGCGAGAGCGGCGGATTCTTGAT
>JAISJT010000071.1 GCA_031261395.1 Eubacteriales Family XIII. Incertae Sedis bacterium
AAGATGAAGTCCGTAATCGCCGGCGAATAGACCGCGCCGCCGGCGCAGGGTCCGAGGATCACGGAGATCTGCGGGATCACGCCGGAGCTGATCGTGTTGTTGTAGAAAATCTTGCCGAAACCCGAGAGGGCCGCGACGCCTTCCTGGATGCGCGCGCCGCCGCTGTCGTTCAGACCGACGATGGGCGCGCCCATGCGCAGCGCCATCTCCTGGACCTTGACGATCTTGTTTGCATGATACTCGCCGAGCGAACCGCCGAGCACGGTGAAATCCTGCGCGTAGGCGTAGACGAGGCGGCCGTTGATCTGTCCGTAACCCGTGACAACGCCGTCGCCCGGCGCATGCGTCTTTGCCATATCGAAATTGTTCGAACGATGGTGCACAAAGACGTCGAGCTCGACAAAACTGCCGGGATCGAACAGGATCGCCATCCTCTCCCGTGCCGTCAATTTGCCGTTTTTGTGCTGGGACTCGATGCGTTTTTCGCCGCCGCCCAGCGCAATTTCAGCCTTTCTCTTCCTTAGATCTTCAAGTTTTTCGTTCGCCATGTTTCACCTCCGCCGCTAAACTTTTGTACGCTATTCTTCCTTGCCCGATTCGTCGGTCTCTTCAAACTCTTCGGCCTCTTCCTCTTCCTCTTCGAACTCCTCTTCTTCGGCCTCTTCCTCTTCGAATTCCTCTTCAAAATCATCATCATATATATTTCCGTCGTCGTCTGCATACAATTCGAGTTCTTCGTCTGCAAGGTCCTCGGGCATCTCTGACGCCGCCGATTTTTCCGCGATGATCTGCTCGGTCTCGGCGGCCTCGAGCGCATTGCGTTCGTTGATTCGCACGCCCTCGTTTTGCACCTGCTCCGCCAACTCTTCGATCGTGACCTCTCCGGTGAACAGCTTTTCGAACTGCTCGCCGTCAAGCGTCTCGATTTCGAGCAGCGCCTTTGCGACAACGTGCAGCTGATCTACGTGCTCGGCGATGATCTGCTCGCCGGTCACGAAAGCTTCTTCGATCAGCGACCGGATCTCCTCGTCGATTTCGGACGCAACTTCTTCCGAGTACTGTTTGTGCGAAGTAAAATCGCGTCCCAAAAATACTTCATCCGGAGAACTATAATTCACAGGCCCGAGCTTTTCCGAGAACCCATACTTCGTCACCATGTCCCGCGCTATATCTGTCGCGCGCTGGATATCGTTGCTCGCACCCGTACTGATATCCTGCAAGGTCAGTTTTTCCGCCACGCGGCCGCCGAGCAAATGCACGATCTGTTCCTGCATCTCGACCTTTGTCCCATAATATTTGTCTTCCTTTGGAAGTATCATTGTAAAGCCGCCGGCACGCCCGCGCGGTACGATTGTAATTTGATGCACCGGATCCGTATTCGGCAAGACACGGGCGACGATCGCATGTCCGGCCTCGTGGTAGGCGGTCAGCTTGCGTTCGACTTCGCTGATCACGCGGCTCTTTTTTTCCGGACCGGCAATGACCTTCGTGATCGCCTCCTCGACTTCTTCCATGCGGATCTTGCGTCCGTTGCGGCGGGCCGTGAGAAGCGCCGCCTCGTTCAGCATGTTTTCGATATCGGCCGGCGTAAAGCCCGGCGTCCGGCGCGCGAGCACCTTGGGCTCGACTTCTTCGGAAAGCGGCTTGTTCCGCGAGTGCACGCGGAAGATGGCTTCGCGGCCCTTGATGTCCGGAATGCCGATGACGACCTGGCGGTCAAAACGCCCCGGTCTTAACAACGCCGGGTCGAGGATATCCGGGCGGTTCGTTGCTGCCAAAATAATGATGCCGGAGTTTTCACCGAAACCGTCCATCTCGACCAAGAGCTGATTCAAAGTCTGTTCGCGCTCGTCGTGACCGCCGCCAAGGCCCGCGCCCCGCCTGCGGCCAACCGCGTCGATCTCGTCGATAAAGATGATACACGGCGAACTCTTCTTTGCCTGCTCAAACAAATCGCGGACGCGCGAAGCGCCGACGCCGACAAACATCTCGACAAAATCCGAACCGGAAATCGTGAAAAACGGGACGTTCGCTTCGCCGGCCGTGGCCTTCGACAAATAGGTCTTGCCCGTGCCGGGAGGCCCTATCAGCAGGATGCCCTTAGGGATGCGCGCGCCGAGCTCGTTGTATTTCGTCGGATTTTTCAGGAAGTCCACGACTTCCGAAAGCTCTTCCTTCTCTTCATCCAGACCCGCGACGTCTTCGTAGGTGATCTTCGGTCCATTGCCCTCTTTGTGCAGCTTCGCGCGGCTGCGTCCAAACTGCATGACCTTTCCCCCGCCGGCGCCCGCGCCGTTCATGATGAAATACATCACGAAAATGAGCACGCCCACCATCAGCAGGGTCGGGAGCAGACTCGCCAGAATGCCACCCTCTTTCGGCTTCGGACTGGAGACCTCGTCGATCTTGCCCGCCGTCATCTGAGGAAACACATAGGTCGCATCGATCCAATCAATTTCAATAATATTTGCTGCGTAGCAAACGAGTTTTTTCCCGTCCTTCAATTCGACTTCGAGCCGTGTGCCGTCAGTCACATATTTGACGACATTTTCGTTTTTGAATTCCGCCGCAAATTCGGAGAATGTGACTTCTTTGATTTCTTCGGTTTCTGTGAAATTTCGCGAAAACAAGGCGATAATGATCACGGCCAAAATAATAATGGTGAAGTAACTAATGCCTCTTCTGTTTTTCATAAGCAATTTATAAAATGCTCCCTTCCGCACAGCGTTCGTGTCATTTTTTTAAAAATTTCACGCAGTGCAAAATTTTATCATATGAGCTTCGATTTTTCAATGGGAGATCGCCCTATGTTTTCACAAAAACATATAGCATAAGCTACACTATTTTCTACGGTTTGCGTGATATGATATCAAAAGAGAGAATTGCGTCTGAGATCGGAGTAGAAAAATGACACTTAAAAAGCATATTTACCGCGCTCTAGAAGACATCGTAGGCAGCCGTAATATTTCAGAGGATCCTGCTGTTACACAAAACTACCGGTGTATCACTGCACAATCTTCCGCACATTACGGACCGTACGACCACCGAACGCCCACGCCGCAAGCCGTCGTGCTCCCGGCAACAACAAAAGAGATCCAGCAGATCATCCGGCTCTGCAACAAATACAAATTGGAATTCAAAGCCTCATCCACCTTTTGGGCGGCAATGGGATACATCGGCAGCGATTTTGCGATTCAAATCGATATGATCCGAATGCAAAGCGTCACCGTGGATGCCAAAAACATGATTGCCGAAATCGAATCTTTTGCCCCCGTCGGCGTTGTTCAAGTCGAAGCTATGAAAAAAGGATTGAACTGCAATATGGCCGGCGTCGGCGCCAGCGGTTCTCTGCTTGCCGGCACCGCCGGACACGTGGGCTTCGGCCCAAGTTCTATTTTCATGGGCATTGCCAGTGAAAATCTCCTGGGCGCAGAGTGGGTGCTTCCGGACGGAGAGATCCTGCGAACGGGAACCCTCGGCTCGAACCGCGAGGGATTTTGCGGTGAAGGTCCGGGCCCGAGTCCCCGTGCGATTTTCAGAGGGTGGCTCGGAACGGCCGGCACCATGGGGGTCTGCACAAAGATCGCCATCCGCCTGCATCCATGGCCGGGCCCCAAATGGATCCCGGTACGCGGTACGGCACCGGTCTACAAGGCAGACAACGGTCTTGAAAACTTCCGTTCATACACGATTTGTCTGCCGGATTGGAGCGCCTATGCGGAATGCTTCCGTCTCCTCTATGAAGCGGATATCTGCTACCTCGCCCACCGGCAATTCAATATGTTTGGCCGCGATCTCAAGGCGGCGATGCTGGACGTCGTATCCCATCCCGAAAAGCAATTCTGCGATTTGCTTTCGCTCACGGAAGAGCCAACTATCAAGGCGGCAACAGACGAAATGAACATCGATATCCAAGTCGTCATGGCAGGCTTTTCCGAGCGCGATTTGAATTACAAAGAAAAAGCGTTCGATGCCATTCTATCGCAGGTCGGAGGGAAGAAATCCTCTTATATGTCGGAAAAGGAATTGAACGATTTCATCCTTCTCTACATGCTGCGCCTCGGCCGCAAAAATTACAATTTCACGCTCTGCGGCGCTTTCGAGGGCAATTTCGGTCTGAGCGCAAATGTCTTTGTCGCAGCGCCTCTGATGGAAGAAGCGTCCGCCATCAAACGCGAATGGGAAATAGAACACGAATATTTTGCGTCGGTCGGCGGCGATTCCGATATGGGCAGCGTCTCGGGCATCGGCGGCGGCGGTACGACGGGCTGGGAATTTTTCACGCACTTCGACGCCTTTGACAAGGACTCGATCCGCGGCACCAAAGAATTTTTTGACGCGACCCAGGAGTGGATGACGGCAAAGGGTCTGGGCGCCGACATGGGCCGGTGGAACGTCGAAGCCCGCCGGGCAGACGGCTATCATTACACGCAGGAACAGCACGATGAAATCTTCCGAAACCTGCCGCAGCCGGCCCTCGGCGAATACCAGTGGAAAGTGCGGGAGGCCTTCAACCCGAACAACCTGACCGGCAGCTATTACCGGACCCGCACGCCTTCGAAATAGACGCGGTTCGCAGTTTAAATATTCCACTCCAGCAGTTTGCCGAGGAAACTGCGCAGTTTGTACGTCGCCGGCTGCTGAAAGATCGTGTCGCTGTCGCCGTATTCCAGCAATTGTCCTTCCGCCAAAAACAGGACTTTTTCGCAAGCATGCCGCGCAAAGCCCATTTCGTGTGTAACAATAACAAAATCCAGCCTCTCCTCTTTGAGTTCCCGAATAATACCCAGCACCTCCGTCGTGTACTCAGGATCCAGTGCACTCGTCGGCTCGTCTAACAATAATAATTTTGGTTTCGCGGAGATGGCCCGGGCGATGGCGACGCGCTGCTGCTGCCCGCCCGACAAGGCCGCGGGCTTTTTGTTCGCCTCCGTGAGTAATCCGAAACGTCCCAGCAGTTCGTCCGCTCTTGCCCTTGCCTGCTCCTTCGAAAAGCCGTGCACCCTGATTAGCGGGGTGACGATATTGTCAATGGCGCTCATGTGTTTGAAGAGACCGCCCAGCTGAAACACATAGCCGATCTTTTTTCGATGGGCTTCCACGGCGGCGCCCTCGTAGCACACTTTTTCTCCGCCGATCCAAACCTGCCCTGCTGTCGGCGCGATCAGGCCGCCCAGGATCCGCAGGAGCGTCGACTTGCCGCCGCCGGAAGGGCCGATCACGGCGAGCGCATGGACGTCACCGGCGAAGTCCATCGGCAGGAGCACGTCTTTGTGATCTTCGAATTGCTTCGACAAGCTACGGAATTCAATTTCCATAGTCATAGCGCCTTTCGAGCCATTTGCTGACAAAGGAGATGGGCAGCGTCAAACAGAGATACAGCACGCCGAGGGTAAAATAGCATTCGAACAGGCGGAAATTGGTCGCGCTGATTTCGCGAATGGTCTGCGTCAGTTCCGTGACGGCGATGATGGACAGCAGCGAAGAGTCCTTGATGATCGAGGCAAACTGACCGGTCAGCGCCGGCAGGGTGCGCGCCACCATTTGCGGAAGGACGACATACCGGACCGTCTGCCGCCCGGTAAAACCGACCGCCTTCGCGGCTTCGATTTGCGCCGCTTCGATCGACAGCAGGCTGCCGCGAATGATCTCCGTGATATACGCCCCCTCAAAGACCGAGAGGATAATCACGCCCGCGGCGAAACGATTTTCAATGCCCCAGGCTGTGCCGACGATATAAAAAAACAGGTAGATCTGCATGATCAGCGGTGTCCCGCGAATGAGGCCGACATAGATATTGCACAGATAACGCAGCGGCAGGATCTTCGCGCTCTGTCCCGCCGCGCAGGCGACGCCGATCAAAAGGCTGCAGGCGAGGCTCGCCAGACTCAGCGCGACCGTCAGCCAAAAGCCGTCGCCCAACCGCTTGGAAAAATCCTTCAGAAACGAAAAATCCAAAGGGACGCCGGCCTTCGTCAGCGACAGCCAGACAAACCCGATCAGCAAAGCAATTACAAGCAGGTAATTGAAGGCTGCTTTTACCGAAGAAGCTTTTTCATTTTCGCGAACCGTAAATATGCGAAAGATACGAACCTCCTTGCACAGCGCTGTTACTGCACGTCAAAGAACCACTGGAAGCCGAGCTCGTCAAACGCGGCTTTTTCTTCAGACAAATATTTGTCTGTCAGCTTGTCGAAGCCGCCGTCCTCCCGGTATTTTGCAATGAATTCGTTGAGCTGCTCAAGTAGTTTCGTATCGCCCTTCTTCACCGCAACGCCCCATTTTTCAACGTCTTGGAAGGGAATGAATACCGCCGAAGTCGTATCCAAATTGTTTTGCCAATTCCGGTAAATCGTGAGCTGATCGTAAATAAATCCGTCGGCTTTTCCCTGCGAGACTTCGGTAACGCAGGCGCTCTCGTCGGCGAGCGCGAGGATCTCCGCATTTTGCAAATTGTTCTGCGCATAAGTATGACCGGTCGAGCCCGTCTTGACCGCGATCTTCTTGCCCGGCTGATTCAGATCGTCGATCGAGGCAATACCAGAATCCTGATTCGACAAAATGCCAAGCATCGCATTGGCATAGGGATCGGAGAAATCTACGATCTCCCCCCGCGCTTCGGTGATCGTCATAGAAGAGATAATCATATCGGCCTCGCCGGTCTGCAGCGAGGGGATCAGCCCGTCCCAGGCGGTATTCGTGATGATGACGTCCCGGCCGATGTAGGCGCCAAAGTCTTTCGCAAAATCTACGCTGACGCCGGAGGGATCTCCGTTCGCATCCTTCGTCTCAAACGGCGGATACGCCAGTTCCATCACCACGTGCAGCGCATCCTTGTCCTTTGCCCCGCAGCCGGAAACCATTCCCGCGATCAATACCAGAACAAATACGATACCCATCCATTTCTTCATTGTAAAATCTCCCTCCAACAGGTTGCCCCGTATCCATGCAACAAACATTTCCCGATCGAATACGATATTATACACTGATTCGTCCTGCTATAATATTCGTATGGGAATCGGGATACTTTATGAATCAAAGGAAGTTACAGTTCACACGGTAGTTCACCCCAAAATAGAAGGCGTGGCGAAGACACCGTGCGTTAGTCACTCTTAAACGCAGGTTTCAGCTGATATTTTTCGAGGACGAGGACGGTTGAATA
>JAISJT010000074.1 GCA_031261395.1 Eubacteriales Family XIII. Incertae Sedis bacterium
CGAGAGCGTCCGTGTGGACATAATGGCCGGCACCGAGCATCCGAAACCGAGCAGCATCGGGACAAAGCTCCGTCCCGACAAGCCGATTTTGCGTAGCAGCCGGTCCATGATAAAGGCGACGCGCGCCATATAGCCGCTGTCCTCGAGCAGGGACATGAACAGGAACATGAGGACGATCATCGGGATAAACGAGAGGACGGACCCCACGCCCGCGAAGGCCCCGTCATTAACAAGCGACTGCATAATGGGATTGATGCCGGCCGCATCCATGCCGTTCGCGATCGACTCGCCGAGCGAGGCGATGAGATAGCTGAGTCCGTCGCTGAGCGCGCTGCCGATCAGGCCGAAGGTCAGCCAAAAAATCAGCATCATGATGCCCAGAAAGATGGGGATGCCAAGATATTTGTGAGTCAGCAGCTCGTCGATGCGGATGCTGCGGTTGTGCTGGATCGTCATATGCGGTTTCACGATCGAATGCGCCACGACGTCGCCGATAAAGGCATAGCGCATATCCGCGATGGCGGCCTTGCGGTCGCTGCCGTATTCCGTCTCCATGTCCTGAATCGCTTCTTCGATCGTATGCGCCTCGTGATCGGTCAGGTGGAGCGCTTTGAAAAGGGGCTCATCGCGCTCGATCAGCTTGGTCGCCGCGAAGCCGTCGGGGACGCCGATGGCCTGCGCATGGTCTTCGATCAGATGCCGCACCCCGTGAATGGCCCGGTGAACCGGTCCCGTACAATAATCCCGCCACTCCGGTTTCACACCGCGCGCGGCGATGCTGACGGTCCGTTCGAGCAGTTCTTCTACGCCGTCGCCGTTGGCCGCGGAGATGGGGACCACCGGGAGCCCCAGATCCTTTTGCATACGCTCGACGTCGACGCTGCCGCCGTTTTGCTGCAGTTCGTCCATCATATTCAGCGCGATCACCATGGGAATATCGAGCTGCATGAGCTGCAGGGAAAGGTAGAGGCCGCGCTCGATGTTCATGATGTCTACGATATTGATGATGGCGTCGGGATGCTCTTTGACGATGAAATCGCGCGTGACGATCTCTTCCGTTGAGTAGGGGGCAAGCGAGTAGATCCCCGGCAAATCGACGACGGTCACGTCGCGGACGCCGCTCTGGGCGATCTTTACCCGGCCTTCTTTTTTTTCCACTGTGACGCCGGGGAAATTGCCGACGTGCTGATTGGCTCCCGTCAGCCGATTGAACAGAGTCGTTTTTCCCGAATTTTGGTTGCCGGCGAGCGCAATGATCATGAAAAGTCTTTCACCCCGTCCAAATGGATCATCTTCGCATCATCCTTGCGGAGTGTGAGTTCGTAGCCGCGCAGCGTGATTTCGATCGGGTCGCCCATCGGCGCAGTCTTTCTTAAAAAAACTTCGGTGCCGGGCGTCAGTCCCATATCGAGCAGACGGTCGCGCAGTGCGCCTTGTCCGTCCACCCGGCTGATCACACCGGCGGAGCCGCATTCCAATTCATTGAGAGTCATATTTTGATGATACGCCTGCGGCCTTGCACTGTCAAACCGACGACTGACCGGACGCGCCGGGTTTGCTATAATGACATAATGAAAACGCTGATCCATCAACAGAAACGAGGTTTGTATGTATCCCGAATTGGATGAGCCTATACCGAGGCTTGATCAATACTTGAACCGGTTGGATATTTCGCGTCCGAAGCAGTGCGATCTTGAATATCTCGATGCGCTGATTTTGGCGCATCAGTACGCCGTGCCCTTTGAAAATTTAGATGTTCACGACGAGCATTTACCTATATCGCTGGCAACGGAGAAGATCTTTGAGAAAGTCGCCGTGCGCCGCCGCGGTGGCTACTGCTTTGAGCTGAATGCACTTTTTGCCCGGGCGCTCGAGGCTCTTGGATACAAGGTCTCGCCGCGGCTTGCCAGGGTCGTCGTTGACAAGGACTACGGGATCCCTCCGCTTCACCGCCTGACGGTCGTGGATCTGCCGGATGCGAAGTATGTTTGCGATGTGGGATTTGGCGGCGCCCAGCCGGGATTTGCGCTCAGGATCGAGGACGGGCGCCGGCAGACGGCGCTTGATCAAACCTTCCGCATAGACAAAATAGATGATCGCTGGCGGATATCGTATCACTCGCAAGGGGACTGGGAGCCGACGATGGTGTTCACGGAGCAAGCGGCGGAAGATGTCGACTTCATCGCGCCAAACTTCTACTGCTACGCCTGCGCGGAGTCGATGTTTGTGAACCGGCGTATCGTAAATCTCAGGACACGGGAGGGACACAAATCAATCGACGGCGATCTGTTCATCGTAGGCGAAAACGGGAAGCGGACGGAGACGCCGATCAAAGGAGACGAGTCGCTTAGGGAAATATTATTATCGCATTTCGGGATCGAGAAATGAGAAACGGAATTTGTGCTACAATCATATCAGACAAACCAAACAAGGAGGGTGACCAAATGAACCTTGCAGCGAAACAAGAATACTATACCTACCGCGACTATCTCACTTGGCCCGATGATGTACGCTATCAATTGGTGAACGGCGTTCCGTATATGATGTCGCCGGGGCCGAACCGCATTCATCAGGAAATCTTAATATCAATCGCCGCTACCATACATGCCTATCTGGATGGGAAGCCGTGCAAGGTGTTTGCGGCGCCTTTCGACGTGCGCTTTGCGGAAAGCGAGGACACGGACAATGTCTTCCAGCCGGATGTCATGGTGGTATGCGATGAGGAGAAGATCGATGACAGAGGCATCAAAGGCGCCCCGGATTTTGTCGCCGAAATCCTCTCTCCGTCCACGGCGAGACTTGACCGCGGGGAGAAATACGACGTATATGAGAAGGAAGGCGTGAAGGAGTATTGGATCATCGATCCCCAAGCCAAACTGATCGAAACCTATACCCGCACTCCGGGCGGAAGTTTTCACAGAAAAACAAGCCCCGTGGACACACCTGTCCCCGTGGCCATCTTTGACGGGGCGCTATCCATCGACCTGAGCCCCCTGTTTTCGGAATGACCGCTCTGTTTTTTTGCACAAGAAATTACCAAGACAAGCCTGAAAGAAAGCGTATTATATAGGCGATAGGAGAAACAGAGTCAGCTTTTGATTTTGTTTCACGAAAAATTGAATAGCAAAAGTGTTTTGGGTGTCAGGGAACCCGGTGCGAATCCGGGACTGCAAACCACAACCGTAATTGCTGACGAAGGCGCTGGAACGAGAAGTTCAGTCATTGCCTGATCCGTAGCGGACAGGTGAGAAGGCGCGCCGGAGGACGACGCAAAAGTCGGGAGACCTGCTCATTGCACAAAAGACAGAAGTTCTTGGGTTGTAGAAGAACAGTTGCTTTTTTGTTTGAGTAATTGCGCGATTTGCGGCCCGGAACGGGTCGCTATTTTTCTATCTATTTCGTTGCGGTTGGTGAAGGACAAAGGAGAGCGAAATGAAGACGATGCTATGGAAGGCGAACGGCGTACACAGGATGCTGGCGATTTTGCTGGCGGCTATTTTGATGGTCGGCCTGCTTCCGCAGAGCGTATTTGCGGGAGAAGAGGGCGCGGAACCGATTGATATCAAGATAAGTTATCAGGCTGATGATAGCGGATTTTGGATCGCGCGCCATGTATTTGAAGTGGCTCCCGATCTTTCCGAGCAATACGGATATGAGGATACCTATGATGGTGAACAAGTCACGGCGCTTGATGCTATAGTCGCGGCGCATATCGCGATGTTTGGCGACGAAACTGGCGATATTAACGATGCTTTGACAGTTGGAGACACCGGATTCATTACCAATTTCATGGGTGATGGATCGGGAAATCTTGTCTACTTTGTTAACAGTGCATTACCGAGTGTTGCTGCCGGGGAGACTGTACTGACAGACGATGATTTTGTGGAATTATTTGCCATTCAGGACGCATTTGCGTTTACCGACACCCGTGCCTGGTTTGAAGTCGGCGGACTGCGTACGGAAGCAGCAGTGGCTGAAGCCGGTACGCCACTTGAACTTAATATTAGCGGAACGGTGTTTGTAATCTTTGGAGAAGAGGGTGCCTATGAGGATGTTATAGAAGGCGCGGGTATCGTTCCTGTAACAGTCGAAGACGGGGTTGCTTACTTCGGGGAACCGCTGGATATTACAGACGAGGACGGTAATGCCAGCGTGACGTTCTCAGAGCCGGGCACGTATATCCTTTCGGCGATAGATGTGGATTCAGATTCGGAAATTCCGCTGATGTCACCGTGGCTTGAGGTGACGGTCACGGCTCCGGATCCTGCCGTTGTCAAGGCGGCTGCTATTCAGGCGCTGCTGACAAATATCTCGAATACCTATGTTGGCACCGGGACGGACTGGAATGTGATGGATATGTCCGCCTATGGCCGGCTTGGCGATACGAATTTGGCGAGCCTTAGGACAAGTGTTGATAACGTGCTGAATGCGCAGGGCAATTCTTCAACAAACTATGAGCGCGTGGCGATCGCGCTTTCCTCTGCCAATATCGACGCGAGCCATTATGTCAAGGCATCCGGCGCTACGGTGGATATCATTGATACGATTGCCAATTTGAACAGCCTTGGTACGATCAATGGCTATATTTATGCACTGCTGGCGTATGATTCGGGGGATTATGTGTTGAAGGACGGCGCTGTCTGGACGCGTGCGGCGCTGATCGACTATATCCTTGCCGCGCAAAAGGCGGATGGAGGATGGGCGCTTTCGGGAACGAGCGGCGATCCTGATGTGACGGGTATGGCCATCAGCGCCCTGGCGTCATACCGGGGGCAGGGAAATGTTGCGGATGCGATTGACAATGCCGTGACTTACTTGTCCACTGTACAAAAGCCCGAAGGCGGCTATGCTTCCTGGGGTACGGTGAATTCCAATTCAAGTTCTCAGGTGATCATAGCGCTGGCGGCTTTGGATATCGACGCAGATCAGGATGCCCGCTTTATCAAGAACGGAAAATCTGTACTGGACGCCTTGCTTTCATATAAAACTGCGGATGACCGTTTCGGGATGTCCAACACAACATACAATGCCATGTCGACCGAGCAGGGTTTCCGTGCGCTCGTTGCCTACACGAACTGGAAGACGGCAAGCGAGGCATACAATGTCTATCGGTTTGACGTTGATATTGCTACGAAATTCATAATGAGTTATCAGGCCGATGATAGCGGATTCAGGATCGCGCGCCGCGAATTTGTGGTGACGCCCGGGCTGTCCGAGGAATATGGTTATATAGATGCCTATAACGGTACGGAAGTCACGGCGCTCGATGCGGTCGTCGCAGCGCATATCGTGGTATTCGGCGATGGCGCTGACGATATTCACGATGTTTTGACGGTGGAAGGCAGCGGCTTTCTGTCGAATTTCATGGGTGATGGAGCAGGCAATTTACTGTATTATGTAAATCACGAATCCCCGTATTTTGCGGCAGGAGAGACGGCGCTGGCAGACGATGATCTTGTGGAGTTATTTGGTCTTCAGGATACGCTCTACTGGTCCGACACCTATGTGTGGTTTGTGACAGATGCGCTGAGGACGGAGACGGCAACGGTCGAAGCCGGTACGCCGTTGAATCTAATAATCAAGGGTACGTTCTATGAAACCGAGGATCCTTGGGGCTCTTATGAGGACTCGGTCGCAGGGGCAGGCATTGTACCGGTAACGGTGAATGGAGGAAACGGCGCGGCTTCATTTGGTGCGCCGCTTGCGGTGACGGATGCAGGTGGCAATGCCAGCGTGACGTTTAATACTACGGGGACATATATACTCTCGGCGATCGACGTGGCATCTGTCAGCGAAACCCCTCTGCTGTCACCATGGCTGGTCGTGACGGTGACGGGAAACAACATCTACAAGATTGCATTCAATCCAAACGGAGGCAGCGTCACCGAAACGAGCAGAAGTGTTGCCGCCGGGTCAGCGGTCGGCGCGCTTTCTGTGCCTGTACGCTCAGGCTACCGGTTTGAAGGCTGGTTCACTGCAGCAAACGGCGGGGCAAAGATCGCTGCGGGTACCGTGGTGAACGGCGCAGTCACTTACTACGCCCACTGGACGGCCGTCTACAAGGTGACGTTTGATTCCCGTGGCGGCTCGGCGGTTGCAGAGAAATTGGTCGATCAGAAAAAAGCTATAGGCGACCTGGCAACGCCAAATAAAACAGGCTACAAGTTTGGCGGCTGGTACACGAAGACATCGGGCGGTACGAAGATCACCGCGAAGACCGTACCGACCAAGGATGTCACCTACTACGCACAGTGGACGGCAAAGAGCGTCAAGGTCACGCATGATGCGAACAAAGGCAAAAATCTGTCCGTGAAGACAAAGACCGTCACCTACGATTCGAAGTACGGGACGCTGGCAACCACGATGCGGACGGGGCATACGTTCAACGGCTGGTACACGGAAAAGACAGGCGGCGCGAAGGTCACAAAGAATACGACGGTCAAAAACGAGAAAGCTCACACGCTGTACGCTCAGTGGACAGCGAATAAGTACAAGGCAACCTTCGATGCGAACAGGGGGAAGATCCCTGTGGACGGAGGCAGTGCGGTCAGGACAAAGAAAGTGACCGTGACCTACGCCGCGAAGTTTGGCGACTTGCCTGTGCCGACAAGGTCCGGCTACGAGTTCAAGGGTTGGTGGACGGAGAAGAACGGCGGTACAAAGATTACCAAGAATACAAAAGTGACGATCACCAAAAATACGACATACTATGCGCACTGGAAGAAGAAATCCAAATGATGAAACGGGAGACGAATTTGTGAAGACAAAAATCACAATAACCGTTGTGGTGGCGATCGCTTTGGTAGCGGTCGCTGCCTTCTGGCATTTGGGGCCTGGCAGCGAGGGCGGCGAGGGCGGTGCGAACACAGGCGGCGGGATTTCTGTGTCCGACGGGTTTTGGAATCAAGGCTCGCCGGGGCGATCAGCCGGCAGTGCGGCGGTAAACGGCTATGCTACTCCGGAAGAGGAACGGGCGGCGGTCAAGGATTTGCAGCTCGACCCGGACAAACTGAAGGCCGCCAATAACGCCGGTGACAAAGCCGTTGGCAACGCCGGCAGCATAGGCGGCAACAGCAGCGGCATCGGCAGCAATAGCTCCGGCGGCCCCTCAGGGACGAGGCCGCCTTCCGGCGGACAGCCCGCCCCCGCCCCCGGTACGGATACGGGTTCACCCGGAGATCCGAAAGCGCCTGAGCCGCCTCAAAATCCGCAACCGCCGGGCGCCCCTGAAACGCCGGAAAACCCGCAAGCGCAGAGTACCTGCACGATCTATATCGAGTGTACAAAGGTTCTGATCCCCGACAATTGGAAAAACCTGAAACAATCCAAAGTCCCGGTCGTCCCTGCGGATGGGGTGATATTGGCCAAGAGGACCGTGTCGTTTTCGGAAGGCGAATCCGTTTTCGACCTATTGCTCCGCGAAACCAAAAACAACAGGATCCATATGGAATTTGTCAGCACGCCCGCCTATAATAGTGCATACATCAAAGGCATCGCCAATATCTACGAGTTTGACTGCGGGAATCTGTCCGGCTGGATCTATAGCGTGAACGGGTTGTTTCCCAATTACGGGTGCAGTCAGTATCAGCTGCAAGAAGGCGATACGGTCGAGTGGCATTTTACCTGCGATCTCGGGCAGGATTTCGGACTGAATTTCTGATATGAGAAGGCTGCCGAAAAGGACGGCATTTGCAACCGTTCTTGTAATTTTGTGCATCCCCGCCGTGATCGCGGCGGATGTGCTGTTTTTTCATGATCGCAGCTACTATGCCGTGAGCCTCATCATCATCGCGCTGGCAATGCTCCCGTTCGCGCTCGTCTTTGAAGGCCGGAAGCCGCAGGCGCGCGAGCTCGTGGTAATCGCTGTCATGGTCGCCATCGCCGTGGTAGGACGCGCGGCGTTTTTCATGCTCCCGCAGTTCAAACCCGTGGTCGCCATCGTCATCATCGCGGGCGCCGCGCTCGGTGCGGAAAGCGGATTTGTCTGCGGTGCGCTGTCCGGCTTTGTATCAAATTTCATCTTTGGGCAGGGGCCGTGGACGCCGTGGCAGATGTTCGCCTTCGGCATGATCGGCTTTTTCGCGGGGCTGATCTTTGGGCGACTCGCCGCATCCATCGGCGCCCCAAGCCGCGACGGAACTATGCGGCCTGCCGCCGCCGGAGGTGCCGCATGGTACGATGTGGCGCGACTTGGCTGGAATGTGCGGGCGAGAAAGCGTGTGTCACGGCTCCGGATATTTGTCCTCTGCGCATTCGGCGGAGGGATCACGCTCGCGCTGTACGGCATCCTGCTCGACACGGCGGCGGCGGTCATGTTCACACAGGATGGATTTTCCGTCACCACGCTACTTGCGACCTATATCTCAGGCATTCCGTTCAATGCGGTTCACGCGGTTTCGACGGTCGTTTTCCTTGCAGTCCTCGCGCGTCCGATGATCGAAAAATTGGAGAGGGTGAAAAAGAAATACGGACTCTATCACGGGAATGCGCATGAATAAGAGCATCTTTGGCGGCTACCACCCCCTTGTAAATTTCCTGTATTTCGGCTACGCCATCCTCGTGCCGGTGTTTTTCGTCCAGCCCGTATACCTCGCGCTCTCGTTTGCGTCGGCATTGGCGTATTCGGTCTATCTGAATCACGGAAAGTCTGCGCGGTTTGGTTACGGTCTTGCCATTCTCCTCATGGCTGTTTCTGCGATCATGAACCCCGTTTTCAACCACCGGGGCGTGACCATCCTGACGTACCTGCCGGACGGCAACCCGCTTACGCTTGAGTCTGTCCTCTACGGCGTCTGCATGGCGCTGATGATCGGCGGCGTCATCTTGTGGTTCATGAGCTACAACGCCATCATGACCTCGGACAAATTCATCTACCTGTTCGGGCGCATCATCCCCGCCATGTCGCTCATCATCTCGATGGCGCTGCGTTTCATACCACACTACCGGGCGCAGATACGCCGTATCGCCTCGGCGCGGCGCGGCATTGGCTTTGATGCGTCCTCCGGCGGGTTTTTCTCGCGGGTGCGCTGCGGCGGCGAAATCCTTTCCGTCATGGTAACGTGGGCGCTCGAAAACGGCATCGAAACCAGTGACTCCATGCAGGCGCGCGGCTACGGCCTTCCCGGACGCACGGCCTACTCAAACTACCGCTTTGATTCGCGGGACAAAACGCTCCTCTGCGTCTTTGCCGTACTAATGGCGGCAAGCCTTACCGCGATCATCTCCGGCGCGGCGTCCGTGCAATACTTCCCGATGCTTATCGCAGGGACGGTCTACCCCTATGCCCAAATCTCCTACGCCTGCCACGCCGCGGCCTGCCTGCTCCCGCTTGCGCTCGAAGTACGCGAAGACATCCTCTGGCGAACGCTGCTTGGTAAGGTGACAACGAATGAATCTGTTTGAAATCAGAAATCTGACTTTCACCTATCCGGAGCGGAACCTTCCGGCGCTGAATGACGTTTCGCTGTCCGTGGCGGCTGGCGAGTTTGTTGTGCTTTGCGGGAAATCCGGGTGCGGCAAGTCTACGCTGCTGCGGCACCTAAAAACCGTGCTGACGCCGTTCGGGGAACGAAGCGGCGAGGTGTTGTATGACGGACGTACGCTTGGCAGCGTGCCGCAGCGCGAACAGGCGTCGCGTATCGGCTATGTACTGCAAAGCGCAGACAATCAGATCGTGACGGACAAGGTGTGGCATGAACTCGCCTTCGGCCTCGAAAGCCTTGGCGAAAAGACGCCGGTCATACGGCGGCGCGTAGCGGAGATGGCGAGTTTTTTCGGCATACAGGAATGGTACGAAAAGAGCGTCACCGAGCTGTCGGGCGGGCAAAAGCAGATCCTCGCGCTTGCGTCTGTACTCGCCATGCAGCCGGATGTCCTGATCCTTGACGAGCCTACGAGCCAGCTTGATCCTATCGCCGCAGAGGACTTCATTGAAACGCTGAAAAAAATCAATGATGAGATCGGCACGACGATCATCTTGTCGGAACACAGGCTCGAAGGTGCGCTGCCGCGCGCCGACCGCGCTGTCGTCATGGCGGACGGGCAGATCGTCTGCGCGGGCGGCGTATCCGAGGTCGGGCTGAAACTCAAAGAGCTGAACGACCCAATGCTCACGGCTATGCCGACGCCGATGCGCGTGTATCTTGCGCTGGAGGATCAGGACAAGGGAGGACACGTTCCGCAGACGGTGCGCGACGGGCGGGTGTATCTGGAGGGGAAGATGAGCGGCGGCGCGGATTCCCAGCGTTTCGTTCGCCCCTGCGGGGCTCACCCGCCGCTTCGCGGCGTCGCGGGAATGACAACGGAGGAGCCTCTCATCGAAATGAAGGATGTCTGGTTTCGCTATGAGCGTGACGGGCGCGACATCGTGAAAGACCTTGCGCTGTCCGTCTACCCCGGCGAACTCGTCTGCGTCTGTGGCGGCAACGGTACGGGCAAAACGACCATGCTCGGCGTGATCACGGGCGAGAACAAGTATTACCGCGGCCGCGTCCGCGTATTCGGACTCGACCCGAAAAAATCGGACGGGCGCACGCTCTCGGACGCCGGGCTTGCCGTACTTCCGCAAGACCCGCAAACGCTGTTCACCCGCCCGACGGTCTTTGACAATCTCATCGACGTGGCGTATGCCTGTGCAAAGCGCCGCCCGGACAGTATACGCGGCGCCGCACCGGAAGCCGCGCATCCTGCCACGGCGAAGAATGCGAATCATATTACACCGGAGGAAGTAGAGGCCGAAGTGCGCCGCGTCTGCGAGCTGACAGACACGGCAGATCTGATGGGCTTTCATCCCTACGACGTCAGCGGCGGCGAACAGCAGCGCACCGGGCTGGCGATGGCGCTGCTCACCAAACCAAAATTATTACTCTTGGACGAGCCGACGAAGGGCATGGACAGTTTTTTTAAAGAGAAATTTGCCGCGATCCTGCATAGGCTCCGTGCTGACGGCCTCGGCGTCCTCATGGTATCGCACGACGTGGAGTTTTGCGCGAGATATGCCGATCGCTGCGCCTTGTTTTTTGGCGGCGACATCGTCAGCGAAGGCGCGCCGCGCGAGTTTTTCAGCGGCAACAGCTTCTACACCACGGCGGCCAACCGCATGGCGCGAGGCCTCTTCCCGGGCGCCGTCACCGCAGATGAGATCATTGAGAGTATAATGCAAGGATGAAAACGCTGATAAATTTGACCACCGACGCCGTAGACATAGATCGATTCCCCACGCGCGCAGGTCTGGATGCGTTGCTCTCAGGGTTTGACGGGCTCGAATTGATGTACCTGTACGAAGATACGAAAGGCATCATCGCGGACCGCCATGTCGTCGGACTGCATCTGAACCATTTCCATTATTGGGTGGATATGTGGAACGGGGACGAGCAGGCGCTCTTGACGGAGTTCGGCTCACAGGACGCGATCGAGCGCTATTATGGCGGGACCGGGCGCGCTGCCATCATAACGCGTCTGCGCGCAGGTTTGGACGCCGCCTTGCGCTACGGTGCGGAGTATGTCGTGTTCCATGTCTCTGACGCCGGCCTGCAGGAGTCCATGACCAGACAGTTTCGGCATACGGACGAGGAAGTGATCCGGGCCAGTATCGAGCTGCTGAATCTCGTCTTCCGGGACGCCCCGCCCCTCACGCTCTTGTTCGAAAACCTGTGGCATCCGGGAATGACTTTCCTGGATCCGCAGATGACTGGCTTGCTGTTCGACGGCGTCGAGCACAAGGACGCTGGGATCATGCTCGACACGGGTCACCTGATGCTGATGAATCCCGCGCTGCGCACCGAGGAAGAGGCGGTGGCCTACATCCACAGCCTACTCGACCGGCATGGTCCGCTCTGTGAAAAGATCCGCGGCGTCCACCTGAACAAGTCACTGACCGGCGAAGTCGCCGAGCGCTACCGGCTGCACCCGCTGCGGCTGCCGGACAGCCAGGCCGAGCGGATGACGCTACTCTACGAGTACATTTTCCAGATCGAAACGCACCTGCCGTTTACCGGCGCCGGCGTCCCGGGACTGATCGAACGCATCGCCCCGGACTATCTCGTCTACGAATTCATCACACGAAATTTGGAAGAACACAAGCAATTTCTCGAAGAGCAAAAACGAAGTCTGCAAAATAAGGTTTTGTGGTATCATTAAACCACTATGCCTATACTCGTGCAACGCGGCTTGCCCGCCTACAAAACGCTCAAACAAGAGAATGTCTTCGTCATGCAGGACCGGCGCGGCGCCAAGCAGGACATACGTCCGCTGTCGGTCGCCATCGTCAACCTCATGCCGATCAAAGAGATCACGGAAACGCAGCTTATCCGCCTGCTGGCCAATTCACCGCTGCAGGTCGAACTCGAATTGCTCACGCTCTCCTCGCACAAATTCACGCATGTTGACCCGCTCCATATGGAGACTTTTTACCGCAAATTCGAGGAGATCAAAAAGCAACGCCTCGATGCGATGATCATCACGGGCGCGCCTCTTGAGACCATGCCCTTTGAGGAAGTCGACTACTGGAACGAGCTCAAAGACATCATGGAGTTTTCCAAAAACCACGTCTTCTCCACGCTCCATCTGTGCTGGGGCGCGCAGGCCGGCTTCTATTATCATTACGGGATCGAAAAGCGCATCCTTGACAAGAAGATCTTCGGCGTATTCCCCCACAAACCGCGCGACAAAAAAAATGTCCTGACGCGGGGCTTCGACGAGGAATTTTTCGTGCCGCACTCCCGCTGGTCCGACTCGCCGCGCGAGCAGATCGAGGCCAGACCGGAGCTGAAGATCCTCGCTGACTCCGAGGAGGCCGGCGTCCACATGGTCGCCACCGCCAACAAACGGCAGATCTTCCTGCAAGGCCACCAGGAATACGACTGGAATACCCTGAAACTCGAATACGACCGCGATGTGAGCAGGGGCGACGAAATACGTATTCCTGTAAACTACTTCAAAGACGACGACCCCGCGAAGCGCGTCACCGTGCGCTGGAGCGGGCACGCCAATCTCTTTTTTTCCAACTGGCTCAATTTCGTCTATCAGGAGACGCCGTACGATCTGAACGACCTTGGCGCGCTGAAATGGCGCGGCACCACCGTCAAAGCGCCCGAAGGCGGCATCCCCGAAAACCTCGGAGGCCTCGGCATTTGAGCGAGGCTGTGAACGAAATCTGCCCGCACGCCGGAATTTGCGGTGGCTGCGCCTATAATAATATTCCCTACGAGGATCAGCTCGCTATCAAGATGGACGCCGTACAGGGCCATCTCGCCGCCAACAATATAGTAGTCCGGCCCGTGGATATCAGGCCGATACGTCAGACTTCGGCACTGTATGGTTACCGGAACAAGATGGAATATTCCTTCGGCGACGAGGTGAAGGACGGGCCGATGACGCTCGGTATGCACAAAAGCGGCAGTTATATGAGCGTCATCAATACGACGGGCTGCCTGTTAGTGCCGCAGTCTTTCAATGTGATACATGCGGCTGTGCTTGACTGGGCGCTGGCGAGCGGCTACAGCTTCCATCACAAGCGGACGCATCACGGCTTTCTGCGCAATCTCGTACTTCGCTGCGGCGTGAGGACGGGCGAGATCCTCGTCAACCTCGTGACTTCGAGCGAGGATGAATTGGATGAGGCGCTCTTTTCGGATTTGATCCTTGGTCTTGGGGTAGAAGGCGTCGTGGGGATCCTTCATACCATCAACGACCGGCGCTCTGACGTCGTCGCGGTGGATAGCGTGCGTGTGCTCTACGGGCGAGATCATTATTTTGACGAGATGCTCGGGATGCGGTTTCGCGTCGGGGCGTTTTCGTTTTTTCAAACGAATATAGAGGCGGTAGAGTCGATGATGGCGGAGGCCGCCGCCTTGATCCCGGGTCAAGCCCGGGATGACAGAGGGGGCGCCGCTGTTGTCACCCCGGGCGCCGCTGTTGTCACCCCGGGCGCCGACCCGGGGTCCACGCTCTACGACATCTACTGCGGCACCGGCACAATAGCGCTCGCGCTGTCGGGCAGCGTAGGGCGCGCCATAGGCATCGAACTGATAGAAGACTCGGTCACCTCGGCGCGCGAAAACGCCCGCCTCAACGGCATCACAAACTGCGAATTCGTCTGCGGCGACGCCCTTGAAGTCCTCGAAAGCGCTGCGGAGCGCGGCCTGCCTGCGCCGGATCTGATCACAGTTGATCCGCCGCGCATGGGGCTTCATCCTAAGGCGCTAAAGCGCGTCATCGCCTACGGTCTGCCGCGCATCCTCTACGTCAGCTGCAATCCCAAAACCTTTGCCGAAAATATGGCCGTCATGCAAAACGCCGGGTACCGGCTTGCGGCGCTCGGCGTTTATGACAATTTTCCCTTCACGAAGCACACGGAATTGGTGGGCCTCATAGAACGGAGTTAGGCTTCCGTTTTCCAGAGGCCGTGCAGGTTGCAATACTCGTACACCGTGAACGGCTGCGAGTTGTCCCTGATCGAGAATTTGGCTTCCGGCGCGTCCGCAGGTGTGAGCTTCGAAACGTAAATCCTGCCGCCGATGGCCAGCGCGATGAACTGGATATAGTGTTCGTCAGTCATCGGATGCGCTACGGCGCCGACTTTGATCGTGACGTGGTGTTTGTCATCTGCCTTTTCAACGACAGGGACGTGCTTTTCGAGCGCCGCATCGGTCACGCCGGCTTCGAGGATCTGCATCTTTTCACCGCAGCAAAACGGGATGACGCCCGCATCGAAGGCCGGGATCAGCACATTGCCGCAATGGCTGCACTTGTAAAACTTTAATTCTGACATAATATTGTCCTCCTCATATGACCACCTTGGATTCGCGGGTCAAGCCCGCGAATGACGGCGGTGAACTGTAATTAACCTACTATACCTATTGTAATTCATTTTAAACAGGCATACTATATATATGATGAAAAATGATATAATTATTCTTAATTATATAATGCCTTGCGGAGAATAGCTGAATGCGAGTATCAAACAAATTTCTGAAACGATTCCTTGGAATATTTATTTCCGTGACGCTGATCGTGAGCATACCTTTGGGCTCGGTTCAGGCGTTTGCTATAGAGGCTTTAGAGGAAGAGCCGGGCGGTGCGATCTCTGCGCCGGAGATCAGCGAACCCGAGATCTCTGAGCCGGAGATCAATCCCGATTATATCCGCTGGGAAAACGGCGAAGACTTCGGCGGACTTGTTCCTGAAAAGTACCTGAACGAGAGGGATCCTATAGATCAACTGCCCTCGGATTTGGAACCGCTTGACAGTCTTGTCAAGTATGATCCGCGTGATGAAAGTCCATTGACCAGTGCACTCACACCGGCGAAAAACCAAGGTTTCTGGGGTACTTGCTGGGCGTTTTCGGCTACAGGCGCCTTGGAGGCATTTGTTGAAAAGGCCACTACCGGAAATGATGATCCTGATTTTTCGGAAATGCATCTGGCTTTCTCCGCCAGCAAGTCAAACGGGAATCCCTATGGATTCACGGCAAATGTAGGCGATGGCGGAAATGCACAGTATGCTTCGGCGTATTTGACGCGCCAGGCGCTGTCGGGTTCGGTTTTGGAATCGGTTGACCCATATTTGACAGACTCTACTACCCGCGATTTGTCCGTAACCGAATCAAAATCAAAGGCAGGGCTTGTTACGGGCATGGTACAGCTTCCCGATTTGTCAAGCGGCACTCCAGGTTCCGAATCGTCGCCCACTTACATCAATCAGGTTAAGTCACTAATTGAAAACTATGGGGCAACGACCGTTTCCTATTATTCTTCGCAAACTGTATCAGGCGGTTCCGGCGGTGGGTATCAACAGATTGCATCCGGAGATTATATCAATCAATATGCCTACCATACGACAAGCAACGCTTTCAATCACGGAGTACTGATCGTCGGCTGGGATGACAATTTCAACAAATCAAATTTCGGCGGTACGCAGCCGGCAGGCAATGGCGCCTGGCTGATCAAAAACAGCTGGAATACCGGTGCGGCGACTGCGGACGGCAAAGGAACGGGAGGCTACACCTCGTATTTCTGGATGTCTTACTACACACCGATCGGCGGCGTATGGGCTGTGACAGGGTATGATGCCTCATTTGCGGATGCTATATATGACTATACGCCTACATATTTCAATGCGGCCAGTTTGAATTATGGTATGGCAAAGATCTATTATGCCAATATTTTCGAATGTGACGACACGGCAACGGCGCTGAAAAAAGTTCAGTTTTACAATACCAGCAAGGCTTCAACCTACAAGGTTTACGTTGCGGTGCGGGATCGCGGGACGGCAACAAATACTGTTTTGCTCAATGCTGCGATCAGCGGCGGCGCGGTTCTCAGCGGTTCAGTGGGATACAACGGATATTATACCGTTGATGTAGGCAATATCGCTCTTGGAAGCGGCAAGACTCTGGCAATTGTGATAGAGTCTGCAATTCCCGATGCTGAGCTTTCTGATACGAGATATGCTTCTGCAAGCTACGATATTTCGGCCGCTATTGATAGCAATCCCGGCGTAGGATACTATTCTTACAACGGGACTTCATGGTCAGGTGAGACAGGCGATAATTATAGAGGCAAAGCCTGTCCCATCCGTGCGATAGTTGCGGATAGCGGTTCGGATGCCGCAAACCGCAAAGGCTGGACGAACAAGCCGAGAAACGGTGATACGATCAAGCCAACGGTGGCGGTGCAATCCCCTACGGGGACTTTGGATGCGCTGACAGGGCAAAATCTTGTATTGAAATTCAGTGAAACTGTTGTGCCTGTTACAGGGAAGACCATTACGGTTTTTGCAAGCCGCAAAACCTACACCTATGGTGACGGCAATGCCACAACCCCAAAAGCCGATACTTCGGGCACCTCTCTTTCTTACACGATTTCTTCATCCCTGACCGTATCAGGGACAGGAAGTAATTGCGTCGTCTCTATCCCCTTGAATTCCTTTGTTGACGGCAACAACTATCTATTTGACCAATATAACATTAGCTACCCAAATACGGATTTCAAGCGTGCATATTCGATCTATTTGGAACCGGGTGCTTTTGCGGATACGAGCGGCAATGAATTGAATCTTTCGGGAGCGTATTTAGACAGTCCGCAACGATATAAAATCGGAGGCGCGTTTTATTCCAAAATGACAAGGGCTCCGTTTGTTGACAAGATAGTCCCGGCAAATGCGGCAGCCGACATACCGGTAAACGGCAATATAGTTCTTACATTCAACAGGCAAATGAACAAAAATACCGCCGGCAGCGTTGTTCTGAGTCCCGGAGATATTGCCTTGACCGGCGGCGCCTGGTCTGGTGGTGCGGCGCATGAATATCTTAGCGGAGGAAATACAGGAACGCCAGCAGGCACAGAATACACCTACACGGACGGAAACGTCTACACTGTTCCGTATTCAGGGCTGAGCGCCGGTACGGAGTACACCGTGAGTGTCAGCGGGTTTAAAGATCCCGACGGAAATACGGTCACGACAAACAGCAGCAACAAATTTACAACGGCGATTATCCCGGTGACGGGTATCACCGGTGTGCCGGCTGCGGCGACCGCCAAAGTGGGTCTTTCCCTTAGCGGTACGGTAGCGCCGGGCGATGCGACAAACAAGACTATAGTATGGTCGGTCAAAAATGCAGGCGCTACAGGCGCAAGCATCATCGACAGTACTTTGAATACAACGGCAGCAGGTACCGCCGTCGTCACTGCGACGATCGTAAACGGGACGAGTACCGGCAATTACATACAAGACTTTAATATCACGGTGAGCAAAGGCGCAGGCGCGGCGGTCAGCGGAGCGCCAACCGTCAGCGGCACGCCGACAAGCAGCAGCATCACGGTGAACACTGTGACTGTTCCGGGTGCAAACGGGCAAACCGTGGAGTACGCCATCAGCCAATCAACCGGCACACCTTCAAGCGGATGGCAATCCGGCACGACCTTTAGCGGTCTTGCGGCCAACACCGGCTACTATATCTTCGCCCGTACGAAAGAAGACGGAGCATACACCGTAGGGACTGCGCAGGTCAGCGTACAGATATTCACCGAGGTGATCGCTGTCACAAATATCACGGGCGTAGCGACATCGGCGATTGTCGGAACGGGTTTTGCTCTCAATGGCACAGTTTCGCCGGGCAACGCGACGAACCAGACCATCACGTGGAGCGTTAAAACGCCCGGTACTACAGGAGCAACGATCATCAGCGGCAGTACCTTGAATACAACGGCATCAGGTACCGCCGTAGTCACCGCAACGGTCGTGCACGGGCAAACGCGCACAACCGACTATACAAAGGATTTCAACATCACGGTGCATGAAGCTGTTGGCGCGGCGGTCAGCGGGGCGCCAACCGTCAGCGGCACGCCGACAATTAGCAGCATTACAGTGAATCCGGTGACAAACGCCGGGGCTACCTGGCAAACCGTGGAGTACGCCATCAGCCAATCAACCGGCACGCCTGAAAGCGGATGGCAATCCGGCACGACCTTTAGCGGTCTTGCGGCCAATACGAGCTACTATGTTTTCGCTCGCACGGCGGCAAATGTGACCTATGAGGCAGGCCCTGCTGAGTTCAGCGCAGTCATAAAGACGGCGGCCAATCAGTGCACCGTCACCTTTGATGCGCGTGGCGGGACGGCGGTCTCGGCGAAGACTGTCATCATAGGCGAGGCGATAGGTGATTTGACTGCTGCGATGAAGACGAAGAAGACGGGCCATACACTGAAAGGCTGGTATACGGCGGCGTCCGGGGGCACGAAAATTTCTGCTGCGACGGCGGCGACGGGAAATGTGATTTATTATGCACAGTGGACCGCGAATACTTACAAGGTCACACACAATGTCAACGGCGGTAAGGCGGTATCCGCAAAGACCAAGACGAAGACAGTGAATTTCGGGTCTGCCTATGGCGCGCTGGCGACTACGTCCCGGACAGGCTATACCTTCAAAGGCTGGTATACGGCCAAGACGGGCGGCAGCAAAATTACGAATACTACGATGGTGCAGACGGCGAGCGATCACACGCTGCATGCGCAGTGGACGGCAAAGACTTACACCGCGACCCTCAATGCAAACGGAGGGAAGGTGGCTCCCGCAGGGGGCGGCGCAAAGGCAAAGACGACAAAGCTGAAGGTCACCTACGCTGCGAAGTTTGGCAAACTGCCTACCCCGACAAAGGCGGGATACATGTTTGACGGCTGGTACACATCCAAGTCCGGCGGCACAAAGATTACGAAAACGACGGTGGTGAAGATCACAAAGAACACGACATATTACGCGCACTGGAAGAAGAAGTAGGGCGGTTGTTTTATTCAAGCGGAAATAGTTTGGAAAGGACGTGACATGAACAAGCAGGCAGCAAAAATCGAAATTCGCAGGACTCTCGCATTCGTTCTGAGTATCATCATGATCGTGACGATGGTGTTCGCGGCAATGCCGGGGGATGCCTATGCTGAGGACGGCGCCGCTCCGCCCGCGGATTTGGAAGCCCCGGGTGATGGGCCCGGCGGCGACGGCGACAGCGATATTGTCACGCCTCCCGAGGGTACGGATCCCGCAGAGGATGACATCGGCGGAGACAGCGATGCAGAGGAAGATGCTGACGGCGGCGTTTTGGATCCTGCTCTGCCGGATGAAGGGGAGCCTGCCGGAGAAGACGACGCTACGGCTGACGTAGATCTTCCCGCGCAGGAGGATGAAGATATCGCTGCGCTTGTAGCTGCTCCGTCCCTGACGATCGATCCCATCGCCAATCAGACCTACGACGGAACGGCCAAGACCCCGGCTCTGACGGTGAAGTACAACGATGGGTCATCTGATTTTTCTCTTGTAAAGGACACCGACTACACGATAGTCTGGACGAACAATATCAACGCCGGCACGGCTACTGTAAAAATCACAGGCAAGAACACATACCCGCTTTTGGAGTTGATGATACAACAAGCAAACTTCACGATCCTTCCTGCCGATTTGTCCAAGCTGAAAATCGAAAAGATCGCTGACCAGTCCCATAGCGGATCGGCCAAAAAGCCCGCGGTAACCATCAAAAACGGAAATACTTTGCTCGTCGCAAACAAGGACTATACGGCAGCCTATTCAAAGAACAAGAATATCGGAAAGGCCACCGTCAAGATCACGGGGAAGGGCAACTATACGGGAAGCAAAAGTGCGACATTCCGTATCCTGCCGAAAACCACTGCGGTTTCCAAGATGACGCAGGGCACAAAGATATTCACCGTGACGTGGAAGAAGGTTTCCGGTATCACAAAATACGAGGTTCAGTATCGCGTGGCGGGTACGTCAAAGTGGAAGACAAAGTCTGTTTCGTCAAAGAAAACTTCGGTCAGCATCAACGTGATCAAGGATTCGAAACTGCATGAGGTGCGCGTGCGCGCCTACAAAAAAGTCTCGAACGTAAAGTATGCTGGTGTATGGAGCGCTACAGCCTATGCGGCATCGGCCCCCGGAAGCGTTGCGAAACTTGACATTAGCGGGTGGTACGGTTCGGCCTACGGATGGCCGAATTGGGCAACTCCGGACAGAGTCTATTATTATACGGACAAAGGCGGAAATATCGGGGTCGTCTTCTATAACGCGCAGGGCGGGCTGGTCGTGAATACTTATAAGGGCACAAACTACCAACGCCTGTCAACCAAGTCAATCAGTCTTGCGGAATTTCCGATATTCGGTGGTTTCTATGCGGGCCCGGACGGGTATTTTTACGTATTGAGCGGGCGTGACAATCTCAAGGAGACCGACAGTCTCAAAGTGGTTTCCGTACGCAAATACGATGCAAATTGGAATCTGATCAGGACCGGCTATGTCGAGGGCGGTGCATCGCAGAGTTTCAAGGGGATATATCAGCCATTCGCAGCGGGATCGCCCTCAATGGTCCTTTCGGGAAGCACCTTGATTGTCCACATGTCAAGAACGATGTACATTCACTCTGACGGTCTTCACCATCAGTCGAACCTCACCTTCGAAGTGGATACCAAGACGATGCAAACGAAGACATTTGATCAGGCGAATATTTTCCCTCCGTACTCAAGCCATTCTTTCAATCAGTTTGTCACGATGAGCGGAAATGACCTCGTATTTGCCGATCACGGCGATGCCTTTCCGCGCGCGGTCAAGCTTTCAGTGATCAAGAATTATGCCACCGGCGGGAAGGTTCTGAACTCCTACAACATTTTCAAATTCAACGGGGCCGTCGGCAATAATTATACCGGCGCCGAGGTCACCGGTCTTGAGGCCGGCAATGGAATGGCCCTGACAATTGGACGCTCCGTACCCCATAGCAATGCCGTGAAGGGAGTGAAGGGCGAGAACGGGATCAAAAACGTTTATGCGATCTCCACGAATTTGAGTACCGGGAAATCGACTTTCAAGTGGATTACTACCTATTCTCCCTCGGGAACGACGGAGGCAAGTGAGCCCCGGATTGTGAAACTCAATGAGAAGCAATTCGTGATCCTTTTCAATACGGTGAAAGGCGATGGCACGGTGCAGCTGCAGTACCGCCTGCTCAATGAGACCGGCAAGGTGCTCAAATCGGCAAGCTATGACGGGTTCACGTACTATGCCGGATCCGACCCGATCCTGATCGGATCGACCATATACTGGGGCAGCAGCGCTAATGGCAACGGATATCTCAATGCTATCAATGTCGCAAATCCGAAGATCCCGGTGATTTTGCCGGGGCGCGCATAGGCATTGCCTTTGTGAAGGCTCCCGTGATATACTGCGTTGGTATGCAGCGGTGAGCAGGAGAATGGAGCAGACAATGGTTTCAGCGGGTGAATTTCGCAAAGGTATTACATTTCAAATCAACGGGGAGCCGTTTGTGATCCTCGACTTCCAGCACGTGAAGCCGGGCAAGGGCGCGGCCTTCGTCAGAACCAAGTACAAAAATATCATCACGGGCGCGATCCGCGATGAAGCGTTCAACCCGAACGACAAGTTTGAGAATGCGCTCATAGAGACGAAGACGATGCAGTATTCGTACAACGACGACGGGCTCTATTATTTCATGGATCCGGAAACTTATGAATTGGTTCCGCTGTCCAAAGATCAGGTCGAAGACGCCATGCAGTGGCTGCGCGAAAACGACAACGCGACCATCAAGTTTTTCAACGACAAGGCCTTCCTCGTCGAGGCGGCAAATTTTGTAGAGCTGAAAGTCATAGAGACCGAGCCGGGCGTCAAAGGCGACACGGCGACCAATGTGACGAAAGCGGCGATCGTTGAGACCGGCGCGACGGTGCAGGTGCCGATCTTTATCGAAGAAGGCGAAGTCATCAAAATCGATACGCGCACCGGTGATTATCTCGGCAGGGCATAGCATGGAGCGCAGAAGGAAAAAAAGCAAAGCCCCCATCGTGATTGTGATCATAGTCCTCGTCCTTGTGGCGGGGTGGTTTGGGTTCAACAAATTTTATGACGATACGATCTCTGCGGCAGAGCCCGGCAATACGGAGCCGATCGCGGTCGACATCCCGGAGGGGACTTCGACGGCAGGCGTCTATGACATATTGGTTCGTTACGGGCTGACCAAGGACGTGCCGTTCGGAGATTATTTCTTCAAATGGCACTGCCGGCGCATGGGCTACGACGGACAGTTCAAACTCGGCGGCTACGAACTGAACAAGTCCATGAATCTCGACGAGATGGCGGAGGTGCTGATGACCGGCAATCTCGCGGACACGAAGTCGTTCACGATCCCGGAGGGCTACAACATCATCCAGATCGCCAGGGCGCTGGAGGAGGACGACATTTGCTGGGCCGATGATTTTTATTATGAAGTAGAGAGCGGTGAGTTTGACTATGCCTTCCTCGATGGATGTCCGCCCGGACGGGAGCGGCTCGAAGGCTTTCTCTATCCAGAGACCTACGAGGTGTATTCGGACGCGACGGCGCATGACGTCGTGGAAATGATGCTCGCGCAGTTTGACAAACTATTTTTGCCGGAGTATTACGACAGCGCGGCTGCGCGCGGCATGAGTGTACGCGACGCCGTGACGATGGGATCGATCATCGAACGCGAGTCTGTGGCGCCCGAGGAACGTCCAATCATGGCCGGCGTTTTCTACAATCGCCTTGAACAGGGAATGAAGCTCGAGAGCTGCGCGACGATCCAGTATATCCTCGGCGAGCCGAAGCAGTTCCTGACGACCGCCGATACGCAGATCGAGTCGCCGTACAATACCTACCTCCATGAGGGTCTGCCGCCGGGACCGATCTGCAACCCGCGCATGGCCAGCATCGAGGCGGCGCTCTATCCTGACGACAACGATTTCATCTTCTTCGTGCTGTCGGCCGATCTCGACGGTACGCATCGCTTCAGTGCGGATTACGATGAGTTCCTCGAGAACAAAGACGCCTACTACGCAGCAGAAGAAGCCAGGTAGCGCTTTTCCGATCATCCTTTTGGTGGCCGCGATTTTCGCGGCCCTCATTTTTATTGGGAAACCTTTATATGATGACTATTCCTTGTCTGCCGAGCAGGTGGATCTGCGTGTGTATTTTGGACTGACCGAGGCAGAGGATGCCCCCGTCATCCTTGGCGATACGCGGGCATCGGTCAATGCGAAAGTATTTGATGGCGTCATTTACTGGGATGCATCAGACATTGCGAAAGTCATTGACGAGCGGTTTTATACAAATCAAGAGGACGGCCTCGTGCTTTTCACGACGGCGGACGAAGTGGTTCGGGCAAACATTGGCGATACTTTCTATACAACGCACGCTGAGATACTGCCTGCGGAGGAGCCGTCACAGGTCGATCTCGGTCATGAGATTTTGCGGGGTGCGGGCGGGCGGTTGTATCTGTCGCTTGATTTTGTAAGCCGCTATGCCAATTTTTCCTACGAGGTTTTTGACGGGCCGGACCGCATCCAGATTTATGCGGCGGACTTTGACTATGATGCGGCGTCCGCGCTGAAGAAGACGGCTTTGCGAGTCAATGCGGACCGAAAGAGCGGTATGCTGAGGTCGCTCGCGCGCGGGGAGACGGTCTATGTGCTGAAGCCGATGGGCGACTGGACGAAGGTGCGCACGCATGACGCCCTGATTGGGTTTGTGGAAACACGGCGCTTGTCTGAGACGTCCGGCGGCAGTTTTGAGATCGCGCGAACCTATGAGGCGCCGCCATATACGGACGTTGTGAGAGACGCACCGATCGTCCTGGGCTGGAACCAGCTCACTGTCTACGATGCCAATGCATATCTCGCAGACTATCTCGAAGGAGCGTATCCGATGAACGTGATCTCGCCGACCTGGTACACGATCACGGACGGGCAGGGCGGCGTGAACAGCATCGCGTCAAAGGCCTATGTGGATCAGGCGCATGCGCGGGGGCTTGAGGTCTGGCCGCTCGTGGATGATTTCACCGAGGGGCTTGACAGGCATAGTCTTTTGGCGCGCGGGGAGAGCCGCAGCGCGTTCATTTCCTTCCTGATAGGGCAGTGCGATGAACTCGGACTCGACGGCATCAATCTTGACTTTGAGGTCGTGCCGGAGGATGACGGTGCGCATTTCACGCAATTGCTGCGCGAGCTTTCCGTGGCGATGCGCGCGCGGGGTCTCGTGTTTTCCGTTGACAACTATCCGCCGCGCGCCCATACCGAGCACTACAACAGGCGGGTACAGGGCGAGGTGGCCGACTATGTGATCATCATGGGATATGATGAACATTGGGGGTCCAGCTCCGGCGCGGGCTCCGTGGCTTCGCTGCCATTCGTCCGCGGTGCGATAGAGCGCACGCTGGCCCAGGATGTACCCGCGCGCAAAACGATCAATGCCGTGCCTTTCTACACGCGTATCTGGACTACCTCGCACAAAGACGGGAGCGTGAGCGCGACTGCGGTAGGCCAAAAGACGCAGGCGGAGTGGATCGCCAAGCGGGAGCTTGATCCGATTTGGAGCGAGGAACTCGGCCAAAATTATACGCAAATCGATGAAGACAATACGACGCGCCAGGTCTGGCTCGAAGACGCCGACTCCATGCGCGTGCGTCTCGAGATGATGAAATCCTACGATCTCGCCGGCGTCGCCGCCTGGCGTCTCGGACTCGAAAACGCTGCCCAGTGGGACGAGATCGCCAATTATATAAATAGTACTCACTAACAACCAGAAATATATCTGTTGTTCAGAAAAACACATCTAATAAATATATTTATACCTATTGACACCACAAGATTTTCAAAGTATACTGGCATTATGAAAGAATATTTGGAAATCGATTTTGGACAAGCGGTCCGGCAGGCGCGGATCAAAAAGGGGCTGACGCTGGAGGATGTGGCCGCCCGCGCAAATCTGTCGCCTACATCTGTGCGCGCGCTTGAGTTGGGGCGCGGCTCTACCGTGTCAACGCTGATCAAGGTGCTGCGCGTGATAGACGAATTGTCTCTCGTGGAGGATTGGATCGCGCGGGGTGAGGCCTTTAGCCCCATTGCGGTCCTTCGCGAAAAAAACAAATTGGCCTATCGCCCTAAGCGTGTATCTTCAAAGCGCCCCCGGAAAGACGAGGGAAAATAGCACATGGCATTCAGGCATATAGAAGCCATAGAAGTCAGGATTTTCGGACAGGCGGTCGGGGCGCTTGCCGCCGCGCCCGGAAATATATCCGGATACGCTTTTGAATATTTTCCGTCGTGGATCGAGCGGGGATATTCCATCAGCCCCCTGCATCTGCCGCTTGTTTCCGGCCCTGTATCCTTTGGGAGTCTGGCCGTGAATACCTGGCATCTTTTGCCGCCGGCCATCGCGGATGCCTTGCCGGACCGATTCGGAAACAGCCTGATCAATGCAAAATTGGCGGCGCTTGGAGTGGCAGCAGGTGAGATCACGCCGCTTGACCGTCTGTCCTATGTGGCGGACCGTGCGATGGGCGCCCTCGAATTCCGCCCGGCTCAGTCTATCGGGAAAGAGCGGGAAGACATCCTTGATATCGTAGAATTGGTCACGGCCGCGCGGGACGCCCTGCACGGAAATGTGGCGACGGACAAAGAATCGAAGCAGGCTCTGCAGCAGCTGCTTTCCGTTGGATCAAGCGCCGGCGGCGCCAGACCAAAGGCCGTGGTCAACCTCGATCCAAAAACGCAGGAGATCACGCCGGGACAGCGCCCGGGGATCGGTACAGAATCCTGGCTGCTCAAATTTGACGGTGTCGGTGAGGACAAAGGCCTCGGGGCGACACAGAGCTATGGCCGGATAGAATATGCTTATTCCCGGATGGCGAGGGACGCGGATATCGATATGCCCGAGACAAAATTGCTCGAGGAGAATGGCCGGGCGCACTTTATGGTGCGGCGTTTCGACCGCATAGACGGCGATGCCTCAAATCCGCCAAGGAAGCTCCATATGCAAAGCCTGTGTGCGATGGACGAGGTGGACTTCAATCTTCTCCATACAAACGGCTACAGCTCGCTGATCACCGTGATTCGCAGGCTCGGTCTCGGCGAAGAGGCGGTCACGGAAGCTTTCCGCCGCATGGCATTCAATTATATGGCGATGAATTGCGACGATCATTCAAAAAATTTCTCTTTCCTGATGGACGAAAGCGGGGTTTGGCGATTTGCGCCGGCCTACGACGTGACCTTTGCCTACAACTCGCAAAATATCTGGCTCCGTGAACACCTGATGGGGGTGGACGGAAAGTTTGGCGGCGTGACGAAAAGTGATTTGCTGGAGTTTGCGAACCGTCATGGGATCATGTACGCAAAAAAAGCGCTGAAAGACGTGCGCGGCGTACTCGCTGCCTGGCCGGACTACGCAAAGCAGGCCGGATTGCCGCCCGACGCCGCGAGCGGGATCGCAGAGCAAATATCGCTGATGTAGCCCGCCGCCCGCAGCCTGTATCCCGCCGCACGCCGCACGCCGCTGATCAGTGCGTGAAGCCGTGTACCTTTTGCTCGGGGGCCGCCGGGCCGAGGACGCGCGCCTCTTTCAGCTCCGCGATCGCCTTGACAAAATCATCGGCGAATTCATGCGCCATATTCATGCCGAAGTCCGCGCGGACGACGTAGCGCTGGATGATCGTCTCCTGAAGGTCCTCGGGCAGCGGGTAGGCCGGCACCTGCCAGCCCTTCATCTGCAGGCGGTCGGCGAGGTCGTAGAGCGTCCATGCTGCGCCCGCATCTTCCTTTAGTTTGTAGCAGACTATGGGCAGTCTGGATCCGTCGTTGTAGATCTCAAACAAGCCCGTCCTCTCGACCGTTTTTGCCAGATAAACGGCGACGTCGTGCGTGCGCGCATGGATATCTTTGTAACCCTCAAATCCGTACCGCAGGAAATTGTAATACTGCCCGAGGATCTGGCTCGCGCTGCGCGAGAAATTGATCGCCATCGTAGGCATCTCGCCGCCGAGGTAGCTGACCTTGAAGATGAGTTCCTGCGGCAGATATTCCTCGTCGCGCCAAAGCACCCAGCCGATGCCCGGGTAGACGAGCCCGTATTTGTGCCCGGAGGTATTGATCGAAACGACGTTTTTCAGCCGGAAATCCCATGCGAGATCCGGCTCCATGAATGGCGTGTACAGCCCGCCCGAGGCCGCATCGACATGGATAGGCACCGAGACCTTCGCAGTCTTGTTGTACTCCTCAAGTTTTGCGTCTAATGCCATAATATCATCATACTCGCCCGTGTACGTGATGCCGAGGATCCCCACGACTCCGATCGTGTACTCGTCAATGTAGTCAGCGATCGTATCCGTGTCAAGACGCATACAGCCTTTGTCCATCGGCACGAGCCGCATGTCAACATCCCAATACACGCAGAATTTTTCCCAGCAGACCTGATAGCCGGAGGAGATCACGAGGTTTGGTCTTTTCGTGACTGTGTCGATGCCGGCTGCCTGCGCGCGAGTCCGCCAGCGAAATTTCATTGCCATGCCGCCGAGCATACAGGCTTCGCTGGAGCCGACGGTCGAGGTCCCCATGAACTGCTCGTCTTTCGGCGCGTGCCAGAGGTCGGCGATGATGTTGACGCAGCGGTTCTCGATCTCGGCCGTGCGCGGATATTCGCTCTTGTCTATGGCGTTCTTTTCGAGGGTCTCGCCCATGAGCTTGGTCGCTTCGTCCTCCATATATGTCTGGCAGAAGGTCGCCAGGTTTTGGCGGGCGACGCCTTCGTCGAGCAGTTCGTCCTTGACGAGGCGGTAGGCGATGCGCGGCAGGATGGGGCGCCGGTTCAATTTGTATTTGGGGATGTCTGTGTCCGAAGCGACCGAGCCGAAGATGGGCTCAACGCCGCTCTCGTCAGTGTTTTGATTTTTGCGTCCATACAACATGTTTCATTCCTCCTTTGTCATTCCCGCATCATCTGTCATTCTGCGCCATCTGTCATTCCCGGGCGATTGCGAAGCAATCGGTGAGCCGCAGGCGAACGTAACCCTGGGAATCTACGGATATGATCACCTTGGATTCGCCGATCAAGTCGGCGAATGACGGCGGGTTTTTCTTTATGACGACGGTTCTGCTTTGTCTGGCCGGTTTTCGGCCTTGGGTGCGATGGCGTGCTCGCCTCTTGCCCGCGGGTGTACGAATTTATTTTGTTCGTGATGCTTCAGGTGCACGTGCTGATAATTCGGATCGGAATGCTTCCTCCCGTAGACCTGATAAATCACAAATGGCGCGATTAGCGTCACCACGAAGCTGATGATAAGGATCGTCATATACGCTCCGCTCTCGCCGCTGGCCAGAGTAGACGGCGGGACAAAACTGATGACGAGCGCAAACGCCGACACGATGAAACCCACGATGGCGAAGATGTATTTGCCCGGTTTCCCGCCGGGAACATGATACGAGCGCTCGATGTCCCCACGCCCCGCCAGCTTGAGGTAGGCGATGAACAGCAGCAGATAGCCCACTAAGTAGATGACCACCGTCAGCGAAATGGCGATCAGGAAGGACAGGTTGCTGCTCCCGCCGCTGCCAAAGGTCAGCACCGCGGCCCAGGCCGTCACGATGATGCCCTGGATCATCACGAGGAAGACCGGCACGTCGTGTTTGTTGACCGAGGCGAACTTTGGCGGCAGCAGTCCTTTCTGCGCGGCGGCATAGATGCCGCGCGACGGGCCGACGACCCAGCTGGCCACTTCGCCGATGACGCCGAGAATGAGCAGCAGCGCGACGACCGTGACCGCCCAGCCCAGCCCCTTGTTGAAGTGCAGGAAGAGCGTGCTGATCGTCTGCACGACGCCGCTCGAAAGATTCAGATCGGACGAGGAGATCGTAGACGCTACCGTCAGGCCGCCAATCGTATTCAGCACGATGGCGAGGATGACGAGCATGATCATGCACAGCGGATAGTTGCGCTTGGGGTTGTCGAGCTCATTGATATGCGAGGCGCTCGCTTCGACGCCCATAAAGGCGAGGATGAACGAGACAAAGACCACAAGGGTGCTGGCTTTGCTGAAATCTGGCATCAGCGCCTTGGCGCTGAAGGTGATCTGGAGCGGATTGCCGCCGGCGATGTATGAGATCCCCAGCACGAACAGCACGACGGCCGGGATGATGATTCCAAAGATAAAGCCGATCTTTGCGAGCTTCGCCGTGAAAGCCGTCCCTTGAAGCTGCGACAGGGTGATGGCCCAGAAGATGACGAGCACCGCCACGAACTTGATCCACGGCGTGCTGTTCAGCGCCTTCCAGTCAAGGACGGTGGAGAGGGCGCCGATGATGAAATAGATCATCGTGACAAAGCCGACAGTGATCTGAAACCACTGAAAGAATATCGCCGCAAAGCCAAACCGTTCGCCCATCATGCCGGACACCCACGAAAAGATGCCCCCCGCCTGCCATCCGTCCACGGTAGCCATCTCGGCGCTGCAAAGCGACACCGGCAAAAACCACAGGAATCCGCCAATCAGCAGGTAAAACACAAGGTTCAAGCCGCTCGTAGCAAACGTCGGATACTCATAGACCGTCATGACCATACTTGCGGTCATTGCAAAGAAAGCAAAAAGCGTCAGTTTTTTCATCGGACCCACCTCCCATCGAATATCATTTCATGACAATTCTATACCACAGAATCAAAAATTTAAACATCCGGACCGGCGGTCTTATCACTTCATGACGTACTGCGGCGCAAATCGGTCAAAAAACGCTCGTTTTTTGACCGATTTGGCTCCGTATACGTCATGAAGTATTTTTGTGATAGTATTTGTACTATGATTTATGTAGCGACAAATTCGGATCGGGCTTCGTTTGCCTTTGCTGCCGAGGAATACGTGATGCATGACCTGAGGCCGCAGGAGCCAGTTCTCATGCTTTGGTCTACGCGGCCGACCGTGATGATCGGCGCCAATCAGGTGGTCGATCTCGAAATCGACAGGGCGAAAGCTGAGGCTGCAGGCGTTGATATCGTACGCCGCTCGTCCGGAGGCGGGACGATATTTACCGATCCCGGGACCTTGCTGTATACGATTATTCTTCCCTATGGCGAACAGACCGACCCCAAAGATGTGGTGAGAGATCACTTGTCAAAACCGGTCATCTCGGCCATTGCCTCTTTGGGCGCTGCCGCCGTTTTGGAAGGACGAAACGACATCCTGATTGACGGCAAAAAGATATCCGGCATCGCGCAGTTCATCAAATACGGGTACCTGACCAGCCACGGCTCGCTGCTTTTTGATGCGGATCTCGACATGCTTTCCGGTCTCTTGACCGTCGATAATGAAAAGATCACTTCGAAGGCCCTGCGCTCGGTGCGGAGCCGTGTCGCGAATATTACAGAGTCAGTAGAAGAAAAGAATATCGAATCGTTCAAATCCGCACTGCTCAAAAGTTTCAAAGATCCGAACCGATTCGCGTCCTACGAACTCACTGCCGCCGATCTTGCGGCAATCGACCGGATCCGGAAGGAAAAATACGAGGGTCCGCAGTGGACCTACGGGCGCACGCCTTCCTATACGTTTCACAATGCCGGACGTTTTCCCGGCGGGCGCATCGAGGTCTTCCTTGATATCAAAGGCAGCGTCATTCAGGAGTGCAGGATCACTGGTGATTTCCTCGCGCTTCATCCGATAGAAACAATTGAGGCGCAGCTGACCGGCGTAAGGCATGACAAAAAATCCATCGACAAAGCGCTTGCCAAGGCGTCAGGCAATGCGGACTTAGACGCACTGGGTTCCGTCACGCTATCCGAACTCGCGGAAGTCCTGTCAGATATCTCAAAATGAACCGTACGGGCTACCGCGCGCTTGCGGTACGCGACCTCCTGCGGCGGCGCCGTTTGTTTTGATCGGAATTGAGTTTTTGTGCCGCCGCCTGTGTCGCCGGTTTCGCAGCAGGCGCAGGCTTGTTTTTCCTAAGCTGCTCGCCGATTTTGGTTGTGGGTTCGGCCGGTGTGACGGTGTACGGCGACGGTTTCCTTTTTCGGGGCTGAAAGCTTGGCGACATACTGAGCGTCACAAGCTGTACGGTCGCATTCGTCTTCTTGACGATGGACCGGAAATCATATGATTCAGATGGCGCGACGAGCGTATAAGCGTCGCCGTATTTGCCCGCGCGTCCCGTGCGCCCGATCCTGTGAATATAGCTGTCCGGATCCTGCGGCATATCGTAGTTGACAACGACGTCGATATTTTCCACGTCGATGCCGCGCGCCGCGACGTCTGTTGCCACAAGGATGTCGATGCTGCCGTTCTTGAAGCCTGCCATCACGCGGTTGCGCGCGGGTTGACTCATATTCCCCTGCAGGGCCTCCGCGCGAAACCCGTTGTCCTGCAGCGTGGCAGCCAATTTTTTCGCAAGGTGCTTGCGCGAGATAAAGACCAGCGCGATTTTGTATCGCTTTTCATTCAGCAATTCGACAAGCGTGGCCTCCTTTTCTTTGGTATCGACTTCCGCATAATACTGCGTGACCGACACCACCGGTTTTTGCTCACCGCCGACGCGGATCGTCTCTGCATGCCTTTGGAATTGCTCCGCTATATGCATCACCTCGGGCGCCATTGTCGCCGAAAACATGACCGTCTGCCGTTCTTTCGGAAGCTCGCTGAGGATGAGTTTCATATCATGCACAAAGCCCATATCGAGCATCCGGTCCGCCTCATCAAGTACAGCCGTGCCGACCTGTCCGAGCCGTATGGTTCGACGGCCAAGATGATCGATGAGCCGGCCAGGTGTCGCCACAATGATATGAGGACGGTTTTTCAAGGCTTTGATTTGGCGGTCGATCGGTTCTCCTCCATAGACCGCCTGTACGCGGATCTCCCGTTTGTAGGCCGTCAAATCGCGGAATACCTCTACGATTTGCAGCGCCAATTCCCGTGTCGGACACAGCACGAGCGCCTGCACGACATCGCTCTGCGTGTCGATGCTTTCCATAACGGGAATGCCAAAGGCCGCAGTCTTGCCGCTGCCGGTTGGCGCGATGACGACGATGTCCTTGCCGTCCAGCATCGGTCTGATCGCCTTGCTCTGCACAGGCGTCGCCGCCGTGAAATTCATCCGCTTGATCCCGCGCAGTATGCTTTCGCTGATTGGTAAATCATTAAATATCATTTGTTCTCTCTTTCGCATAAAAAAAACACATTTGCAATCGCCTACCGGTTCGCAGCCATTACGAATGTGTGACCTTCGATATCAACATGATACCACAAATCCCGTTACAGTTCACACGGTAGTTCACCCCAAAATAGAAGGCGTGGCGAAGACACCGTGCGTTAGTCACTCTTAAACGCAGGTTTCAGCTGATATTTTTCGAGGACGAGGACGGTTGAATA
>JAISJT010000091.1 GCA_031261395.1 Eubacteriales Family XIII. Incertae Sedis bacterium
ATTTTGAAGGAAGAAGGCGCTTTTGACGGGGCGCGCAAGACTTTGTTTCCCGCGAATCCCGTGACGGGCATTCCCGATGCGCGTGTGTTGCTCCACTGCTTTTCCGGCAGCGTGCAACAGGCTTTGGAATATATTGACCTCGGCTGCACGATTTCCATCGCGGGGCCGGTCACGTACAAGAACAATAAGAAGACGGTGCTTGTCGCAGAGGAAATTCCCCTCGCGCATATGCTGATCGAGACGGATGCGCCCTATCTCACGCCGGAGCCGCTGCGCGGGACGCCGAACGAAAGTCCCAACGTGGCGTACGTCTGCCGCAAGATCGCAGATATCCGCGGCGCCTCATACGAAGAGATCGCGGACGCAACCCGCGAAAACGCTCTGCGGTTTTTTGGAATACTTCCGGACCCGGCCACACGCTGACGAAATAGAATTTGACGAAAAAGGTTTCCTGTTCGAATTATAGGGGTAAGTAACTGTAAGTTAATAGCTGCATCGTGTGGATATTCCGTGATACGTGTATCGATACGAAGAATGGAAAGGTGGGATTACCCGAATGAGAAAAGCGAATCGAGAGATCACCGACCGGGGCGAATTGGCGGCTGTTTTGGAGAACTGCGACGTTTGCCGCATCGGACTTTTGCCGGACGGCGTCTCCTGCCCGTATATCGTACCGATGAATTTCGGATACGAATTTGGCGGGGACGTCGATGGAGAAAACAGCGATGACAACGGCGACGACAATGGCGACGACAAAGACAGCGGCGGCCTCACGCTGTACTTCCACTGTGCCAGGGAAGGACGAAAGCTCGACATTATCGCACAAAATCCAAACGTCTGCTTTGAGATGGACTGTGCGCATGAACTCAAACCGGGCGACGCGCCCTGCGCTTATTCCATGAACTTTGAAAGCATCATTGGCAGCGGCCGCATCTCCGTTTGCACGGAACAGGAAGAACGGCTTCACGGGCTCACGCAAATTATGCGCAAGTACAGCACGGAAAATGAATTCCGTTTTTCTGAGAAAGCGCTTGACCTGACAGTGATATTGAAGCTCACCGTCTCCGAATTCACGGGAAAGCGTCTGAAAAAATAAGCGGCGAATCCCGCTTTGCGGGGGTATTCTGTACGGAGCTGTACGAAAGAGAGAATGGCGGGAATTCATCGGGTGCAAGCCGATGTTCTTATTTATTGTAAATAAGCGGGCTTAGTCGAGGCTGCGGTACCAGGCGTCGCCGTCGGCGTCGGAGGGCATGCGCCAGTCGGCGCGCGGGGAGAGGGTGACGGAGCCGACCTTCGGGCCGTCGGGGAGCGCGCTGCGCTTGAACTGGTTCGCAAAGAAGCGGCGGTAGAAAGTTTTGAGGACGCGGCGGATCTCCTCCTCTTCGTACCAGCCGTTGAAGGCCTTGCACGCGAGCTTGAGGATAAGGAAGGGTTCGCGGCCGCGGCGGATCATATGATAAAGGAAGAAATCGTGCAGCTCGTAGGGGCCGATGATCTCCTCGGTCTTCTGGCTGATCTCTCCTTCCGCGGGCGGCAGGAGCTCAGGGCTGACCGGCGTATTCAAAATCGCCTTGAGTACCTCGGAAAGTAAGGGCTCTGCGGATGCGATATACTCGACGATATAGCGCACAAGCGTCTTCGGCACGCCGGAATTGACTCCGTACATGCTCATGTGGTCGCCGTTGTAGGTGGCCCAGCCGAGCGCCAGTTCGGACAGGTCGCCCGTGCCTATGACGATGCCGTCATGCTTGTTGGCAAGATCCATGAGGATCATGGTGCGCATACGCGCCTGAGCATTTTCATAAGTTGTCGAAAATTCATCTTGCGGATGGTCGATGTCTTCCAAATGCTGAGCGACGGAGGCCGTGATATCAATAGTGCGAAGTTCTACACCCAGCGAGGCACAAAGCCGCTCGGCATTGTACTTCGTCAGACGCGAAGTCCCGGGACCCGGCATAGTGACCGCCAAAATATCTTCACCGGGCCGCCCCAGCAAGTGCAGGGCGCGCGCCGTGATGAGCAGGGCAAGCGTGCTGTCGAGACCACCCGAAACGCCGATGACCGCCTTCTTTGCGCCGACATGTTCGAGGCGCTTGGCCAGACCCGACGACTGCATGCAGATGATCTCCTCGCAGCGCGCGTAGAGCTCCCCCGTGCGACTGGGCACGAAAGGATGCGGAGATATATAGCGGTATTTCAGTTTGCAGCGCTGCTTCTGGGAAAAGCGAATCACCTGATGCGTATCCGCCTCCGCGCGCTCGAAGGTATTCAAGTAGCGCCGGTCGCGGGCAAGTCCTCTGACGTCGATATCGGCGATCGCGGGGTCATTCGTGAACGGTTTGCGCTCAGATAGCACCTCTGCGTTTTCGCAGACAAATCCATGGCCGGAAAATACCATGTCCCCCGTGCTCTCTCCGTAACCTGCATTTGCGTATATATAGGAGCAGACAGCGCGACCGGACTGTGCGCACGCCAAAAGTTTGCGATAGGATTCCTTTCCGATCGTCTCGTCACCCGCAGAAAGATTTGCGATGATAGTCGCCCCGGCCAGAGTATGACGCGTAGAGGGAGGATTCGGCGTCCAAAGATCCTCGCAGATCTCGGCGGCCACGGCCAATTCGGGAAATTCGCTGCAGCGAAACAGCAAGTCAGTTCCAAACGGCACTTCTTCACCATAAAAAAGAAATGTCTCGACGCCCTTGAACGCCGGTGTGAAATATCTCAGTTCATAAAATTCGCCGTAGTTTGGCGGATAGGATTTGGGCATGAGACCGATGACTTCACCGTTCTGAATGGCCGCCGCCACGTTGTAGAGCTTGCCCATATGCGTCACGGGCAGCCCCACGAAAATGAGCGCGTCGTCACGCTGCGTACTACGAGCCAACGCCTTCAGCGCGACCAGCGCATCCGCCAGCAATGTGTCCTGAAGGAAAAGATCGCCGCAGGTATACCCGGTGATCGATAGTTCCGGCGCACAAATGACCTTCGCGCCCAAAGCGGTATGCCGCGTGATCTCGCTATAGATTTGAGCCGCATTGTACATGCAGTTGCCGGGCCTGAGCCCCGGTGCGATAGAGCAGACCGTCACAAAGCCGTCATAAGTATATTCGCGCGAGACGTTTTCAGTCGTCTTGCTCATTCGAGGCAAGCCTTTCTTTCATCTTTTCAAACGATTCCTCGCTCAGAATGTGCTCAATGCGGCATGCATCATCGGCGGCAATTTTTTTGTCTACCCCAAGGTCTACAAGAAAATCCGCGATGACAAGGTGGCGGTCATAGACAGCATTTGCCTTTGCCAAACCTGCCTTCGTAAGCTCCAGATGCCCGCCGTCCTCGACCTTGACCAAGCCCTCATCTTTGAGAATCCCGATTGCCCTGCTCACGCTCGGCTTTGAAAAATCCAATTCGTTCGCGACGTCGATCGCGCGCACACAACCGAGCCTCTCTTTGAGGATCAAGATGGTTTCCAGATAGTTTTCGCCCGATTCTTTCAGTGCCATACAAATGATTATACATCATTTATTACAGAACTGTAACAATCCGTTTTTCGCCCGCCTTCTATTTCATCTCGGACTATCAGTTACTAATACAAAACCGCGGAGGGTCATCGTCTTGGAATCATATCACGGGGCAGACCATTCATTTGGCCGGCGGCGCGTACACGGCGGACAGCGAAAACCGTTCACCGGGACGCCCGGGTCGGCAAGCGCAATATTATTGTAGAAAATGCGAGTTCGCATCGCACAATTGCTCGGAATTTGCGTCAAATGTCCGGTATTTTTGAAGTGACCCGCGAAATATTACCGCAGATCTCAAAAAAACCGGACATTTGGCGCAAATTACGATGGAATCGCTGGCCGCCTTCTGTATAATAACAATATGTCTAAGACGGTGTCGGCGAAGAGTGCAAATAACGGGAATGCGATCGAGTTCGCTTCGGACGCGGGGGCGGTACGGTTTGCCCGTTGTATTCGGAGCGGCGGGTACGTGCGGGTGCTGCGTGGGGCGGCGGCGGATGCGGACTGGTGGGAGAGGCTGCGGCCGGACGAGCGGTATTTCTTTCGTTGTGTTATGCAAGCGAAACTGCGGCCGGAGCTGGTGCTCACGAAGTTGTCGGCAGCGGCGGTGTACGGCGCGCGGCTCCGCGTTGAACCGCAGAAGGTCTTGTGTGCAGCGGCACCGGGGGCGGATCCTTCACGAATCATGCTTGGCCGGACGAAGTCAACGCCTTTGCCGGCGGGCGTTAAGCTGGTCTATCAGAGCGTGACGGTGCAGCCGGACGGCTCGTACACCGTGGGGAAAGCCATGAAGCCTTCTCGCGCAAAGAAGGACGGCGAAAGCGGCGGGCGCGGGACTAATGGGATGGACGGAGCGGACGGGACGGGAAACAGTCCGTCGGAGCGTACCCGGCGCAGCGGGACGAGCGTGGTTGTTGCGTGTACGTCACTGACCCGCACGATTTATGATATCGCTGCGGCATACCCGCTGGAAGATTCAATGATTGTTATCAACTCGCTGCTATCGGAGCGGGCCAGCAAACATAGAGTGCTGGCGAAGGAAAACCGGCTGAGCGAAAAAGGGGCGCTCTGTGCGCATCTGTGCAGGATGGCGGTTTCGGATATGCTCGGCGCAAAGAGTTATGCGGCTTTCCGGGAGGCGGCGGAGCCGTACCGGCAGCATGGGCTGAAATATGAATATGC
>JAISJT010000094.1 GCA_031261395.1 Eubacteriales Family XIII. Incertae Sedis bacterium
CCGCCGCTGCCCGCGCCAAACAGCGCGCGTGCCGCCGCCTGCGCCTTCTCCGCCTCGTCCGCGCCGTGGACAAGTTTCGTCACTTCGTAGGCCAGCACCTCTTTCGCCTGATTGATCGCCGCATCCTGCAAAGCGGAGAGCCGCTCGACCTCATCCATCGGCAGGAAGGTCAAAAGCGCCAGACAATTGTGCACATCCGCGTCCTCGACGTTGCGCCAGTACTGATAAAAATCATATGGCGAAGTCTTCTCCGGGTTGAGCCAAAGCGCCCCCGCCTGCGTCTTGCCCATCTTCTTGCCTTCGCTCGTCGTCAGCAGCGAGAAGGTCATGCCGAAAGCCTGCGCCCCCGTCTCACGCCGAATCAAATCGACGCCGCTGATGATGTTTGACCACTGGTCGTCACCGCCAAACTGCACGCGCACCCCGTGCCGCCGGTAAAGCTCCAAAAAGTCATAGCTCTGCATGAGCATGTAGTTGAACTCCAAAAACGAAAGCCCCTTCTCCATGCGCGCTGCATAACACTCCGCCCGCAGCATATTATTGACGGAAAAATGCCGCCCTATGTCGCGGATGAAGTCGATATAGTTGAGGTCGAGCAGCCAGTCCGCATTGTTCACCAAGACGGCCTTCCCCGGCTCCGCCGGCCGACCGTCCGGCCCAAACCCGCCAAAGTCCAAAAACCGCTCAAACAGCTTCACGAACTGCCGCCCGTTGTCCGCGATCTCCTCGCGCGTGATCATCTGCCGCATGTCCGTCCGCCCCGAGGGATCGCCGATCATCGTCGTGCCGCCGCCCACCAGGACGACCGGCGTGTGCCCAAACTTCTGCATCCACATCATGACGAGGATCTGCATGAAATGCCCCACATGCAAACTGTCCGCCGTCGGATCAAACCCCACATAAAAGCTCACCTTCTCCTCGGAAAGCAGCTTCCGGATCTCCTCCTCATGCGTAGTCTGCCGGATGAATCCCCGCGCCTTCAGCACATCAAATACATTGTCTTGTGTTGCCATGTAAACTCCCTGTCATCCCGGGCGCCGCCCATTCTGTCATCCCGGGCGCCGACCCGGGATCCACATCACTTCAAACTATACAGCCGATCTCCCGCGTCGCCCAGCCCCGGCACGATATACGCATGCTCGTTCAAATGGCTGTCCTTCGCCGCGATATAAATATTCACGTCCGGATGCGCCGCCTGCAGCACTTCGATCCCCTCCGGCGCCGCGATCAGGCAGACGAAGCTGATGCGCTTGCCTCCGCGTTCCTTGATGAAGTCGATGGCCGCCGCCGCACTGCCGCCCGTAGCAAGCATCGGATCAAGCACGATGATCTGCCGCTGTTCGATATCCTCCGGCAATTTGCAATAATATTCGACCGGCTTGTGCGTGTCCGGATCGCGGTAAAGCCCGATGAATCCGACGCGCGCCGAAGGCACGAGATCGAGGAAACCGTCCACCATGCCCAGTCCCGCCCGCAGGATCGGCACCAAGGCCAGATCTGAGTCGCGCAGCATCTTGACCGTTGTCTTCGCGACCGGCGTCTCGAGCTCGACGTCCTGCAGCGGCAAATCCCGCGTCACCTCATAGCCCATGAGCAGCGAGATCTCGCGGACGATCTGCCGGAAATCGCGCACACTCGTGTTCTTGTCGCGAATGAGCGCGGTTTTGTGTTGAATCAGCGGGTGGTCAAAAACGTATACGTTTGCCATGGTCAAATGCTCCTCTCTCTTTCCAATAATGACACGGTTCCTACAACATCTCGTCCAGTTCGCCGACACGCCGCTCATGCCTGTCTCCGGCCCACTTTGTTGTGAGCCAAACGTCTATGAAATGCAGCGCGTCTTCCGGAGCGATGAACCGCCCCCCGAACGCGATGATGTTGGCGTGATTGTGCTCCGCCGCAAGTGCGGCAAAAGCTTCCGAAGTGATATTGGCGCAGCGGATTCCCTTGACTTTGTTGGCCGCTATCGTGATACCCATACCCGTCCCGCAAAATACGATACCGCGCTCGGCCTTTCCCGAAGCCACATATTTCCCGGCAGCCTCGCCAAATACAGGATAATCTACCGATTCTTCGCTATCCGTTCCGAGATCGACCACTTCTGTATCCGAACGCGCCGAAAGCGCTTTTTTTACATCTTCTTTTAGCCGATATCCGCCGTGATCACTCGCCAAAACGATTTTCATGCTACCTCCGCCGCAAATTTCATCATTGCCTCACCTATTGTAATACGTCTCGCCGCTTTTCGCCACTGCGAAAAAAATTGCCTCAGAGGGCGGCAGAATACAGCCTCTATTCTATGATTCCGCTGGCTATGGCGATGCGAATGGCGTCAATGGTGTTGTTGGCCTCCAATTTTCGGAAAATATGAGGAAGCATGGTTTTGACCGTATTGATGGAAATATTGTGTGCATTCGCGATCTCTACCCGCGAAAGGCCTTGCGCGAGATCGGTCAAAACCTCGATTTCTTTGCTCGTAAGATCCACATTGCCGGAAGCCTTCTCGTCCTCATTGAATTTTGTGCGCACATAGGCCAGCCGCTTTGCGTAGGTAGACGCCTTGCTTTGTATCGTTTCCAGCCGCTTCGTCGGGATCCCCGAATCATGCTTGAGAGCATAACAGGCCAGCGCGCGCATCTCGTTTCCGAATTCAATGAAGACCATGTCGAGTGAGTTGGGCGCGGCAAGCTCGTAGGCTTCCTTGAAGGTTTTGAGCGCTGCGCTGTATTCGTTGAGATGATACAGACAGATTGCCTTGGTGACGGCGATGGCGATTCGGCCGAACAGAAAGATGCTGATGCCCGACTCGGTATCCTGACTTTCGAGCAGCGCCATCAATCGGTGATACCGCTTTTCCGCAATATAGTATTTGGTCTTCGTGAAAAATTCCAGTCCGCGAAGCAGATAGTTGACAGCGGTCTCATCATACTCACTTGTGATCCAGTCCGCCATCTGATCAGTGTGTCCGATCTGCGCATAAAACCAACTGGTCACGATATCCTTCATGATATACCGGTTTGCGTAGTCAGCCATTTCAGGCTGCGCTTCAATTTGATACAGGATGGAGCGGACGTCATTGTATTTGCCCGTGGCGAGATTCAGCCGCAGCAGAATGAACAGGGCCCGGTTTTCGATCTCGTGCTGTTCGCGCTCCCTTGCCTTGTACAAGGCCTGGAATCCGAAGCGCTCTCCGTTCTCAAATTCGGCACGCATGAAAGAGAGTTCACAACGGGCGAGGTCGTCCGCTCCGTACATACAGCCGTTCATGGAGTGCGACGCAAAGGGGATCATTTTCGTCAAGGCGTCAATGAAGCGGTCCGGTTCGCCCGAATCGGATTTCCCGATCCTGCAGATATATGGACTGAGGTTGATCGAACTCGCCGCTCCCTTGATCTTATAATTGCTCTTGCGAAAATATTCGTCACCCTTCTCGAAATGTTTGGAAAAATCATAGCGCCCGCTATTCGGCGAGTCGATCAACTCGATGAACCCAAGATTGTTGTGCAGGCCGAAAAGGACGCGGTATTTGTAGTCCGATTCTGGCAGGATCTCTGCAACCGAGATGGTCGCATCGATAAATTTTGTGGCAGCATCAAGGCGTCCAAGGCTCATCAGAAGTCTGGCATACACTACATTCAGCGTGCCGTTCTGCTCAAAAACCTCTCGCGGCGCCTTGCTCAAAACATCGGCAATATAGGCGCCGATCCCGGGCGGGATGATCAAAGAATTCCCAAATGCAATGTCTACGATCCGATCGTAATTGCCCAGTTTTTGAAAATAATTCACGGCGTCAATGGTGTATCCGTTGTCCAAGCACCAATTTGCCGCCTTCTCATAGGTGTCCGATTTTTCGTCCTCTGTCAGCAGTTCTTGTTTTCCCTGCAGATAATCGACAAATAGATTGTGAATGCGGTAGGTATCCAGATAGGCGTCGTAGCGAACAAAAGCATTGATACGGTTCAGTTCCTCCATGAGTCTGTCGCCGTCCGGAAGCCTGGAGAGCAAGTCGGGAGACAGGTGATTGATCAGAGACATTTTGATGAGGAAATGGCGCTGATCCTCCGGCATATCCGCAAAAATCTCATTTTCGATCAAATTTGCCATGTCTGACTTTATCGAAGAGACCGCATATCGTGCACGTTTTGGATTCTTCTTGAAAAACAGCGCGGCAAGATTGATCGCAAAGATCCAGCCGTCCGTATTGATGTACATTTTTTCGGTCATGTCCGGCGTGAGGTTGATATGCTGCAGCTCAAAAAATTCACACATCTCCGCTTTTGTAAACCGCAGATCGTCCTCATTCAAATGCGAAATCGTATGGTTCTTCAGATGGTTTGATGTGATTTGGATGGGATCTTCCCGGGAGATGAAGATGCGGGACATCCCCGGGATGTTCTGCCTGATCCCCATGTCAATGAACTTGAGGATCGTGGGGTCGTGAATCAAATGAAAATCATCGAATACGGTCACATACCGTCGTCCGACAACGATGGCATCCGTCATGGCATCCACATAGCGGTTGTAAAGACTGCCGTCGTCCGGGAACCCGATATCCGACAGCATCTTTGCAACGGGCTTGTTGTCCGAAGACAGCGCTTCGGCGAACGTCTCCCAAAATCTCGTCGGCACATTATCAAATTCTGACAATCCGAGCCAGATCGTGAAGATGTTTTGTTTTCGGAGGAAGGAATAGACAGCCTCTGTCTTTCCGTACCCCGCCCCGGCAACGACCGTCGTGATATCAGATTTGATTGCCTCGGAAAGAAGGCTGTCCATTCTAGGCCTGTCGAGGTGGACAAGCGTATTGTCCGCATCCGCCGGAAATTTTACGATTTCTTGTTTTTTCATAGCATTATTATACTGTTTGTGTTTTACCAAAGGAAGTCGTCGCAAACATCACCCCCGGATTAATTTTTTTTGAACGCATTGGATTTTTCAACCCATGGTATACTATGCTCCGAAAACAGACAGTAAATTTAAAGAGGTAACACACTTTATGTCACAGAAGGACAAAGACATCAGCAGGTTGGTGATACAGGCCCAAAAAGGAAGTGTCGATGCATTTGAAGAACTCTATCATATCTTCACTCCGAGCATCCTCTATCACGTAAAGAACTTGCTGATCAGCCGGGAGGAAGTCGAAGACGCCGCTCAGGATGTCGTTCTGGAGATGTACAAAAATATCGGAAGCCTGAAAAGCGCCTATGCGTTTTCGGCGTGGCTCCACCAAATCATCACCGGTGTGTGCTACGCCCGCAACCGAAAAACGCAAAGGACAGATGCTCCGGCGGACATTGACGACTACACGGATGTCCTAACGGAGGATGACAAGGACAGCCTTCCCGAAAAAGCATCGCTGGAAAGGGACCGGGAAGACATCGTGATGGCGATCATCGACGGGCTTTCGAAAAGCCAAAAGCGTGCCGTGGTCATGTATTATTACGAAGGGATGAGCTACAAGGAGATTGCAAAGGCGCTTGGCGTCACCACCAGCACCGTTTCGACCAACATTGTGAAGGCAAAAAATATGATCAAGAGAGAAGCCGAAAAACTGAAACCTCTGATGGCAGCCGCGATCGCGAAGGATATCGGCAGCCAGTTTCCGGCAGAAAAAATACAGAACTTTTGCGTGAAGACAGATTCTCTTGTCAAAGAAACTGCGGCGCACAGCCCTGTCGCGGTTCACGTCTCAGCAGCCGGCAAAGCGGCCGTCGCGTGGAAACTTGGCGCCACAGCCATCGGCGCAGCGGCGGTCATCTCCGCGCTGATCCTTGTCCCTCCGAACGGGACGGACATCGGCGACAAAGAGTCCCCGGCAGTCACCGCGCCTGCCCAAGACGTACAGACAGATATCCCTGCGGCAGCCCCGGCGCCGATTGTGTACGAACCCGATGCGGCCATCTCTCTCGAAGGCGGGATTAGCCCGGACGGGCATGTCAACCCGGAAGCCGCCGAATTGATCATAGACTCCCGCGACGGCGTCGCCGCAGACTGGCGCATCGTGCCGCAAAAAAGCGAAGAAGAGGTCGCCGCAGGAAGCGGGAGCCGGATCACAGACGAACTCAAAGCGCTCCGTCCCGGCGAGTACACCATCTACTGGCAAGTCAGCGGCAACAACGGCGGCGCCGCCACAGTCTCCCGCGCAATCGAAGTCGTCTGACCATCGTCTAATCAAATACACACAAAATCCACAAAAATATATTTATGTAATATATTGACACGGAACCCTTCGTGTTGTATGATTTCCATATTGTTACAGCTCTCGGCGGCTACGGCCGCAGAAAGGTATGGAAATCAAATGGGCAAGAATACAGGAATCAACAAAGCTACAGACAATAGTTTCAAAGTCATTTTCGGGGAGCCGGTGCTCTTCGTGCAGTTCATTCGGGATTTTATTGATATTGATTTGCTGAAAGGTATCGAGGCTTCTGATATCGAGGATGTCACGGAGCGGTTTCTGCCGCTGTTTGAAGAGGGCAAGGACTCGGATACGGTCAAGAAGATCAATATACAAGGGGATCTGCCGCTCTTTGTGATCGCAATTCTGGAAGCGGAGAGCCACGTGAATTTTCGCGCTTCGTTCAAGATGCTTCAGTACATTACTTTGGTGCTGGACAATTATGAAAAAGAGAGCGAGAAAGTGAGGAAAGGCGCGAGCCGCCGGAAGGGCTTTCGGTATCCTCCGATTTTGCCGATCGTGTATTATGACGGCGCAGGCAAGTGGACGGCGGAGACCAATTTCTTTGACAAGACGGAATTGAATCAGGCTTTTGGCAAGTATATCCCAAAGTTTGAGTACGAGGTCATCAATCTCAATACATATAGCAGAGAGGATCTGATGTCGTTTGCGGATGCGATGTCGCTGATTCTGCTGGTCGACAAATGCGCGAAGGGCAGCGACTTCAGGATGCTCAGCGAACTGCCCGACGAATATTTTGAGAGATTGGAGTTGAATATCCCGGCGAATTTGGCTAAACTGTTATCAGATGCTACAAGAACGCTGCTCACGGGAGTGAATGTCCCGAAAGATGAGATCGACCAGTTTAGTGACAAAATCTACGAGAGGGAGGTACCTAAGATGTTTGAACCCCTAAAGAAATATGATGTACAGGAAACGCGCCGTATCGCCCGCGCGGAAGGCAAAGCGGAAGGTAAAGAAGATTCTGCTCGCAGCATGAAGGCTGACGGGGTAGATATTGCTTTCATTGCAAAATACACCGGTTTGTCCGTGGCGGAGATTGAGGCGCTCTGATCGATATGATGCGTGACTAAAAGCCCCTCCAAAAAAACTCCAAAAAAACTTTTTCAAAAACCGACAGCAAATCACAAACTCTTGCACACTCTATTCTTTGTACGGGGGGTATCCGGATATCCGGGGGGACCCAACAAGAGGATTTGACAAAAGCGCGGCGGATTTGCGCATTCGCGTTTGAGATTCAAAAATATGGGGTATAGAAGAATATCCACACAAATTTGAATCGGGTTCAAATGGAATCGATTTTTTATAGGAGGGGGCAGAATGAAATTCATGCAGCAACAATCACAGAGGTCGGAAAAGAACGCATTCCTGTTCGGGAAAGGGCGCAGGCTGATTGCCTACGCGGCGGTGCTGACGATGCTGGCGGTCACGATTTTGTCGTGGGCGCCGACGGTCGCGATGGCAAATTCTGACAATGGGGGGGGTCTTATAGCCTAACGGGCGAATCGCCAGCCGAAGACTCTGTCACCCCAGGCGAAGGTGACGATGTCATCCCGGGCGCCGAAGACTCTGTCATCCCGGGCGCCGACCCGGGATCCACAGAAGACCCCACCACCCCGGACGAAGACAATGTCACCCCGGACGCCGACGACTCTGTCATCCCGGGCGCCGACGACTCTGTCATCCCGGGCGCCGACCCGGGATCCACAGAAGACCCCATCACCCCGGACGAAGACAATGTCACCCCGAACGAGCCCTCTGTCACCCCGGACGAGCCCTCTGTCATTCCGGGCGCCGACCCGGAATCCACACCCGTCAACGCGAAGGGCAGCGGGGGCGATAGTCTTACGTTCATGATTGGTGACGGCGTTAATTTTGTGGATGTGGATGGTATCGGCAATGCCTACAACTGGGGCAGGAGCGCGGGCAACCAACAGATACAAATCACGGCGCTTTTTTCGGAGCAGGGGCTTGGAAAGACGCGCAGTATTGAAGTGAAAATTCCCCGCGGACTGAAGATTGTTGAATACAGCGCCAATTCCGCAACGGGCGCTATCTCGGGCGTGGGCAAAATCGACTTTTCCTCTACGGACGATACGAAAGTCGCCACCTCGGTTTTGACGGCGCTGGACGGGGGTTCATGGCTCAGCCAGCGTATCGGCGGATATACAGGGGAAGTGACTTCCACGGTCACGCCGTACCGCAACTACGACGGCAAGGTGACCTATACCTTTAATACCAACTGCGACCGTATCGTGCTGACCCTGACCTTGGGATTGGATGTGCTGCTGCTGCCCTATACGAATACGACGGCTACGCTTGGCGATGACATTGAAGTGTCTATGACGAGCGGTGCAACACAACTGGATGACCATTTGACGACGACAGTCACAGGGCTTACAAAAAAAGCGCTTAGTCTTAATACTCTGCCGGCGAATGACCTTGAGGGCATTGTCGATACGATAGATGAAAACACAGGTCAATTCCCTGATTTCCGCACACGGATACAGTTTGACGGCTCGGGAAGTATTCCTTCATCGCGGCGGCAGTATGCCGAATCCAGAACCGTCACCATCGCCTATCCGCTCGGTATCACATACGAAGGATTTGATAGCACGACGTTTACTCAAAGTCACCCCACGGAACCCAATAGCGATTCCTATGCGGACGGTCATCTTGTTGTCGTTCACGACGATGTGGCTCGCACCATCACTTTCACGTTTTCTAATTTCTACAATTCATATTACGAAAATGCGAGATTAGTCTTATACTGGTCCGGCGAGGTCGATAACAACAATATCAAATGGGGCGATACGCTGAATTTCCCGGTGACTTCTACGACATTGTCAGGCGCTTTGATTGGCGATTCGCAAACCGCGACGACAACCGCGACAGAGAAGTGCCAGATTCTCAAGCCGAATGTTGTCGCCAATATCAAAATCGTGGAAAGCAACCGAACGGTAAGTGACCTGAATGCGGACGGACTGTTTCCCTATGACTATGCGTTGGGTGCATTTAATGTAAGAAATTTCGGACCCAGCATTGCCGAGGACCTTACCTATGCCTATGCGTTTTCGCCAAAACTTGCGGTGCGCGCGCTTGCCTTGCCCGGCAAAGAGGAGAATACCTACCGGGATTTGATTGCGCATACCAGCACCGGACGTGAAATCAAAATGGATGGGAGTCTGGACTTGCCAAGAGGCATGGAAAGTTCTGCTTTTATGATACGCGCGGAATATTTGGGCCTGGCGAGTGATGAATATTTGCTTGATTTGACAATCACGCAAGACAGCCTATACGTTTCGCTCAATCAAAATACCGCTGTTGGTTACACACACCACCAAGGCGTTTATTACGGGCGCTTTCAAGGGGGCGAATCCGGTTCGGCAACGCTCACCATCACAGATAAAGACGGCGGATTGATAGTGACATCGACAGACACGCCGGTAATCGGCTGGACAAATTCCAGCAGAATGGTGGGGATGAGTACCAGTGCGAGCCATAGCCCCAGCGCTTCGGTGGGTGGTTCTTACTATCCCAATGACAAGATGTATTTTTCGATGAGCGCTCCCGGCGGCTATACGATGGCTCCGACGCAAGATGAGATTGTCGACCCGACGATATACATCGCGCTGCCTGCCGGGATTGAACTCGAGGAGGACAGTATCCGGGTGACGTCGCGTGCCGGCAATCACGGCGCGACGGCTTTTGCCCCCACGATAGCGGGCAGTCAAACCAAAGTCATTGACGGCGTTGAATGGACTTGCTACGAAATAACGACGCAGCACCTTGACATCATTGCGCAATCCTACAATATGGATGCCCCGGGCACCAATCTCACAGACGGTGTGGTAAGTAGGACGTTCTCTGTGAAATTTACTGCCAATGTCGCCTCGACCTGTCAGGCGTATCCTGCCCTGAGTATGAAAGATATCGTATTGTTGGATTTGGGAAAAACCGCTGCCGTTCACGAGACCGCCGACGCAAACAACTGGGCGGGAAAAGGAACGGGCTATAACCTGACAGTTTCAGACAGTACGAACAATGCTGCCGTCGTCCAAAAGCCGGGGCTGAATGTCAGCCTTGGGATACGGGTGCTTGGCGATACGGGGCCATATTACACTTACAACGGTACGTCGGCTTCTGTGGCTCCGGTGACGCCGGACCTTCCGGCGGAGGTTTATCTCAAGTATGAAAATACTTCTACGGACGCATATTATGCAGGGTCCGAAATCTATCTGCCGATTCCCAAGAAGAATCAGGTCTATGACCATTTCTTCTCCAACAAAGAGGTCGCCGACCCTTACAATGCGAATGATACGGCGACGCCGCAGTGGTCGAGTGTTTTGACCGGACCTATTTCGCTGTCCGGATTTACGACCTACTATACGACGGACACTTCCGGCGCGACCAATTATACCGGCGGGACCGTCGCGGATACTTGGGTTCCTTATACGCCGACGGCGTGGACGGACGACCCGACTACCTTTGGCAGCAACTTCGGGCTTGTGACGATGGTCAAGTTTGTAGCAACTTTGGGGATTCCTGCGGTGGGGGATGCCGGCTCTACGGGCTCGACTACGTTTGTACTTGATGTGGATTCTTCTGCGAATCTTGGGGAATTGGATTATTGGCGGACTTATCAGAAGGGATGGAGATTGCCTGGCGGAGAGGGCAGTTGGGTTTATGGGTCTGTGCTTGCTGCCGAGCCTTCGAATGCGGGCGTTAAGGGGATGGTCTTTGACGACAAGGATTTGGACGGCGTGATGGATACGGGCGAGGCTTTCAATGCTGGCAGCAACCCGGCGCTGACGCAGATGCGCGGCACGCTGACCAGTCCTACCGGGACGATTAGCCTGCTGAATATCGTGGTCAATGCGGACGGTTCGTTTGCTTCGCTGAATTCGGGCGGCACGCCTTACTACCTCAAGGCCGGAAATTATGTATTGACGATTTACAACGAGACGAGCGGGACGAATACGAAGGGGTTTACGACGACGACTTCCGGTACGCGCTCCGTCAATCTCGGCGACAATATTACGCCGGACTATCGTTGGTATATGGATATTGCGCAGGCGGATGTGCCGGCGAGCCATGCTTCTGCTACGTATCGTTTCACGGTGTCATCCGGGACTTTGCAGACGCAGTTGGTGGGCGTGGGGCTGCATGACGCTGCGCTGGTGACTTATACTGCCGGCACGGGCGCGAGTTTCACGCCGGACGTGACCGAGTATCGCAATCACAATCAGCAGCCGAGTGCCGCGGTGGTGCCGTCTTTCACGGCGCTCTCGAATACGGCGGTTGGCTACAATCCTGCGACGGCTGTTTGGACGGCGGATAAGGCATTGACGTTTACCAACGCCATCACGCTTGGCGACACCACGGTGGTTGCCGCCGGTACGCCGGTTGCGGCTGGTATTGCTTTGACCAGAGCGCAGGTGCTGCTGGCGAAGATTACCGAAGATGTGACCTTTACCGCTTCGCTGAGTTTGAACAAATACACTGTGACTTATGCGGGCGGCGGGGCGACCTCGGGCACGATGGATGCTGTGCCGAATATCACCCACGGAACCGACCATATTATTGTTGCCAATGACTTTGTCAAGGATGGCTATACCTTTGACGGGTGGGAAGCCACGTATACGGCGGCGACGGTCAATCCGGCACATGGCGCAGGCGACCCGTACAGCGGAGGTTCTTATTATGCGGAAGGGGCGACCATCACGGGGCTGACCGCGAGTATTACGCTCACGGCGCAGTGGCTCCAAAACTTCTCCGATGCGACCATTCAGGTCAAAAAGACCGCTGCGGTCAGCGGCACGGCCAATGCGGCGACAGCTCTGAACTTCGCCTTCACCTTGACCCGCGTTACGGCTGCGGGCGGTTCGGTGGCTTGGTCTGCTGCTGCTACGGCGACAGATCCAGGTCCGGTCTCTGAGCATATAGCGACGACCTCCGGGGTAGCCGCGGGCGGGACGACGCTGGACTTCCCCGACATCACCGGTCTGCCTATGGGTATTTACTACTTCGAGATCACCGAAGACGCCCCCGGGAGCGCGCCTATAGGCTGGACTTTTGATACGGCCAAAAAGCATGTGACAGTAACAGTTTCCGCCACCGGAGCCGTAAGCTATTCGGAGGATTACGATGGCTCGGGCGCTATCCCGACCTTCAACAACACCTACACCTCCTATACCGTCACCTATCACAACACGGCCGCCGATGCCTTGACAGCGGCAGTCCCGGTAGATTCATCAAGCCCCTATCCGGCGACAGCGGAAGTTGTTGTTCTGGGACCGCAGGCCGGCGGCGGCAATTTGGCACGGACAAACTTCACCTTTGCAGGCTGGGCGACATCATTGTCTGATGTCTCGTCGGGTACGGTGACTTACGCCGATTCCGCCATCACGGGCGGAACCGCCAAGATCGCAGCTATCTCGGCAAACACCCACCTCTATCCTGTTTGGACGCGCAATACCAACAAACTCTCCTTCGTGCTAAATGGCACCTCCATCGCGCCGACCGCTCCTGCCTCAATCGCTGATGTGGCGGCCTACGGCGCAGGACTTCCGATCTCCTCCGCACCCGGGTTTACCTCTGCGCCGACCCGCACCGGCTATACTTTCGGCGGCTGGTATCTGGACGCCGGACTTGGCGCCACTGCTGCGCTGTCAAGCGCCCCGAACATGCCTGATGCGGATACCACCATCTATGCCAAGTGGAGTCCAATTCTCTATCGCGTGAATTTCACGGCGGCAAACGGCGGTACACTTAGCGGCACTACACGTTATTCAAATATCGAATATGCGACGGACTGGTCTGCTGCGGTGACGAGCATTCCGAAACCTGTTCCCGAAAGCGGGCACTACTCGTTTGTTGGCTGGACCGGCCCCGGGATGACCAAGCCTGTGCTTGCTCCTGTCTGGCCGGCGGCGGTCACCTCGAATCTGACCTATACGGCAAACTTTGAGGCGGATACTCACACCGTGACCTATGTCGGCAATGAGCATACGTCGGGCGCCGTACCCGGTACGACTACGCACGGCCACGGCACCAATGCCACGGTCAAAGACCCTGGTGACTTGGCCCGGATCGGCTATACCTTCTTCTCCTGGAACACGACGCCAAGCGGTTCCGGCACGTCCTATGCGGCGGGAGCCAAAATAAGCAAGATCACCGCTGACACAACGCTCTATGCCCAGTGGACGGCCAGCTATTTCACAGTGAGCTATGAGCCCGGCGGCGCGAACGTGACCGGCGTCCCGGGCGGCGCGACGGTCCAGGCGGAAACGGCATATACGGTTTCCCCGGCCATACCGGCGAGACTTGGCTATACCTTTACCGGATGGGCGGCGTCGATCGGCGGCGTGTACAGCGGCGGGAATACTTTCACGATGCCGTTTGCCAATGTCACGCTGACCGCGCAGTGGACAGCCAACTATTATTCCGTGAGTTATGCGGCAGGCGGCACGAATGTGACCGGCCTTCCCGGCGGCGCCAGAGTCCTTCCCGGCACAGCCTATACGATCAGCAGCCAGACACCGCAGCGCGAGGGCTACACCTTTGACGGATGGAGCAGTTCCCTGTCCGGAGCCATCGTGCAGTCCGGAGGCGTCTTCACAATGCCGCGCGCAAACGTCGTTCTCACTGCGCAGTGGCGTACAGACAGCACTGTCACGCCCAATCCGGAAGTGACAACGCCAAGCGTCGGCGGCGACAATGGCGGCGACATCGGCGACGGTGGCGGCGGTACCGAGGAAGTCATCCCGGAACCGGCTGAGCCTGAAGCCGGGGTAGCGGCGCTGGGTCTTGGCGATATCCCCTTGGGCAATTTCCAAAACAGCAATACGTGGAGCCTGATCAGCCTGCTGTTTTCCATCATCGCGGTGATTGCCTCTATCCTGCTCATCGTTGCAGCTTTGGTGAAACGGACCGGACAGAAAGAAAGCCGGAAGAAACAAGGACAGGCTCTCAAGGTGTTCGCAATTATTGCAGGGATCCTGACGCCGGTTGTTTGGGTTATCTTAGATGATTTGAGCAATCCGATGGCGTGGGTCAATCGCTGGACGGTCTTCGTGGGCGTTGTCTTCATAGTGCACCTCGCGCTGGTCCTCTTGTATGCGGCTCGCAGCCGGAAAGACGACGATGGCGATGCGGACGACGGCAGCGTCTTCCTCAGTCATGACGAGTCGTTTGGAAAAGGCGCGTACCGCAACCCAATAGCAGATTAGAACTTTCTGTAGTTCTTATCTATAACACTTGTGAAAGGCTCTGACGGAGTCAACTCAAAGCCCCCCAAGAGTTTCCGTCAGAGCCATTCCGTTTGTCATTCGCCGTCAGCCCCTGTCATTCGCCGGCTTGACCGGCGAATCTATGGTGGTCATTGTCGTGGATTCGCCGGTCACGCCGGCGAATGACGGTCGGTCACGCCGGCGAATACTTCCGGCAGCGGGATGCGCAGGTCTTGGAGAATGCTTACCGGCACGGTATCTTCCGCGTGATAGGTCAGCATATTGGCGCTGCGGTCGGCTTGCAGGATATAGACCTGCACGATCTTGTCATCGGGGTCGACAATCCAGCATTCGCGCACACCGGCGTTGATGTATTTGTGAAGTTTCAGGCCGCGGTCGTAGTTGCCCGAGGATTTGGAAACGATTTCAATCACCAGGTCCGGGGCGCCTTTGCAGCCGCGGTCGTCAATTTTTGTCTTGTCGCAAATGATTAGGATGTCCGGCTGAACGACGGTATCATCTTCTTCGTCGGCATTGAGCCGAACGTCAAACGGGGCGGCAAAGACCTCACAGGTCTTTCCGCGAAGGTAATTGCCGAACAAGCGCGTAAATGCCGCGCTTATCCTTTGATGCGTCGGCGTTGGCGCCGGAGACATCATATACGGAACGCCGTCAATCAATTCATATCGCTCTTCTGTATCCCACTCCAAGTAATCTGCGTAGGTATAGTATTCTTCCTTTTTCGCTAAAGCCATGACCGCACCTCCTGCTGAGTTCATTCTAACAGCAAATCAATGTCCTCACAAGCAACGCAAACAGACTTGGCGCCCCCCCCTGTCATTCGCCGGCCTGACCGGCGAATCCATGGTACGAGAAAATCGTCAGGGGCGAGTGCAAAAACTCGTACTGCCGTCATTTTACGTAAAAAAACGGGCATATTTATGCGGAAAATTGCGGCAGTACGAGAAAACCGTCAGGGGCGAGTGCAAAAACTCGTACTGCCGTCACTTTGCGTAAAGCTACACGTCGTAATTTCGCTCTGGATTGCGGGTCGGCGCCCGCAATGACAGGGGGGTGAATGGGGCGCGGCGCGTGGTATACTATTCTTATGTTGGATTTGACGCATTTGAACGATAAGCAGCGCGAGGCGGCGCTGCATGGGGATGGGGCGCTTTTGATTTTGGCGGGCGCGGGCAGCGGCAAGACGAGCGTGATGACGCACCGTATTGCGCGGTTGATTTTGGATGAGGGGGTGAGCCCCCGGCAGATTTTGGCCGTCACGTTTACGAACAAAGCGGCGGCTGAGATGCGGGAGCGTGTGGCGCGTTTGTTGTACGGCAGGGAGGCGATGGCCGAGGACGGCGATGCGATTTTGGGGCGGCTTTCCGGGTACGGCGGGATTTGGCTGCTGACGTTTCATGCGGCTTGTCTGCGGATTTTGCACGCGTATGCGGACCGGCTGGGTTATACCAAAGGCTTCACGGTGTACGACCCGCAGGACCAGAAGGCCGTCGTCAGACGGTGCGTGAAGGCGCTGGAACTCGACCCGAAGAAATACAGTCCGGCCTACGTTTTGGCGGCCATCAGCGATTTTAAGGAACACGGCAAAGCGCCTGCCGACGTGCTGGCCGAAGCCTCAAATATGTATGCGGGGCCCCGGCGGCGCGATATCGGCGAACTGTATCGGGCTTATGCGAAGATTTTGAAAGACGGCAATGCGATGGACTTCGACGATTTGCTGCTGAACGCCGTGCGGCTGTTTCAGCAGCATGAGGACGTGCTCGATGAGTATCGCGCGCGGTTTCGGTACATCATGGTCGACGAGTATCAGGACACGAACCGGCTGCAGTATCTTTTTGTGAAACTGCTCGCGGAGCGGTCGGGCAATTTGGTCGTGGTCGGCGACGACGACCAGTCGATTTACGGGTGGCGCGGCGCGGACATCCGTAATATTTTGGATTTCGAAAAGGATTTTCCGGGCGCCAAGGTCGTGAAACTTGAGCAAAACTACCGCTCGTACGGGCATATTTTGGACTGCGCAAACTCTGTCATCAAGGAAAACAAAGGGCGCAAAGACAAGGCGCTGTGGACGGACCGCGGGGACGGGGACAAGGTTTATTATAAAATCGTCGCAGGCGAGAAGGACGAGGCGCGCTATGTCGCTTCGGAGATTGCCCGGCTGCAAGGGGCGGGGCGGCATTACGGCGAGATGGCTGTGCTGACCCGTACAAATGCGCAGTCGCGTGTGTTTGAAGAGGCGTTCATCGCGCGCGGAATCGAGTACCGGATGCTTGGGCAGGTGCGGTATTACGACCGCAAGGAAATCAAGGATATGCTCTCCTATATGGTGTTGGTGGCGAACCCGGGGGACAGCATTGCGTTTGCGCGGGCGATTGGTGAGCCGGCCCGGGGCATTGGGGAAAAGAGTTTGGCGGCCATCATGGCGGGCGCGGCGGCGCGCGGGGTCACGCCGCTCGAACTGCTGTCAAGCGATGAGGTTGACAGTGTTTTGACGGGGAAGGCACGTGCCGCGGCGGTGAATTTTGCCGTGACGCTGGGGAGTTTTTCCTCGACGTATGAACAGATGAAGGTGTCCGAGTTGTACGACGCGCTGCTCGAAAAGAGCGGCTATATGAAGGCGCTGGAATTGCGCGATACGCCGGAGGACGACGCGCGCATTGAAAACCTGCTGGAGTTTCGGACGGCAATTGCGGAGAGCGAGGCGGAGGCGGAGGCGGAAGAAGAGGGCGCGGTGCTCACGCTGTCGGCATTTTTGGAGAAAATCGCGCTGATGAGCGACATCGACAATCATGACCGCGGCGCGGATGCGGT
>JAISJT010000128.1 GCA_031261395.1 Eubacteriales Family XIII. Incertae Sedis bacterium
AAAACAAAAGCGTGCCACTTTGGCCAAGGCTTCAGTTCTGTCTGAGCGAAGCGAGTTAACGAAGCCTTCCAAAGTGCCACGCTTTTGTTTTAAAGTAAATGCCCATTTTTTGTAGGGGCGCGGTTTGCCTATGCGGGCGTCCCTGAAAGATAACATATCGTTACTTTGGGACGCGTTCGGCGTAGGTTTCTTCGGTCAGGCGGATCAGATTGTAGATGGTCTTGAGGCAGGGCGTATCGATCCCGTGCGCCGCGCCCTTTCGGATCACGATCCCGCAGATGGAATCGATCTCCGTTTGCCGCTCGCCCAAGATATCGGCGAGCATCGACGTGATATGCGCCCCGTCCTCCTCCGGGCGCGAGAGCCGCCGAATCGTCCCCATCACCGACGCGGAGTCGATCATGACGCCCTCTGCGGCGGCCACCGAGACAGCCTCCTCAACGATCATCTCCGCCAATTCGAGACCGTACGGCGAATTCCCCACCGGCCCGACCCGCAAGCGCGTCAGCGCAGTGATCCCGTTCATAGCATTGTTGAAGACCAGTTTTGACCAGATACTCTGCATGATGTCATCGGCGATCACGACCTCCATCCCGCCGGCCGCCAAAATATCACGGACCTCCAAACTGATTTTTTCGGCGCCCGCCCCCAGAGCCTTCATCTCCAAAAATCCATAGCCCTCGGCCCGGATCTCGCCCGGTCCCGCGAGGCTGGTCGCCGTCTTCGTGACGCCGGCGATCATCATATCCCGGCCCGCATAGCGCTCGATCACGTCGATATTGCCCAGACCGTTTTGCGCAGTCATCACCGGCACATCCCCGGGAATGGCGGCAAGCGCTTCGCGGACAGCCTCCTCGGTCTGCGCGGATTTCGTGAATATCATAATAAGATCCGGGATCCCGGCCTCTTTCACATCCGCCGTCGCCGCGAGCCGCACCGTCTCGGTCGCCTCCCCGTCTCGTACGATCAGCCCCGTTGCATTGATCGCAGCGATATGTTCTTTCCAGGTATCGCACAGGGTCACTTCTGCGCCGCCCTTGTGAAAGAACACGCCAAACCGGCACCCCATAGCGCCCGCTCCGACAATCAGTACTTTCATTTTCACTTGGAAAGAGGGTCTGAGAGCTCGGCGACGGTACCGAAGCGCGGCTTTTCGGAAGCGCGAAACGCCCGGCGAAAATCACGCGGCAAATAGCGCGAAGAATGTTTCATCCCGGAGAGCGCTCCCGATTTCTTCAGCAAATCGATGATGAACTGTGAACAGAAGTAGCGATTTTCCATACCGACCGGGATGCCGAGGATCGTCAGCACCATGCCGGCATAGTTGAATTTGTACTCGTCGGGATTTTCGATAAACCAATTGATGCGCGACTCGATGTCGCTGTAGACCTCATCCGTGACCTTGATCGCGTAGAGCACGCACGGCGCGTCTTTTCGCCGTTTCTGGGCGATCGGGCGTTCGGTCGTGAAGCCGATGCCGGGATTGAAACTATAAAAGGATCCGTCGCGGTCGAGAGCGATCGATGAGTGCGCATATTTGGAGAGCTGAAACATCTGAAGGATGCGCGAACCAATTTTTCTGGAATTCGTGAGCAATACGTAAATCGTCTTTGTCTTTTCGTCGCCTTCCGCAGCCTCCGTGTTTTCTTCGGCAATTTCGGGAAAAAATCCCCGTCCGTCCCCATCGGAAAGCACCAGCGAACCGCCGCTGACCTTGACCGGAAGCGCCTCTACAGCGGTCACAATGAGCTCCTTGTATTCGGCAGGAAAACCCTTCATCGTCTCGAGGAAAACCTTGCGGTATTCGAGGTATCTGTCATAGCTCGGATGCTGCCGGGGATCGAGTGTCTCGGCCAGAAAATCCTTGCACTGTTTTGGGATGATCATGATCATCGGGATCTTGTCAAAAATCAAGACGGGCTTTTCCTCCTGTGATACGAATATCTTAACATATTTTCTGACAATTTGCCGGGCCCGTCACTGATACGATAGCGCGTCTTCGAGACGAAGCGTGCCTTTGTAGATGGACTTGCCGCAGATCGCGCCGCCGAGGCCGAGTCCGGCCAGCGCTTTGATGTCGTCGATCGTTGCGACCCCGCCGCTCGCGATGATGTCCGCGCCCTGCGCGCCTGCCGCTTCGGTCAGTTCGGCGAGCTGTTCAAGATTTGGGCCGGACAGCGTGCCGTCCTTGGAGATGTCCGTGAAAATAATAGTTTTGGCCCCGGCCTCTGTCATGGCGCACGCGAGATCCGTGAAGCGTACTTTGCTGCCTTCGAGCCAGCCCCCTCCTCTGGCGAAACCGTTCATCGCGTCGATACCGATGGCAATGCGTTCGCCGTAGCGTGCAATCATCTCTTTTGTGAAGTCCGGCTGATCGATCGCGACGGAGCCGAGGATGACGCGCGCCACTTTGCCGCCGGCGTGTGCATCACTGCCGAGATAGGTTTTGATGTGATCTTCGTTTCGAATGCCGCCGCCGATTTCGATGAACAAATTCGTATGCTGCGCGACGTTTTGCACGATGGCGTCATTGACCGGATGTCCCGTCAGTGCGCCGTCAAGATCGACCATATGCAGATGCGTCGCACCGGCGGCTTCGAAACGTTTGGCCGTTTCGAGGGCATCGTCGGCGACTTGTTCCGTCGTTGCAAAATCACCTTTTGTGAGCCTGACGGGTCTGCCGTCTTTCAAATCGATCGCGGGGAAAATGATCATAGGGTCAAAAAACTTTCAAGGATACGCAGACCGACCGGGCCGCTTTTTTCCGGGTGGAACTGCGCACCGTAGACATTGCCTGCGTCGTTTCGGACGAGAGCCGGGATGAGCTGTCCGTAGGTGGTTTTCAGGCAGATGTTTTTTTCTGCACAGACCGCCTTGAAAGAATGGACAAAATATACGCGGTCGCCGTTTTGGACGCTTGCGGTCATCGGTGAGGGATTCACGATCGTCACGTCGTCCCAGCCCATATGAGGGATCTTGAGACCCGGCGCGTCGATTCGGTCTACGATGCCTTCGATCAGACCGAGGCCTTCCGTCTCTTCAAATTCAAAGCCGCGGTCAAACAGGATTTGCATGCCGAGGCAGATGCCGAGCAGAGGCTTGTCCTTGCGTCCTGCCGCATCCCGGATCGCCGGGATCAGATCTCTCGCCCGGAGTTTTTTCATTGCGTCCGGAAACGCGCCGACGCCAGGCAGGATCAGCTTTTCCGCCTCTGCTACCTCTGCGGGTGTATCCGCGAAATACGCGTTTTCGCAGCCGAGGAAAGTCAGCGCGTTTTTGACGCTGAACAGATTGCCGGCGCCATAGTCGATGATCGCGATGCGCTGATCTTTCAATCAGATCACGCCTTTCGTGGTGAGCAGGGCGTCACCTTTGCGCTCGGCAGCGATGCGCAGTGCATGTGCGAAGGCCTTGAAGAGCGCTTCCGCCTTGTGATGATCGTTGTCCCCGTAGAGCACGCGCAGATGCAGTGTGAGCTGTGCATTCACCGCGAAGGCGCGGAAAAATTCCGGCAGCATCTGAGCATCGAGCGCGCCGATTTTCTCGGCGGCAAAGACCGCATCCCACACGAAGTAGGCGCGCCCGCCGAGGTCGATATCGGCCTGCGCGAGCGCTTCGTCCATCGGAAGCGTGAAACTGCCGTATCGCGCGATGCCGGTCTTGTCACCAAGCGCCTTGGCAAAGGCCTGGCCGAGTACTATACCGATGTCTTCCACCGAGTGGTGTGCATCGACGCCGAGGTCGCCCATGCAGTTCACGGAAAGATCAAGCCCGCCGTGGACGGCGAGCGCTTCGAGCATATGATCGAGGAAGCCGACGCCGGTATTCACGGTCACACGCCCCGTACCGTCGAGATCGACAAAGACATTGATCTCCGTCTCTTTGGTCTTGCGTTCGATGTTTGCCTGCCTTGCCATGCCGCTACTCCTCCCCGAAACGGATCTTGACTGCGGCTACATGCGCCGTCAGTCCTTCCGCCTCTCCGATTTTGACGATATCCCCTTTTGCTTTTTCAAGAGCTTCTTTTGTATATGAACTATAGCTCATGCGCTTAACAAAATCATAGACGCCGAGCGGGGAAGCAAACCTGGCCGTGCCGCCCGTAGGCAGTACGTGATTGGTGCCGGAATAATAATCTCCGACAGGCTCCGGCGTATACGCCCCGAGGAAGACCGACCCGGCATTTTTGATGCGTGTCAGTATGCCAAGAGGATCGCGCGTCAGGATCTCCAGATGCTCAGGCGCCATTTCATTGGCCAGATCGATCATCTCGTCCTCACTGCGGCATACTAAGATCAGCCCGTTTTGCCCGATAGATTTTCCGACGGTATCCGCTCTTGATAGTTTCGCAAGCTGTGATTCGGCCGCACCCGCGACCGCCGCGGCCAGCGGCTCACTCGTCGTGAGGAGGACAGACGCCGCGAGCGGGTCATGCTCCGCCTGACTCAGCAGATCGGCCGCGGCAAAGGCTGCGTCGGCGGTTTCATCGGCGATGACGAGGATCTCCGACGGACCGGCTACCATGTCTATGTCTACCGTCCCGTACAGCAGCCTTTTGGCGGTGGCCACGTAGATATTGCCAGGTCCTACGATCTTGTCTACGCGAGGAAATGTCTCCGTACCGTAGGCCAGCGCGGCCACCGCCTGGGCGCCCCCCGCCAAGATTGCACGGTCCACGCCTGCGAGAAACGCCGCCCCGAGTACTTCTTTCATATCCTCCCGCGCGGGAGTGATCATCACGATCTCACCCACCCCGGCGATTTTTGCCGGAATAGCGTTCATCAAAACCGTGGACGGATAGGCTGCCGTCCCGCCGGGCACATAGATCCCCACCCGCGCCAGCCCGCGCACCACCTGCCCAAGGACGATCCCGTCCGGCGCCGCTTCCTCGTAGCCGCCGATGGAAACCTCCGCCTGGCGCTCATGATACGTGCGAATGTTTTCCGCTGCGTGCACCAAAGCCATAGACAGTCCTTCGGGCAGAGATTCAAACGCTTCTTTCAGCTCGGCCCGCCCAAGCACGCGGATACTGCCGCCCGGCAGCGCCCCCGCGCCGTCAAACAGCTCCGTATAGCGTATGACCGCGGCGTCGCCTTCCACCCGAACGGCCTCAATGATCTCCCGAACGGCTGATTCTACTTCGGCGCCGGGGACGCCTCCGCGCCCTGCCAGTCCCGTCAGCGCTTCCCTCTCAGTCTTTCCGTCTGTTTTCAGGATCCTGATCATCAGGATTCACTCCGTTCCGGCGCGATACTCCGCGCCTCCCGAATCCTCGTCACGAACGCCTCCACCGCGCTCTTGCGCAGTTTCATCCCTGTCACGTTGACAATGAGCCGCGCCGAAATATCGCGGATCGTCTCGACGATTTCCAGCCCGTTCTCTTTGAGTGTCGTACCGGTCTCAACGATATCGACGATCGAATCCGCAAGGCCCAGGATCGGCGCTATCTCGACTGAGCCTTCGATCCGGATGATGCGCACGTCAAGGCCTCTGCGCTCAAAATACCTTCCTGCATAGTTGGGGTATTTGCTCGCTATCACCTCGGGGGATTTGCCCTGTGCCACCGGCCCGCCGGAAAGGGCCGCCAGGGCAAACCGGCATTTGCCCAGACCCAGATCCATCAGTTCATAGTAGGTGCCGCCATGCTCGAGCAAGGTATCCTTGCCGACGATGCCGATCTCGCAAACGCCGTGCTCTACATAGGTCACCACATCCGGCGCCTTGGCAAGAAATATTTCGATAGTTCCGGCCGGGCCTGCGACTTCAATCAACAGCTTGCGCCCCTTGTCCCGCAACGGCGTCATATCGTAGCCCGCCGCTTCCATGACCGCCATGAAATCCTTCTCCAATCGCCCCTTCGTCAGCGCCACCCGCAGCGCCCGTGAAGGCAGACCCGCCGCCTCTGTCATCCCGGGCGCCGCCTCTGTCATCCCGGGCGCCGACCCGGGATCCACGCTCGCCTCCCCGGCCGCCTCAACCAGCAAATCGATATTCAGCCCAAAGCCCGTCGCGGGCAGATCCTCGCCAAAGTCGCGAAAGAGCCCGTCGTACCGCCCGCCCGAAAGCAGCGGCTCGCCCGCACTTTCGCCGTAGCCGCGAAACACCAAAGAGCTATAATATTCCGCCCGGTTCACCAATCCCAGATCCAGCATCACATCCACGCCGCGCCCGCGCGCAGACAAGACCTCCGTCACGCGTCCAAGGTAGGCGAGCATCTCCGTGATTTCGGCATCGTAGCCTTCAAACAAAGCCTCTGCTTCCGACAGCGCTTCCGCCCCGCCAAACAGCCCCGGCAATTTGAGTATGAGCGCCGCCGTAGTCCGGTCCCTGAAGCCGTCAAGCACATCTTCCAAAGCGGAAAAATTCTTCGCGGTCACATAGCGGTGGATGCGTTCCTTGGCTTCGCCGTCCGCGCCCAGCCGCTCAACCAGCCGATTGTACAGACCGACGTGCCCGATCTCGATACGAAACCGCCCGGCATACGAAACCGATAGCGACCGCGCCGCCAAATCGATCATATCGACGTCCGCCTCAAACCCGGCCTCGCCGATGAGCTCCACGCCCATCTGCATCACTTCGGCATCACGCCCACGGTGCTCGGGCTGCCGCCTGTACACGCTCTGCGCATAGTAGATCCGAAGCGGCAGCGCTGCCCCTTTCAGCTTCGTCGCAGTAAGCCTCGCGATCGCGATTGTAGAGTCGGGGCGCACAGCCACAAGCCGTCCCTTATTATCGGAAAGCTTGAACATCTCCTCCGGCGGAAAGTATGCGGCATTCGTCTCAAACACAGACAGAAACTCGAGTCCCGGCGTCCGCACCTGCCGGTAGCCCTCCGCCTCGAACAGCGACGCCAAAGCGCCCGTGACCGACTTCTCGGCCGCCAGCTCGGCAAACAGCCTGTCATTTGTCCCGTCCGGCGTCAGCGTATTCCTGTTATCTGTCATCGCCGTCATCCTCAAATCCCATGATTTCCTCCACATAGCGCACGAAATCGCCGCCGTAACTCATCGTATAATCATACAACATCGGCTCCTTGAATTCATATTTCCCGACTTCGATCAATTGTCTGGCAAACCGCGAAAGCAGCATGCGGTTTTCGATTCGCTTGATGCCCGCCAGCGAATAGCTGCCGACGATCAGCTGATCCTCGACAGTCAAATACACGATCTCCTTCACATCATCATTCAGCAAATATCTTTTCTGATTGACATGCTTGTTGTCCTCAAAAAAACTGATGTAGAGTTTGCCGCCTTCCGTCAGATTTTGAAGCGCGCCCGTATAGCGGTTGTCGAGTTCGTCTATGACGTCCTCCACATTGCCCGCGACCTCGTAGACCGTCACAAACTCCGGCCGCGACAGCTTCATCGCAGCCTCCGCGCCCGTGATCGAAAATGCGCTTTCGACGGTGAGCCGCGTCACGATCAAGTCCCCCTCTTCATCTTCCGAGACGCCTATCTCCGACACCACGATACGGTGTCCGGGGTCTTCCTCTGTCACAGACACGCACATATAGCGCCGCTCGTCCGCATCCTGACCCGGCACAGGCTCCAGCAAATCGATGTCATTGCGGCACAAGGTAGCATAGCCGTCACCCTGCAGCAAATCATGCGGGACCGAACCCGCGCTGAGCATATCGACCGGATAATAGTCCCCGGCAAAATACCGCATGAGAAAATAATTGATCAGATGATAATCGCCCAAAACCTCCCCGCACAGCTTCCGAAACAGCAGCGCCTCGCGCTCCGGGACCATCTGCGCCTCGCGCGCGAGCACAAAGGCATAGTCCTCGGTGTCGTCCGGCAGGGGTTTTCCAAAAGCCTTCGTCTGCCTCGCATATTCCTGAACGAGCCAAATCGCCTCGTTCATCGTCAGCGGCACCCGGCCGCCGCCCAGCCCGCCAAGCATCGATTGCTCCGCAAACCGCATCCCCTCTTCATCCTGCCCCGTGATCCCCGTATAGGATTCAATGCCTTCCTCGGTCGTTTCTATATAATAAAATTGGTGCAGAAAACGACTCTTGCGCCGCGCCGAGGCCAGACCTGTGAGCTGCCACTTGATATAGACGACAAACACGCCCATCAGCCGCGTGTCCGTCGCATACGCTCCTTCAAACTTTTCGTCCGGCGCCGCATGCCTAAGGGCGCCGCCCTCGATCACGCGCAAGTCTCTTCTATTCAGCATAGCTACTATTGTATTTTATCCCCTGCTTTTTGTACAGAGCCCAAATGGGATTTCGGAGGTATGCCTAAAAAGCAGCGGCTACAACTTCTTCCCCAGGTACCGGTATATCACCGCGATCAAGTCATCAGGATCTATAGGCTTCGCCATATGCTCATTCATTCCCGCCGCCAGCGCACGCTCCACATCCTCCTTGAACGCATTGGCCGTCAGAGCAATGATCGGCACAGTCTTTGCGTCCGGCCTGTCCAATGCGCGGATCGCCTCCACGGACTCGAGTCCGCCCATCACCGGCATCATCAAATCCATGAAAATCGCGGCGATCGAGCCGGGTTCGGAAGAAATGAATACCTCCAGCGCTTCCTTGCCGTCTTCGGCCTCAATGATCTCTACCCCCGTGTCCTCCAGCAAAGACGCTACGATCATACGGTTGATATCGACATCGTCTACGACAAGGATGCGTGTGCCCGTGAGATCTATGGTATTCGGCGCCTCTTCTTTGCTCTTTTCCTCCGAGAAAATGGTCTTTAGATTCAGCACAAAGGAGAAAGTACTGCCTTCGCCGGGGCGGCTGTCTATCTCGATATCCCCGCCCATCAGGCGTACGATACTGCGGCTGATCGGGAGTCCGAGCCCGACCCCTCCATAGCGGCGCGTGGCGCTGCCGTCGCCTTGCTCAAAGGCGTCGAAGATGCTTTCCATCGCTTCTTTGTCCAGACCGATACCCGTATCCGCAACGGAAAAACGCACGCTGACCGTATCCGCCGTCTGCCCTTTGCTCTCCGTGCGAAGCACGATGCGGCCGTCTTCCGGCGTGAATTTCACAGCATTTCCGAGCAGATTGTAAAGTACTTGCTTGAGACGATACGGATCGACCATGACGACATACGGCAAAGCGTCGTCATACTCCGTTTCGAAAGTGATATGCTTTTCTTCACTCCTGGGCCGGATGACATCCTGTACCGTATCCATGAGTTTTCGCAGACTGGCCGCTTCCTCTTCGATCTTGATCTTGCCTACTTCGATATTTGACAATTCGAGGATATCGTTGAGCAGGCCGAGCAAATGCTGCGAACTGTTTTCGATCTGCGAAATATGCGACTTCATCTCGTTCAGTATCGGCGTGGCGTCGGCAGAGCTTTCCAATTTCTTTCCCGCGATATTCGCCACGCCGATGATAGCGTTCATCGGCGTCCGGATCTCGTGACTCATGCGAGCCAGGAATTCACTCTTGTGCATGTTGGCTTTGTTTGCCTCTTCCACGGCTTGTTCGAGCTGGAAGCGGTTGAGCGAAACATCTGTCATGTCTGTGGATGTTATTATATAGCCCGAGCGATTTCCGTCCTTGTCCAACAGCGGCCTTGCCGCGCCCTGATAGTAACGGCAATTCCGTTCGTTGAAATAAATCGCCGACTCGCGGTCCTCACCGATCAGCTTGATCGGACAAAACTCCGTCCCGAACGGATAGATGCTATATTCCTTATAGGATTTTCCGACGATTTCGTCCGCCGGCATATTGGTGGCCTCAAGGCCGGCGTCATTCATATAGATGATATTGAGATCGTTGTCGGTGATGGACAGGGGTGACGTCACGCTCTCTTCGATGCTGGCGGCCATATCGTCAAACGAATCCGCCAACTCGCCAAACTCGTCCTTGCGTTCCGTATGGAAACGGAAGCGTCGGTTGCCCATGCGGAACTGATTCACACCGGCGATCAGGTAGCCTATATTGTTTGCAACAAAGGATGCCAGCCAAATCGCAATGAAGACGACCAGGACGATGATGATCGCTGTCGTCAGGATCAGTTGGAATGTCGTCTGGCGCATATTGTCTTCGATGGACTGCCGCGTCTCTTCGCTCGACTCGAGGATTGCATCATTGGCGTCCTTGATCGAGATGTCAAGCTTCTCGGACGTTTCCACCACCGGACGCTGGAAATCTTCCAGCCCTGCGCCGACCGTGACCATGGCAAAGCCGCGCCTTGAAAAATCGTTTTCCGCAGACGGCGCGTACTGGCCTGTGTAATAAGGGATCGCGCCCGCCGTCGTCAGCTTGTACAATCCGCTCCACAGAATGTAGAAGGATCCCGAGCCGCCGTCTTTCGTCAGATCCATCCAGCCCGTGCACTGCGGCGCGGTATTCAAATAACGTCCGTCCAAGCCGACCAGCCCCGCCGCCGTCAAAGCCGGTGTCGCCTTCTTTGTCCGCGATTGCGCATCGAAAACGGGCACGTCTTTCAGCAAATCGTCCACCCCGCTATAGGAGGCGTCCGGCGTCTGCGGCTCGTTTACGAGTTCCGTCCAATTTTCCTGAAGGTCAGTCAAACTGCCGTCGCCGGAGATCCTGCTCTGCAGTTCATCATATATGGAAGACTCGATCCAGGGGATCTGTTCGAGACCTGTCCCGGGATCATAGCCCACGATCGAGTGGTGGCGCGGATGGCAGATGTTGCGGCACTGATAGTCCCAAATGAAAGCATAGTTGCCGTCGAAGGCATTTGGCAGTTCCGTATAGCGCTCGTTCATAGGCGTCACATGATCGACAAATTCCATGATGTGATCGTGATTGAGCGCAAAGCTTACATAGCCGATGATATTTTCTCCGGCGTCCGTCACCGGCGTCGCCCAGCGAACGATACCTTCAAAGCGGATGCCGTTTGGATTTTCCACACCTGCATAGGCTTCGTTCTTCGGGTCAAAGGTGAAGCCTGCGATTTTTTGTTTGAGGGCGTTGCCCCGCTCGGTCAGGGCGCTATCCGTCACGCCGTCATAGGCCGCATCCAAAAGGGCCTGTACCCCTCCGGTGACGGCTTTGAGGTGCGCCTGTTCGTCGCTGACGCCGGCCTCAATACCCTTGATTCCGTTTGTCTTGATCTCCGTCAGACGCTCGGTCAGTCCCGCCGCCTCGTCCGGTGCAGGATCCAGCGCGCCAAGCGCCGTGATTTCCGCATTCACCGCGCTGACCGCCATCTGTTTCGGCGTGTACATGCCGATGAAGTGCGACGGTACATATTCGCCGACCACATCTGACACATATATCTCGCCGGGCTTCAGCCCGAGCAGCTCTTCCCCGTAGGTTTCGGCGCCGGTATAGGTATTTGCTTTCACTGAAATATCTTTCAGCTCCGGATCAAAGGGATGATGGACCTTTGTCGAATCTTCGGCCACGACCTTGATTTTTTCCTGCAGATCCGTGCCGATAAAGGCGATCTCGTCATAGAGCGGCACATCCGAATAGGTGACCGAATCGGCCGGCCTGTAGTGGAAAGACCCACCGTTCACTTCATCGTTGTTTTCCGAATTCGTGGAGACGTCCCCGGCGGCCTGCGGATCCGGCGAGTCCACTCTGACCCAGCTCATGCCGTCCTCTGCAAGAGCCCATTCTCCTTTGGCGGTGACCCGTCCCGTCATCGAATGAATGAATTCCGAATAATTTTCCTCTGTCGGTTCTATCAGGGACAGATATCGGATATGCTCATCGCGGCCGTACAGGAAGTCCGCCACACTACTTGCAATGTCAGTGGTGATACGTTCGATCTGCTCGGTGGCGCTCGCGTTCAGGGCAGTGGAGGCATCGGTGACCGCTATATCGCCCGAGGTTTCGAGCGTCTGCGTCATCTCCGTTGCGAGCCTATCCGTATGCGCTTTGATCTCTTCCCCGAGCAGGGTGAACTGACTCCAGGCAATCAGAAGCAGCACGACGATCGGAACGATTTTGACCACGAGAAAAACGATTATGAGGCGTGTCCTGATACTGAATCCCCGGCGATCCATCCATGCGTCAAGTCCGTCGCCGATTCTTTTTCCGAAGGTTTTGATTCCGTTATTCATAGATGGCTGCGGTCTCATCCATAGCCTTCATGATTGCAAGGCCTTGCGGGCATTCCTCCTCGCATTTGCCGCATTTCACGCAAGCGGACGGTTTGCCCCGGTTCAAAAACATATTGAACTCAGCGTGTTGTCTGTCCGTCACTCCGTATACGTCGCTCCAGTTCCGAAAATTCATGACCAACGGAATGTCAATCCCCGCTGTACACGGCATACAGTATTTGCAGGCGGTGCAAGGATAGACTATCAGTTTGCGGTACTCTTCCGCCGCATGCGCGATGGTGTCAAGCTCCTCCTCTGTCAGGCCGCCCGCTTCCGCATCGGAAAGCACGCGTACGTTTTCTTCGACCTGCGGGAAGGTCGACATGCCCGACAGGATCGTCGTGACGCCGGGGAGATTTGCCACCCAGCGCAGCGCCCATTCGGCAGGCGTCCGCCCTTTGCCGAGGCTGTCCCAATACGCCCGCACGGAAGGCGGCATCGTATCCGTGAGCTTGCCGCCTTTGAGCGGCTCCATCACGATGACCGGAATGCCTTTTTTTGCGGCGTATTCATACCCTTCCAGACCCGCCTGGACTTGCGTATCCATATAGTTGAGCTGAATCTGAACGAAATCCCACGGATACGCATCCAATATCTCGCGGAAGAGCTCCGGCGATTCGCCGTGATATGAAAATCCGCCAAAACGGATCCGGCCTTCTTTCTTCAGCTTTGCGAGAAAATCAAATATCTTCCATTCCCGTACCAGATCCCATCTTCCGTCGTTGATGTCGTGGACCAAATAATTATCGACATAGTCCATGCCAAGCCGTGCCAGCGATTCCTCAAAAGCCGGCAGCATCTCGGACGGATCCTTCATGATCCAGTACGGCAATTTCGTTGCGACCAATACTTTTTCACGCAGACCGCCTGCGAGAGCCTTGCCCAAAACGCGCTCACTCTGCCCGCCGTGATAGACATAGGCGGTATCGAAATAGTTGACGCCCTGATCCGCCGCATAGCGAATCATGCGGATCGCTTCATCCTCGTCAACCGTATCTCCGTCTTCCAAAACAGGGAGCCTCATCACGCCAAATCCAAGCAAAGACAGTTCCGTATCAGCCACCTTGTAATTTCTGTATTTCATTTCGCCTCTCCCTAATCCTGTCATACCAAGCGCCGCTCTTGTCATCCCGGGCGCCGACCCGGGATCCAAGGCGCCCTCCAACCTAAAACGTACCAACCATTATAACACAGTGCAAACGCGCCCTACAAACCCAACGCCTCCAGCAATTTTTGCGCCTCGATCATCTCCGCATACGGACTGTCCATCTCGCGCAACCCCGCCGGAAACTCATATTTTGCAAGCCGTTCCACCGCAGGATCCGGATCAAAACTCTCAGGCCCGTGCACTCCTGTTTCTTTCCAAATCCCCTTCGCAATGAGCTCGAGCATGATGACAGGGATCACCGCCGTCTGCGCGACCACGGAATTCGTGCCGTATTTTTCGACACAGGCCTGATTGTCCGCAAGCTGGTAGAGATAGACGGAGCGCCCGAGCCCGTCCTTCGTGCCCGTGACCCAGGCGCCGGCGCAGCCCTTCCCCCGGACATCGCCCGCATGCTCCACCGGATTGGGCAGGATCTTCACCAAGAAATCCCGCGGCGTGATCTCGACATTTCCCACGGTCACGGTCTCCTGCGCCTCGGCCATATCGACCGATTCGAGATCCAAAAGCAGACGGCGAAATTCCTTAGGCACCCCGTACTTGAAGGTGACACGGTTGCAGTCGATGACGCGCGGCACGAGCACGACTTCTTCATGCTCGACATTGACGACTTCCACATCCCCGATGCCGCCGGGAAATTCAAAAATCTCCGGCTCGCTGAAGCGTTCAGTAGTGAACCAGCCCCGGCCCTTTTCCCAGATGATAGGCGGATTGAGGCATTCCTCAATCGTCGTCCAGACAGAAAATCCAAAGTCCCCGCCGCCCGTATAATTGTCGCCGTCGCGCACGTTCACTTCGTCGACCGTATCGAACAAATGCTTCTCCGCGTACTTGGCGAAGACGTCCGACATGCCCGGCTCGACGCCCGAGCCGACGAGCGCAAGTATCCCCTTTTCTTTCCACTGCTCATGCCGCGCAAACTGGTAGTCCCCAAGCTTGACATTGACCTTGTGAAAAGGATCATCCGGATCCTTCTTCGAAAGCGTCATAGCGCAGTCCATATAGCCCACACCGCTTGCATAACAAGTATCGAAAATCACCTCATTGAAGGCCGGCGCCACCACATTCAGCACCTGTGTAATCCCATATTTCCCGATCAGACCCGTGATACTTTCGGCGTCGCGTGCATCTATCTTTTCTGGTACGAAACGCGCCTCCGCCAACCTCGCGCAGACCGCTTCCGCGCGTTCAAAATCATTGTCTGCCAGCACGACCTTTTCGGCCCACCCGCCTTCCGCGCCGGCCCGCTTGATGATCTGCGCGACCGACGTCCCAACGCCCCCCGCTCCGACAATCAACAATTTCATAAAACCTCCCGCTACAAATCGTCTATGCCAACACTACCTATGTATTTTACACGCTGACGTTGAGTTCAGGCAACTCTTCATTGTCATTCCCGGGCGATTGCGAAGCAATCGGTGACCCCGGGCTTGACCCGGGGGAACGTAACCCTGGGAATCCAAGGTGATCATCGCGGTCGCAGCATTGTCATCGCGGGTCAAAGCGTTGTCATTGCGGGTCAAAGCGTTGTCATTGCGGGCGCCGACCCGCAATCCAAAAGAACGTCTCTGCCTGC
>JAISJT010000088.1 GCA_031261395.1 Eubacteriales Family XIII. Incertae Sedis bacterium
GTTCCCACCAAAGATACTATTCCGCCGCCAGGCGGATCCTATACCATCACGGGATGGCAGTGCAATCCGAGCCGAAAGGATTACACTATGACAGTTTATGAAAGACTTTCATTGCTCATTATGAGCATCCAAACCGCTATTTCTCTGGCAGTTTACGTGAGGACGCGCAAGCGGAAGTCTCGTAAAAAGAAATAGCCACCCACGCGTGCGAGCGGCAATTCCTTTGACTAAAAATCACTGTGGGATTGCGCGCCACACAACTGGCGAGCCATCCTGTGACTAAATTATAGCAAACCAAACTTCAAAGTCAAGGCAAAAAATCCTGTTCTTCGCCTGTAACAGCATCATCATCGGGGTCCTCATCCTCAGCCAGCGCGGCCAGCGAGACGATGTACTCGTCGAGCGGATAGTCGAGCGCCTCCGAAAAATCGTAGTCGTATTCATCTTCGACAAAATTGCGGACGCGATAATTGGTGAGCGCGGCAAGCAGCGGGATCTCGCTTTGGACGCCATCTTCGCGGTCCGTACTGAGGACGCGGCTGTCCGCCGTATACCAGTTTCTGAACTTGAACAGCTCCTCTGCATAGGTGCGCGTGCCTTCCTCGCTTTGGCCTTCCCCTTGGGCGAGCGCGGCGAGCGTCGTTCCGATCGTTTGCAACAGGGTAAACAATTCGACCTCATCGTCGGGCACGAATTGCAGGATATCCTCAAAATAGCCTTCGGTCAGTTCCGCGAGTACCTCATTGTCCGCCCCCTGCACCAACGCGAGAATCGCTTCCAAAGGAATGTCTTCGCCTGACTCCAGCAATTCCGCGAATTGTTCAAAATAGACGAAATCCGTAGAGCCTTCCATATCCAATAGAGCCAGCAGTTCTTCGTAGTCCATCATTTCTTCTCCAGACTTATCGTGCGGAAGGAAGCCTTGGCGTCCGAGCCGGCAAGTATACGGCTGATCATATTGACGAAATTCTCCGAAAGATCGCTGGCATAGAAAATATTTTCGGGCGGCGTCATCCCGGAGAGGTCCGCCAACAGTTCGCGGTTTGCAAGTTCCGCCCGGATGCTCGTGAGCAGTTCGCGCGAAGGATCAATGATCGAGAGCTGCGGATAGACCCGCGTGATATTGCGCCGGATCAGCGGATAGTGTGTGCACCCGAGTACGAGTGTCTCAATCTTATTATATGAAATGAAATGGTCGAGATAATACCGTATCGTCAGATCCATGATCTCGTTTTCAATGATACCTTCTTCGATCAGGGGCACGAAAGCAGGGCAGGCGGTCTCAAAGATCTCCGCCCCGGAAGTATACTGCTCGATGGCCTTGCGGTAGGCGCCGCTGGTGATCGTCGCCTTGGTCCCGATGATGCCGATGCGCCCGTCCGCCGGCAGCTCGAGCGCCGCCGTGCGCGCGGCCGGCGTGATGATCCCGAGAATGGGAATCTCCGGGTGGCGTGTCCGCAGCTCATCCAAACACGTAGCGCTCACTGTATTGCAGGCGATCGCGATCATCTTGACGCCGCTGCAGACAAGAAAATCCGCGATCTCAAAAGCAAAGCCACGGATGGTAGAAACGGCCTTGGACCCATAAGGCGTGCGCGCCGTATCCCCAAAATAAACGATGCTTTCGTCCGGCAGAGCGTCCAGTACATAGGGGATGCAAGTCAGCCCCCCAAGCCCCGAATCAAAAAACCCAATAGGACGATTGTCCATAAATCTCCCTTATCCTGCCTTCGTCATTCGCCGACTTGATCGGCGAATCCAGAAAAACCATGGATTGCCCGATCAAGTCGGGCAATGACGTGGAGTAGTATCGTTGTGATATACTCGTATTACCGATATATATGATAGCATGAAATAGCACGAAAGGCGGATATTTTGGCGAAGAAAAGGGCAGAAATCGCAGAACAATACAAGTGGGATATCGCTTCCCTATATTCAGATGCATCGCAGTGGGAACACGACTATAATAATGCGCTTGCGCTCGCGGATGCGTTCGCTACGTTCACCGGACGTCTGTATGAAAGCGGCCCCGTGTTACTTTCAGCTTTTTGTGCCCGGGATGCCGTCTGGCAGCTGACGGAGCGTGTCTGCGTCTATGCCCGGCAACGGCGGGATGAAGACAACACCGATCCGGCGCGTCAGGGTCCGGCAGACCGCGCCCATGCACTGATGGCGAAAGTCGCGGCGGCCACCTCGTTCTTTATTCCCGAAATCATCTCCTTGGACGACGAGACGATGGATGCTTTCTTGGCCGCCGAGCCGGGGCTGCAGATCTACGATTTTGAACTGAAAAGCATCCGCCGTGAAAAACCGCATATCCTCGGCCCGAGTGAAGAAGAGATCCTCGCCCGGCTTTCCGAGGCTCTCGGCGCGACCAGCGACATCTTCACCATGCTGAGCGACGCCGATCTGTGTTTCGGGGAGATCCCCGGCGAAGACGGCAAACCCACCGAACTCACCCACGGCAACTACATCAAATTCATGGAATCAAAAAATCGCGCAGTACGAAAAGCCGCCTATGAAGCCATGTACGCCGCCTATATTTCGATGAAAAACACACTGGCCACATCCTATGCCTACAACACGAAAACCGATGTGATCACGGCCGGCATCCGCAAATACCCCTCGTCCCTCGAAGCGGCTCTCTCTTCCGACAACGTGAGCAGGGAGGTCTACCTCAATCTCGTTGACACCGTCAACAAAAACCTGCCTGTACTGCACAGCTATTTGGACACGAAACAAAGACTCCTTGGTCTTGACCGATTGGCAATGTACGATGTGTACGCCCCCGTGGTAGATCCGCCGGACGCAGACAAAGATATCACTTTTGAAGAAGCGATCGGAATCATGGAGAAAGCGCTTGCCCCCTTAGGCTCCGAATACACAAAGATCGCCGCAGAGGGCGCGCGCGGCGGCTGGGTAGATATCTACGAAAACGAGGGCAAGAGCAGCGGCGCCTATTCCTTCGGCAGCTACGACTCCAAGCCCTTCATCCTCATGAATTATGCAGGCAAGATCAAAGACGTGTTCACGCTGATTCACGAGATGGGCCACTCGATGCATTCCTATTATACGAGAAGGACTCAGCCCTTCGTCTACGGCAGCCACTCGATCTTTACAGCCGAGGTCGCTTCGACCGTCAACGAAAACCTGCTGGTACGCTATCTGCTAAAAAACGCAGAGGACGACCAAACGCGCGCCTATTACACGGGCATCTTCCTCGAGGAATTTCGCACGACACTGTTCCGCCAGACGATGTTCGCCGAATTCGAACTCTTGACGCACGAGGCGGCAGAGCGCGGCGAGCCGTTGACCAACGAGGCTCTGTGCGATTTCTACGGGGCCCTGAACGAAAAATACTTTGGCCCGCACACAGACACCGACGAAAATATCCGCTCCGAATGGTCGCGCATCCCGCATTTTTACCGCGCCTTCTACGTATACAAATACGCCACCGGATTCTCGGCGGCGGCCGCGATCGCGAGCCGCATCCTGCGCGAAGGCCAGCCGGCAGTTGATGACTATCTGCGCTTTCTGACCACCGGCAATTCGGACGATCCGATTGAACTGCTAAAGATCGCGGGCGTAGACATGAGCAAGCCGGATCCGATCGAAGCGGCCCTGCAGGAGTTCGCCTCGCTGGCCGCATCCTTCGATCAGCTGACGCAGTAAGGAGCGATCATGCAAAAACGCAAAATCAGTCTCATTGATTACGGCATCGGCGGCGCCGAAGAAATCAAATCCGCCCTTGCGTCACGTTTCGCGGCGGAAGATTTCGAGACCTTGGGCGACTCCGTGGAAGGCGCCGAACTCGCAGTCGTGATAGGCGGCGACGGCACCTTACTGCGCACACTCGCCCGCTTTGATTTTCCGGACATCCCCTTTGTCGGCATCAACACCGGCCATCTGGGTTTCTTTCAGGAACTCGATGCCGCCGACGCAGATGCATTTGTCTTCAATTATATGCAGGGAGATTTCACAGAGCAAAAATACCGCACGGTAGAGGCCGAGATCGAACACGATGGCGGCATCACCAGGATCCACGGTCTGAACGAAATCGTCGTGCGAGGAGAAGGCTCGAGCCTTTGCCACCTTGACATCTATATCGGAGACCGCCTCATCGAAAAATTCTCGGGCGACGGCATCGTCGTTTCGACGCCGGCGGGCTCGACGGCCTACAATTATTCCCTCGGCGGCTCGATCATCGACCCGAGCCTCGACCTGCTCCAGCTCACGCCCATGGCGCCGGTCAACAGCACGGCCTACCGCTCATTCACCAGCGGCATCGTCCTCCCGCCCGGCCTGCCAATAGAAATATATCCCGACGCCGAATCATCCACCGGAGTATTTGTATCCGTAGACGGAGTAGAGACGCACGCCTCAGCCATCCGCCGCGTAGGCATCAGCCTGTCAGACCGCAAAGTCACCCTCCTCCGCTTCAAAAACTACGAATTCTGGAACACAGTAAAGAAAAAACTCCTCATGCCGTAGTTACTTCCGTTATATGAGTAGTTCCTCATACGTGACTTTCAGTATTTTTGTCAGGGCTTTGATTTCGTGGGCATAGACGTGTCTTTGTCCGACCTCGATTTTAGCTATGGCGCTGCGCGTGATGTCGCAGCCATGCGTCATTAGTTGCGCAGACAAATCCTCCTGCGTCATGCCAAGTTTTTGGCGATAATATTTGATTTGTCCCCCCACGATATGGTCGTATTCAAATGTAATCATTGCCAGTTTCCTTAAGCCGCCGTTGCGTTCCATCACTTCCTTTTCGATATTCCACTACTTGATGATAAATTGCCCGTATGATAGAATTGCACTTATATAGGTGCAATTATAAATTCGCGACCTTATTTTGTTCGAAAGGTGGGAGAGGATGTCGATGACAAATATTGCGGAAATTATTAAGTATGAGGGTGACAACCAAACTTTCGTGTGGAAGCATCCGTTGGAGGATTTCAATACCACAACTCAATTGATTGTCCATGAAACGCAGGAAGCGATTTTCTATATGAATGGACAGGCGCTTGATTTGTTTCCGGCGGGGCGGTATACACTGGAAAGCCAAAACATTCCGCTGATTCGGAAATTCTTCAATTTGGCAACGGATGGCGATACGCCGTTTCATTGCGAAGTCTATTTCATCAACAAGACCGAGCAAATGGCGATCAAGTGGGGGACGGATAGCAAAGTCGAATATGTAGAGCCGACTTATAATTTCCCCATTCAAATCGGAGCGAGCGGCGAAATGAATTTGCGCGCGGACGATTCGCGCAAATTACTTATCAAGGTAGTTGGTACGGAAAAAG
>JAISJT010000107.1 GCA_031261395.1 Eubacteriales Family XIII. Incertae Sedis bacterium
CGCACCTCAATACCGTCAAAGCCCAAATCCTTTGCCATGGAATAAATATCGCTCCACCCGTAATCCGGGCACCCCAATGTTGAAAACGCTAACTTCACCTCTTGTCATCCTCCAATTTCTTGTAATATTCATACTTCGCTTTCGCGTCTTTTTCAGCCTGCGCAAACAGTGTCTTTGCGTTTTCGGGGAAGGTCTTTTCGAGCGAGGAATAGCGGACCTCGCCGGAGAGGAACTCCTGAAAATCGAGTTTCGGCTCCTTCGAATCGAGCGTGAAGGGTTTCTCTTTCCGGGGATCGAATCGGTACAGATTCCAATAACCGGCGTCTACCGCCCTCTTCATCTCTTCCATCGTGTTGTTCATGCCGAGTTTGATCCCGTGCGCCGTGCAAGGTGCATAGGCGATAACCAAAGACGGTCCCGGGTAAGTCTCCGCTTCCGTTATTGCCTTCATCAGCTGCGAGGGGTTTGCGCCCATCGCAACCTGAGCAACATATACATTTCCGTAGGCCATCATCTGAAGGCCGAGGTCTTTCTTCTTTGTCTTCTTTCCGGACGCCTGAAATTTCACGGCAGCGCCGAGCGGCGTCGCTTTTGATGACTGCGATCCGGTATTGGAGTAGACCTCCGTATCCACAACAAGCGCATTGATATCCACGCCCATCGAAAAGACGTGATCGAGGCCGCCGTATCCGATATCGTAGGCCCATCCGTCGCCGCCGTACATCCAAATCGTTTTCTTTGCAAGAAAATCGCTGCGGACAAGTACTTTTTTTGCTAACTTTTCTGCGGCGGGCGAAAGCTTTGACGCGGCAATCGATTCGTTCAGGCGCCCGATCAGCGCGGTAGACACTTCGCGTGAGGCAATGGTATCACCAAAAGCGCCGAGCCAATCTTCGATAGCGTCTACAAGTTTCTTTTGCTTCTCTTCCTTTGCCAGCTCCTGCAGACGCATGAGCTTTTCACGCAATACCGCTCTCGAATGCTTCGCGGCAAGCCCCATGCCGAGGCCAAACTCCGCGTTGTCTTCAAACAGGGAGTTTGACCATGCCGGGCCCCGTCCCTCGCTGTTCACGGTATAGGGGATAGACGGCATGGACGCACCCCAGGCCTGCGTACAGCCTGTTGCGTTTGCCCAGTACATCCTGTCACCAAAGAGCTGTGTGAGCAGTTTGGCGTAGGGCGTCTCGCCGCAGCCGGCGCAGGCGCCTGAAAACTCCAGCAGGGGCTGTTTGAACTGAGAGCCTTTGACGGACGAAGGATCAAACAGCGGCTCTTTCTCCCGTATGGTCAGAGCATAGTCCCAATTCGTTTGGTCAAAATCAGACTCTTCTGCCCGCTTCATTTCGATTGCTTTGTTTTTTGACGGACAAACGGCTTCGCAGCTCGCGCAGCCGGTACAATCCAGCGTACTGATCTGCAGACTATACAGATAGTCCCCTGCCGCCGCACCCTTTGCCGGAACCGCAGCAAATCCCTTTGGAGCGAGCTTCCCCTCTTTTTTGTCCATCAAGAATGGCCGAATCACAGAGTGCGGGCAGACGAACGAACACATATTGCACTGCAGACAATCTTCCGGCTTCCAGACGGGCAGTCTCGTCGCGATACCCCTCTTCTCATACGCCGAGGTCCCCATAGGCATAGTGCCATCCGCATAGTCAAGGAAGGCGCTGACGGGAAGGCTGTCGCCCTTTTGCGCATTGAGCGGCTCCAGAATATTTGTGATGAAGGCGGGTTTCCCGCCCCCCGTCAAAGCAGAGGAACCGTCCCCTTGCTTTCCATGCTTCCAAGCGGAGGGAATCTTGATTTTCACTGCGCCGTGAAGGCCCGCTTCGATGGCGGCTACATTGCTGCCGACGATTTTTTTGCCCTTCTTGCCATAGGTTTTTTTCGCAGCGGCTTTCATGTATTCTTCCGCATCTTCTATGGGGATGATACCGGACAAACTGAAAAATACCGCCTGAAGTACAGTGTTGGTACGACCGCCAAGTCCGAGGCTCACAGCGATCTTGTTTGCGTCGATGGTGTAGAAATTGATCTTGTTCACGGCGAGATATTTTTTCACCTCATCCGGAAGTTTTTGCTCGAGTTCGCCCTCATCCCAGCTGCAGTTGAGCAGGAAGGCGCCGCCCGGTTTCAGTTCGTTCACGATATCGTATTTCCCAATATACGAAGGATTGTGACAGGCGATGAAGTCTGCCTGCTTGATCAGATGGGTCGCCCGTATCGGCTCCCTGCCAAATCTCAGATGCGACTTGGTAACGCCAAAAGACTTTTTTGTATCGTATTCAAAATATGCCTGCGTGTACAAATCGGTGTATTCGCTGATGATCTTGATCGAGTTTTTGTTTGCGCCCACCGTTCCGTCGGATCCGAGACCCCAAAATTTGCAGCAGATCGTGGAAGGATTTTCGGCATTGATATGATGCCGCAGGGGCAGCGACAAATTCGTGACATCGTCTTCTATGCCGATCGTAAAACTTGTTTTGGGCCTTGCCTTTTTCAGATTTTCAAAGACCGCCGCGATCTGATCCGGATCCGTATCCTTTGATGATAGTCCATACCGGCCGCCCACTATCACGGGCCTGACGTCCTCAATATTATTATTATAGACGGAGCAAATGTCTTCGAACAAAGGCTCGCCGACCGCGCCGTGTTCTTTTACGCGATCGAGGACAGCGATCCGCTTGACCGTCTTCGGGACGGCGGCGAGAAAATGCTTGGCGGAAAAAGGCCGGTACAGGTGCACCTGCACAAAGCCGGTCTTCCCGCCATGCGCATTCAGATAGTCGACCGTATCCATGATCGTGCCAGATACCGAACCCATAGCGATGATGATATGCTCAGCGTCTTTTGCGCCATAATAATTGAAGAGTTTGTAATGACTCCCTTTGATTTTGTTGATCCCGGCCATGTAGGCGGCCACGATTTCCGGCAAGCTGTCGTACGATGCGTTGTTTGCCTCGCGGACCTGGAAATAGATATCCGGATTTTGTACGGTATTTCTGAGCGTCGGATGCTCCGGATTCAGCGCATTGTCACGGAAATTCCGAACGGCCTTTTTGTCGAGCAATTTCGCGATCTCCTCATAATCGATCAATTTGATTTTTTGGATCTCGTGCGAGGTGCGAAAGCCGTCGAAGAAGTGCATGAAGGGGATTCGGCTGCGTATAGCGGCGAGGTGCGAGACAAAACCGAGGTCGGCCGCTTCCTGCACGGAGCCCGAACTGAGCAGCGCAAAGCCGGTCGCCCGGCACGCGCACACATCCGAATGGTCGCCGAAGATGCTCATCGCGTGTGTGCCCACAGTCCTTGACGCCACGTGAAGGACGCCCGGCTGCCTGGTGCCCGCGATGCGGTAGAGGACGGGGATCATCAGCATCAGTCCCTGCGAAGAGGTAAACGACGTCGCAAGAGAACCCGCCTCCAGCGCCCCGTGCATAGCTCCGACGGCGCCTGCCTCGGACTGCATCTCAACGAGATCGACCGTTTGGCCAAAGACGTTTTTTCGGCCTTTTGCCGACCACTCATCTACCAGCTCGGCCATGGGGGAAGATGGCGTGATGGGATAGATGGCGGCGATTTCCGTAAATGCGTATGCGGCATATGCGGCGGCTTCGTTGCCGTCCACAGCCACAGTCTTCAAAAGCTTTGACATGCTTTGCTGTCTCCTAAACTATTTCCGATTTTTCTCTGCAAACTATATAATGAAATATTATCACATTGATCAAAGAAGACAAAATGCC
>JAISJT010000031.1 GCA_031261395.1 Eubacteriales Family XIII. Incertae Sedis bacterium
GTGCTGATCTGGCTGCTGCAGACGGTGTTTTTGAGCAGCTTCTATGAAAGCATGAAGACCAAGACGATCGAGGACGCCGCCGCGCAAATCGCCGAAAGCTATGGCCAAGCCGATTTCGCACAGGTCGTTGACCGGCAGGCCTACAAAAATTCCATTTTGATTTATGTAACAGATACAGAAGGCAATCTTCTCTATACGTCCGATGAGCACGGTCCCGGCGGAAACGGTCCGCGCGGAAATGCCGCCTTCGGAAACGCCCCCGGCGGGAATTTGAACGGCCCGGGGAACGGCGGCGGGATCGGCGGCCCGCCAAACGGTTTCAACGGCCAGCGCTCGCTGCCGCAGGATTACGGTGAATTTTTGGCGCGGCTGTCCGAGAGCGGGAAAGACTCGATTTCCTATACGATCAATCAGGACAATTTTTCGGGTAACACGCTGATTTACGGGCAGAAGCTCGGGGACACTATCCTCTATATCAGCACGCCGATCGAACCGTTGGACGCCACCATCGGGATCCTGCGCACCCAACTTGTTTATATCACGCTCCTCACGCTGATCGCGGGCTTTGTTATCGCCTATTTCATCTCCAAAAAGATGTCGGAGCCTATCACCAACATCACCAAGACCGCCGGGCGGCTTGCCGAGGGGGACTACGACGTACAGTTTGAAAAAGGATACTATTCCGAAGTGGACGCGCTCGCCGGAACGCTCAATTACACGGCGCACGAATTGTCCAAGGTCGAGGCGCTGCGCCGGGAACTGATCGCCAACATCTCGCATGATTTGCGGACGCCGCTGACCATGATCAAGGGTTATACGGAAATGATCGAAGAGGTATCCGGCGACGATCCGGAGGTCCGGGCCCGGCATCTTTCTATTATAAAGGAAGAAACCGCGCGGCTCGAGGGCTTGGTGGGCGACGTGCTGGACTTGTCCGTACTGCAGTCCGGCAACGAGGGCATCCACCCGGAAAATATCAATGTCAGCGAAATCATCCGAAATGTGCTGTCCCGCTTCGAGACGCTTTCGGAGCAGGACGGCTACCGCTTCGAGCCTTGCATCGCACACGACCAGTATGTATTTGCCGACAAAACCCGTATAGAACAGGTGCTGTACAACCTGATCGGCAACGCGATCAACTACGCGGGCGCGGACAAGACGATCGGCGTGCGCCTCGCGGACCTCGGCAGCTTTGTCCGCTTCGAGGTGACCGATCACGGCTCCGGCATTGCGGAAGAGGATCTCCCCTACATCTGGGACCGTTATTACAAATCCGAAGAACAGCCCCGCGCCAAGGTCGGCACCGGCATCGGACTCTCCATCGTCAAAAACGTGCTGTCCATGCACGGCGCCAAATTCGGCGTCGTGAGCCAGGCCGGCCAAGGCAGCACCTTCTGGTTTGAACTGAACAAGTAGATATTTTCACAAAACCCGAGGGTTCATATCAAATTGCTTTCACATGGGGGCGGTACTATGAAGTCATAAGTTATTTCGGACGGGTATCGCGAAGAGCGAGAGAGACGGGTACTATGGCGATCGAGGTTTTCAACCGATATGAAAATAAGTACAGATTAGACGAGGGCGTCTGCGAAAAACTGCGGCGCCGGCTTGCAGATTATATGGAGCCCGATAAGCATAATAAAATACACGGCGCCTACGCTATCTGTAATCTTTATTACGACACGTCAGACAGTTATCTGATCCGGAATTCGCTTGCAAAGCCCGTATACAAGGAAAAATTGCGGGTGAGGAGCTACGGGGTGCCGGAGCGGGACGGCAAGGTGTATGTGGAGATCAAGAAAAAGTTTCATGGATTGGTCAACAAACGGCGGAGCGCGCTGCCGCTGGATGAGGCCTATCAATTCTTGGCTACCGGGGTGCGTCCGGAGATCCGCGAGGGGATGAATTCGCAGGTGCTGTCGGAGATACAGTATTTTCTTCAGCAGCATGATCTGAGTCCGCAGGTATTTTTGGCGTACGAGCGTCTGGCGTTTTTCGGAACCGGGGAGCATGACCTGCGCGTGTCGTTCGACACGAAGATCACCACGCGCCGGATCGATCTGCGGCTGGAGTCCGGGATCTACGGCGAGAAGCTGCTGCCGGACGGCAAGTGGCTGATGGAAGTCAAAACGGCGGAGAGCATCCCGCTCTGGCTGTGCCGCATTCTCTCGGAGTACCAAATCTATCCGATCAGTTTTTCCAAATACGGAACGGAGTACAAGCAATCGCTCATGCCGGAAATGCCGGCAAAGCAGGCAAGCTGAAAGAATTCGTCATTCGCCGGCTTGACCGATTGTCATTCGCCGGCTTGACCGGCGAATCCAAGGCGATGACCACCATGGATTCGCCGATCAAGTCGGCGAATGACAATGTAGGCAAGCCGGCGAATGACAGGAAAACAAAATCAGCACAGTTAGGATGGAGGAAGTAATGTTTGAATCGATTTTTGCAACAGCTGTAGCGGATAGCACGATCACCCCTGCGAGACTGGTCGTCTCAATGGCGGCGGCGCTGGGCTTCGGCCTGATCATCAGTTTGGTGTATATGAAGACCCACGAAACCAAAACGCCGTCCGTCGGGTTTGCGCTGACGCTGGTGATCCTGCCGGCGGTCATTACCGTGATTATCCTGCTGATCGGCAATTCGGTGGCGCGGGCGTTCAGTCTGGCGGGGGCATTTCAAATCATTCGCTTCCGGAGCGCGCCGGGCAATCCGAAGGACATCGCGCATGTGCTGTTCAGTATGGCGGTGGGCTTGTGCTGCGGGATGGGCTTCATCCTGTACGGCGCCATCGCAACGGTGGTACTCTGCGGCGTGATGCTCGTTTTGGAGCAGGCAAAATTCGGGCGGGCGAAATCCGCCCTGCAGTTGCTGAAGATCACGGTTCCCGAAAGCCTCGATTACCAAAACGCTTTTGAGAGCGTGCTGCAGAAATACACCACGACATACAAGCGAATCAAGGTAAAGACCGCCGATATGGGAAGCCTGTATGAATTGCAGTATCGGGTCACCACCAAAGCGGACGCGGACGAAAAGGAATTCATCGACGCGCTGCGGTGCCGAAACGGAAACCTGAATATCTCGCTGGTGCTGGATGCCCCGCAAAACGAATTTTAGAAAGGAAATAAATATGAAAAAGTTAATTATGGTTTTGAGTTTGATTTTTGTAATCACATTTGCGCTGGCCGGGTGCGGCGGGAATGCCGGGACATCGGCTGCGGAAACAGGCGGTGCGGGGTCTGCGCCGTCTGAGGATTCCGGCAGCGGATCCGGCGCGAAAACGCCCGCCGACTCTGCCGACAACGACACCGACAACAGCAACAACAATGACGACGATGGCGATGAGGAGGATGTGGTTCCCGCCAAGACCATCTCTGAGGACGGCGAATATACACTGACCGGGGAGATCAACGGGCAGGTTCTTGTTACAGCGGAAAAAGTGACGCTCATTTTGGACGATGCGACGATCAACTGCCCGGATGCTTCGGCGATTTTGGGCAAGGACGGGAACGGATCCAAGGTCGAGCAGGAACTTGTGATTGAGCTGCGCGGGGAGAGTACGGTCACGTCCGGAGCCAAACACGGGATTCAAGGGAAGGACGACCTGACGATCACCGGCAGCGGCGCCGTGAATATTTTCGCAGTCAAGGACGGGCTGCATGCCGGCGAGACGCTGACGGTCGCAGGCGGGATCGTGAATGTGACCCAATCGTATGAAGGCATGGAAGCCACGAATCTCGTAATCAGCGGCGGGACATCCACCGTGTATGCCACCGACGATGGCATCAATGCGACGGACGATACGGGCAAGGTCACGCCGTCGATCCGCATCACGGACGGCACGCTGATCGTATACTGCACCAGCGACGGGATCGATTCCAACGGGACGCTGGAGATTTCGGACGCGGCGACGGTGGCCATCTTTATCGGTGAAACGCGCGACGGCGACGCCACGGATACCGACAGAGGCGGCACGATCCCGCCCACGCTCTATGGGGCGGCGGCCATCAAAGCCGGGACAAAAATCGAAGTCGGGGATCTGTGGAGTTTCACACCGGCAGCGGACGTCAGGACGTTTGGGCTGATGATCCCCGGGCTTGTGAACGGGCAGAGTTATGAGATCAAAGCGAACGGCGCCGCGCTCACCACCGTCACGGCAACTACGACGCTCCAAGGAATGATGATGGGCGGCGGCGGAGGGTTCGCCCGAAATGACAAAAATCAAAAAATGTTGCCGAGGCAACATACTTAACCGGCCCATCCTGTTACACTTCCAGTGTACAGGAGGAGGCCATGAAGAAAAAAAGCATAATCAGCACAATTCTTTCCTTTGTGATCGTGATTTCGGGATTCAGCATTCCTGTGGCGGGCACGGTCGCCTATGCAGGCGAAGAGGATCCGGTCATCACCGCCTGGCCGACAGTATCGTACGAGAAAGGCGGCGAAAGCGCCCCATATATTTTTGCCGGAGAAAGCGTGGGCTGGGGCGCTACCCTGAGCGGCGGCGAGGCCTCCGTCCCGGGCGCCTTTGCCTTTGTAACGCCAGGCGCCAGGCCCGGAGCGGGCATCTACAGCGCCCCCGTGAGATTTACCCCGGAGGACAGCGAACAATACAATGCCGTGGTTGGCGTTACGCAGGTCGAAGTTCGTGATTATGCTCCCATCGAAATCAGCGAAAACCGGCTTGCCGTCGTCGTCGGAGGCGCGCCGGAAAATCAAATATCCGTAAACCCAGGGTCTTTCATTGAAGCAAATGTGAGTACAACCCCTGCGGCTGTTGAAGTAGGGATTGCCTGCGGACACTGCGACGGCGCCTACGACGAATTTAGCTGCGGAGAGGAGTGTCCGGATCAATGGGGATTTTGTTCCTGCAGCAACATGAATCCGAAGTATACGGCGGATGACTACACCGTCACGCCGGAACTGTCGATCATCCAGACCAGCAATCCTTCCGTAGCGACGGCGGCCCTCGAAGACGGCGTCCTTACCGTGACGGGGATCAGCGACGGGACCACCGGCATTGTCCTGCAGGCACAGTTCAAAGGAATCAGTCAGGGAAATCATCAACCGGGCGGGTCGACCATTTCCGATCTCCCCTTGGTCACCGCCCCCAAAACCATCACGATAGTAGTAGGCAGCGGCAGCGCAGAGCCTTCGGTCGATAGTCTTTCGCCGGCCAGCGGCGTCATTGCCGGCGGTACCAGCGTAGTCATCACCGGCAGCAACTTTACCGGCGCGACGGCTGTGAAATTTGGGGATGCCGACGCTGCAAGTTTCACGGTGGACAGCGCCACCAAGATCACCGCCGTGGCGCCGGAAGGCGTGATCACGGATACCATCACCGACAAAAACAACAACCCTCATACGGCGCCGGCGCAAAAATTCGACGTATCTGTCACGACGCCGTTGGGAACCTCCGCCAACACGGCGCTCGATGACTATATCTACTACACGCTGACGGTCACGGTAGGCGGCGTGGTCAATACATACAGCCTTGCGGATCTTCAGGAGCGGGCATTCGTGACCGGCAAAGGCGGCTCGCATTCCCATAGCGATCCGGATCATATGGTACACAGCAGCACCGATACCTTCGTTGGGACTTCCGTTTTCGATTTGATGCAGGAAACCGGCGGCGGGATCCCGGTTGGCTATAGCGTAGTCGCCAATACCGCAGATGGATTCAGGGGGAATTTTTCTTACGATCAGGTAAAGAACGGCGCCTTCAAATTCATGAATCTTCATAGCGAAGTGATCACCGCCAAACCCGGTCCAAAGGCCAAACTGCTGCTGGTCTATTCACGGAACGGAAATCCGCTCAATATGGCAACGGAAGGCCCGGTCCGTACCGGCGTCGTAGGCGATGACGGCCAGATCACAGACGGAAATCTGTGGAGCATGTGGGTCACTTCCCTTGAGGTGGCGCCGCCGAAGCAGCCGGTCATTACGAAAATAAGCCCTGCCGCAGGCCCGTTCACGGGCGGCAATACGGTCACCGTCACAGGTCTTGATTTTGCCTATGCCACGGAGGTCAAGTTTGGTGATGTGCCGGCCGCAGATTTTTCGGTGGTCAGTAGTACGGAGATCAGGGTCAAAACGCCTCCGTCGCCTGTCGGCCCGGTGAATATCTCGGTCACCACCCCGGGCGGGACCACTATAAACGGTTCGGCGAATGCGTTCATTTACAATACGATACCGATATACAAAGTCGTGTTTGAGGCGCTCGGAGGCATAGTTTCCGAAACGCAAAGGGAGATCCCGGAGGGAAATCCAATAGGGACGCTGCCGGCGCCGACAAGAGCGAATTATGTCTTTGGCGGCTGGTATACAGCGATTCCCGGTGGAGTGAAGATCGCGGCGGATACTCCCGTCACGGCCAACGCGACCTACTATGCGCAGTGGCTGCCGATACATACGGTGACCTTCCATCCGAACAAGGGGACGGTTTCGGAGGCCTCACGAAAAGTGACAAGCGGCAGCGCCGTCGGCTCGCTGCCGGCGCCAAAGAAATCGGGCCACAAATTTCTCGGCTGGTATACGAAAGCATCCGGCGGAACGAAAATCGCAAAGACAGCCAAGGTCACGAAGGATGTGACCTACTACGCGCAGTGGCAGATCAATCAATACAAGGCGACATTCAAGGCAAACGGAGGAAAGGCCGACAAGGCCAGCATCAAGAAAAATTACAATTCCAAGATAGGAACACTGCCCGCGGCAAAGCGTGAGGGCTACAAATTTCTCGGTTGGTATACGGCAAAGAACGGCGGCACAAAGATCGTGAAGACAACCAAGATCACGAAAAACGTGACCTATTACGCGCACTGGAAGCGAAGCAAGAAATAGGGAACAAGAAATAAGGCATGACACAAAAAGCAGATCGCTTGCGGCAAAATATGCCTTTCACCTTTGCAGGGCTCAGCGCCCTGCTTCTTGTGGTTTTTGCAGGGTCTCTTTGCATAGGCCGGTATGCGATCACTCCGGAGGATTTGCTTGCCCTTGTGACAGGACGCGCGGATCCCGCGAGCATGGAATGGACGGTCTTCTTTACCATCCGGCTGCCTCGCATGATCGCGGCGCTGCTCATCGGCGCGGCGCTCTCCGTCTCGGGCGCGACCTATCAAAGCGTTTTTCGCAATCCTCTCGTGTCGCCCGACATCCTCGGCGCGGCGGCGGGCGCAAGCTTTGGCGCGGCCCTCGCGATCTTCATCGGCCTCGACAAGATATGGCTGCAGGCGCTGGCCTTTGTCTTTGGCCTTTTGGGAGTCGGTATCTCCTACGTGATAGGCGTGCGCTTTTCGGGCAGGATGCGCGACAATACCGTGACGCTGGTGCTTTGCGGCATGGTCATCACCGCGATCTTTTCCGCCTTGATCTCCGGCGTCAAATTGGCGGCCGACCCGTACGACGAACTGCCGGCCATCACATTTTGGCTCATGGGCGGTCTGTCCTACGTGACGACCGACGATATCCTGATCATGCTGGCCCCGCTTGTCCTTGGCGGCGTCCTGCTATTTTTGATGCGGTTCCGCCTCAATGTGCTGTCGCTTTCAGATGAGGAGATCAGCGCACTCGGCATCGACGCCGGGCGTTCGCGCGGGCTGGTGATCCTCTTTGCGACCCTGCTCACATCCGGCTCTGTCGCAGTGGGCGGCATGATCGCCTGGGTGGGTTTGATAGTGCCGCATATTGCAAGGCTCATCACGGGGCCGGACTGCCGAAAGCTGCTTCCGGCGTCGCTTTTGATCGGCGCGATCTTTCTGACTATAGTAGATGATATCGCCCGGACGCTGCTATCGATCGAATTGCCGCTCGGCGTGCTGACCGCGCTCGTCGGGGCGCCGATGTTCCTCGTGCTGCTGGCAAGGAGCGGCAGAGTGTCATGAGGCGCGGCATTGTATCTTTGACCGCTCTGATTTTGCTGCTCGCGCTGGTCTGCACGGCCTGCGGAGGCAGTGGCAGCGGCGTCAAGGACTCCTATGAGATAGAAATCCACGGCGCACTCGCCGAGCCGGGCGTGATCACCTATCTCGGCTATACGATGAACGTCTATGCCGATGCCGCGGCCAATCCCTGCGGGGACTGCGACGACCAGCCGATATCCGTCTATGTGGGCGACGATGCGCTGACCGTCGCTGCGGCGCTCAAGCAAGCCGTCGAAATCGACTATCCCGGAGGGGACTGGGCATTTGACGGATTGGACGCAGGGACGGTCACTTTCAGGAAGGCGGAAGGCGCAGAGCCTGAAGAGGCCGCGCCCCCTGCCGCTCCGGCAGGGCTTGAGATCAAGGGCGGTTACGGCAAGGCGAAGGCCGGCGGAGGGCAAGGAAGTTCCGCCAAGGCCGCCATCCCGGAAAATCCCCGGCGCATCGCGGCCGTCTACGGTCCGTCCTACGAAGCGCTTGCCCTGCTCGGTGCGGAAGACCGCATCGTCGTCCGCGCCGACGTGCAGACCGAAAATTTTCCGTGGGCCTTTGCCGTATACGGCCGCATCGGCGACTTGCCCGTCCTCGAAGACGTCCACGCCTCGGTCAACGTGGAAACCCTGCTGTCCGCCCGCCCCGACCTTGTCTACACCTTCCCCCGCCCAAATGAAGTCGCGCTGCTCGAAAAGGCAAAGATCGGCTATATCCAGGGCGAGACGACGCGCACGCTCGGCGATGTGCCGGCGCTCCTCGACAAATTTGCAGAGCCTCTCGGAGAAGAGGCCAAAGCGCGCGCAGCCGCCTACAGAGAATATTTCGATAATAAGATCATATTCGTAAAAAGCCGTACCGAGGCTCTATCCGAAGAGGCTCGCCCGGCGGTTTATTATGCGGGCGCCGACATCCTCACTACATATGGCAGGCTTTCCGACATCCCGGAGTTGATCGGGGCAGCGGGCGGCACAGCCGTCTCAAGAGAGCTGGAAGGCGGAAACCGGGTAGGCACAGACGCCGAGAAACTCGCCTCATGGGACCCCGAATGGATCTTTATCGATCATTGCGGGATGAGCGGTTCTGAGGACGGCAGCGCGGATGAGGTCGCGGCGGCGGCCTATGCCAATCCGAAATACGCAGGGATCCGAGCGATCAAAAACAAGCAGGTCGTCCTCACGCCGTCCGGCGTATTCTACTGGGACATGGGCCTGCAAAAGATCCTGCTCGTGGAATACATGGCAAAGACCATACATCCGGAGCTGTTCGAAGATCTCGACATGGCGGCGGAAATACAAGAATTCTATGCGAAATTCTTTGACTGCGAATTGTCCTATGAGGATGCGGCAAAGATCCTTGAGAGGCAGGCGCCATGACAGAAATGACAGGAACGCTTTCCCTCAAAGACCTGACCTGCGGCTACGGATCCCCCATCATCGAAGGCCTGTCCCTCGATGTAGCGCCGGGAGATACGCTTTGCATTTTGGGGAAAAACGGCATCGGCAAGACGACATTGTTTCGGACCCTCCTCGGTACGCTAAAGCCGCTTGGCGGCGCGGTGACTCTGGCCGGCCGCGATTTGTTTGCCATGACAGCGCGGGAAAGAGCGAAGCAAATCGCCTATGTGCCGCAGACACACAATCCGCCTTTTGCGTATACCGCCTTTGAAATCGTGCTGATGGGCCGCGGCGGACTCCTGTCTGCCTTTTCCCTGCCGTCTGCAAATGACAAGGATTTGGCGGCCGAAGCGATGGAGATGCTCGGGATCACGCATCTCGCCTCTCGTCCGTATACTCAGGTGAGCGGCGGCGAACGGCAGATGATCCTCATCGCACGGGCAGTGGCGCAGGGGGCCGGCTTTCTCTTTCTTGACGAGCCGGCGGCCAACCTCGATTACGGAAACCAGATGAAGGTGCTCGGCGTGCTGAAGACTCTCGCCGCTGCGGGCAAGGGCGTGATCTTTACCTCACACGATCCCGGACATGCACTCCTTCTTCGTGCGAAAGTGGCGGCTGTGCGTGCGGGCGATGATGTGGTGCAAGGGTCCGGAGAAGATATCGTTACGAAAGAGATGGCGCAGAGCCTCTATGGCGTTCGCGCCGAGGTCATCACGGTAGAGGATTTGGAGAGAGGACAGCATGTCAAAGTATTTGCGCCGTTTTTGGATTAGCGCAGCGGCTTTGGCCCTGGCGCTGTTTGCATTTGCCCTCGCGGGCTGTGCGGGCGGCGGCGCACGGGGCGGGGAGCAAGCATCTCCAAATCTCGAATCCGTGCATCTGTCCTCCTACAACGAGGGCACGAACGAGACGCAGTACGTCGTGATAGAGCTCGCCTTCGACAAGCAGATCGAGGCAGACGAATCCCTGCCAAAGATCCGCATCGCAAACGAAAACGTAAAAAACGAAAATGTTGCCATGGCAACAAACGGTGCGGCGCAAAAGATCACGATCCGCGTCGACAAGATCCGGGAAGGAAATATCACACTGAAACTCGGCGAAGGAAAAAATGTGCAGACCATAGAGGCGCTTGCCCCGAACGGGGTCGCCCTCGAGACCATCCGGGAAGAAGACGGCAGCGTGACGGCGGAAGTGACGCACAGATTCAATATCCGCGGGATCGCCTGGGTGATCTTCACCGATGACGGCCTCCCTGTGCCGGACTCGCTGCTGAACGGCGCGGATGAACGCGATGGTGCAATAGCTGTACACGGGCACGAGTTCCTGCAGGATGATGAGTACGACATCGCGGCAAATATTGCGCAGACCCTGACCTCGCATTTCGGAGACCGGTATGAATTTGCCGCAGACGGAAAGACTGTCACGGCCAGATCTCTTACAAATGGCGGAGCAAAACTTGGCATCGGGATATACAACGCAGGGTGAAACGGAAGAATGGAGCTTGTCTTGTTATGAAAAAAATTCTATCGAAAAAGGCCGGCAGACTGATCTGCATCTGCGCCATCATGATCGTGGTGGTCTCTTCGAGCGCAGGCGCCGCCTATGCGTACTATGACCGCGGGACTATCAGCGTCTCGCCCGCACAGGCCTCCGTCACACTTGCCTATGGCCAGTCGCAGACGATCGGCGTAGGCATCAGTCCGGCGTCGGACAGCCACCCTGTAGGCTGCGGCGATCCGGAGTGTCCGCAGATCTGCGGTGAACTCGATTGCGATGACGGCAGCGGCAATTGCAAATGCGGCGGACCGGACTACCTCCCATGGGAGGCCAGCGTAGCCGCATCCTCCTCCAACAGCTCCGTGGCGTCGGCAAGTTACAGCGGCGGCAGCGTGACGATCACGGGCGTCTCCGCCGGGACGGCAACGATCACGATCACGGCGCAGATGCACCAGTTCAAGGAAGGGTCGGCCTCCCTTCAGGTCACGGTGAACAGCAAAAAACCCGATGACAGCGCTCCCCCGAATGTCAGCAAGCCTCCGTCGGAGAGCAAGCCCCCATCGGGGAAAAAACCTCCGGCGGCCGAGGTCCCTCCTGAAGCCCCGTCCCCGGAAGCGCCAGCCACGGAAGTCCCGCCTGCGGACCCCGCGCCGGACGAAGCAGCTGCGGCTGAGCAGGAAACACAGAAGACGGAAGTGGCAAAGCCAAAGGCAGAGAACGAAGAAGGAGCCGAGGTGAAGACCGGGAAAACAGCCGTGCCCGCCTCAAAACTTGCGCCCCTTCGCGCGGCCAAGGCTGTTCCAAAAGTTGCAGAGGAGGAGGCCCCCGTGGGCGACCCCGTGGCTGTCATTTCAGGCGGCGGAGAAGACGAAAAAGAGGATAGCGGCGCGCCCGTCCCGCTCCTTGCGGCAGTGGCGCTCGCGGCAGCGGCCATTGCGGTCGCATCGGTTTTCATCCGCCGGCACCTCGCGCGAAAGCCCGGATCACCCGGATCAAATGATTGAGATCAGGAATGTAAGCAAAGCGTACTTCGGTGCGCCGGTCATAGAAGACGTCAGCTTCACGGCCCAGACCGGATCCGTCTGCGGCCTGATCGGCTATAACGGCGCCGGAAAGACTACCTTGCTTCATCTCATCGCAGGCGTCTTCCGTCCGGATAGCGGCGCCGTGTATTTGGATGGCGAGCCCGTATACGAAAACGCAGCAAAAAAAGCGCAAACCTTCATGCTGACAGAAGACCCGTATTTCCTGCCCGGGGCATCGCTGAATGATATGAGGGCGTATTACAAAGGATACTATCCGGCGTGGGACGATGCGGTATTTGCGTCGCTTTGCTGCGCGTTTCGCCTTGAGCGGGGGCAAAAGATAGGCAGCTTTTCCAAAGGCATGCGGCGGCAGGCCGGGATCATACTTGCCTTTTCGGCAATGCCGGACTATCTGCTGCTCGATGAGATTTTTGACGGACTCGACCTGTCGATGCGCCGGGTGATGAAATCGCTGCTCGGCAGCTATGTCGCGAAGACCTCCGCGACGGTCATCGTCACCTCGCACAATCTGCGCGAACTCGAACTCGGAGTCGGCAGGATCGCGATGCTCAGAGGCCGAAAACTGAGTTTTGCCGGATCGGTGGCGGAGATCCAAAAAACGCACGGGACGCTGGAAGAATATTTTCTCGGTGAGCGCGAGATAGATGACGCCGCATTCGAAGGGATCTTTGATTGATGAGAGACGCGAGAGACGCGAGGGACGCGAGGGACGCGATCATCCGCCATGACGCAAAGCTATGTCTGCACAGCGGACTTGGCCTTGCGGTCATTTCGCTTTGTATACTGCTTTTCTTGATCCCGTTTTCGACAGCGGGCATCCCCGGCGATTCGATTTTTGACATCGGGGTCACGCATATGCAGATGAAATTTCGTTTTGTGGGGGACAGCTTTGTGCCTGCTGTCCAGGTCTTTTCCATCGTATTTGGTTTTGTCTTTGGCCTGAAGTCGTTTTGTTTTGTCCTCGATCCGCGCCGCTCTTCGGCGTATTTCGCGCTTGGCATCCGCCGCGAAAGCCTGTATCTAAACCGTTTGCTGACCGGCGCGGGAATGCTGGCTGTCACGATCCTCGTACCGGCCATAGTATCGCTTTTGCTCAATATCCTGGCGCTCGGTTTGTATGAGGGGATGATCGCCGCCTTCTTTTATCTGACGGCGGGACTCTTCGTCACTGCGATGGCGGCCTTTTGCATCGCGGCGCTTGGCTGTCTGCTTTCGGGGACGATGGCGGAGGGCGTGTTTTTTTCTGCGGCCCTGTTCGCTATTCCCTATACTATTTCATATGCGCCGGAGGCCTTCATGAAGCAGCTGCTTTGGGGAAACCCTTTCGGCGCCATGCCGTATCTCGGGGAAGGGCCGCTCGCCCCCCGGATCTCTGAGCTTTTCGCACCCGCAAACCCCGCCCTCTTCTTTTACGAAGATCTGAAACTGCACAGGATGTTTTACCGGCCGATAGAGACCGCTGTGCCCGATGCGATCGAGCCGGCAAATCTCATGATTTGGATTTTTGTCTGCGCGGTCCTCTCCGTTCTCGGGCTCTTTCTGATGAAGCGCCGGCACGCCGAGCAGGCAGGATTTGCAGGAAAAAATCCGTTCATGACGCGCCTCTGCGCCTTCGTCCCTCTCCTCTTTGTCTGTGCGCTGGTCTTTGATTTGTCGGCGGGGATTCATCTATCGTTCGGCCTCGTCCTGCTTTGCCTCGTCTTCGCTGCCGGCCTGCTCGGCGGTGACCGATTGCTGCTGCCGGATGTGCGGCGGGGCCGGACCCGCGCAAATATTATTCGCCTGGCGCTGCTCGCCGCCTTTGTATCTTTCGCAGGAATAGGCTACGGCTCCTATGCGTCCCTTCCGAATCCCGGTGATATTTCTATAATAAGAGTCTCCTATGCCGGCTCTCCAAACTATGTCGGGGCGCCTGCTTTGGGCAGCAGTACGGCGTCGGGGTACTATTTTTCTGCCCGTTATGCCTATGCGGAGGAAGGGGAGATCGCACTTGCGGGATCGCTCCACGAACAGATCGCTGACAATGGGCGTCATGCGCTCGCACCGGGCAAAGATGATTTTGAAGATACGACGGTGCCCTATGATGTGCAGTTTTCTTATGAACTGAAAAACGGGAAGACGAAGACTTGGTATTACGACAGGGCTACTTTTGCGCAGCTTCGGGCTATGCTTGCGCTTGACGATACGGGGACTGTCCGCGAGGGGATCGAGGCGTCATTTTCCGGCGGGGGCGAAGGCGGCGAGCTGCTGTGGGCGCAAAAGGTTTATGCTGACGGTGATCTCTATTTGGCGGACGCTACCTACCGCAGTATTTTTTCACTGAAGCTGTCGGCTGATGACCGAGAGGCGCTGCTTGCCTGTATCCGGGAGGACGCATTGGCGCAAAAGACTGAGGACCGGTATTTTCCGAAGGGTGAGCCGCTCGGGATCCTGATGTTTACCTTTGACGGCGAGAATGATTTGAATACATTTTCCTATCATTTGAACAATGCTTTTATATATATAGATGAAGGATTTGAGCGGACGACGGCCTTCCTGGTAGAGAAGGATCTCTGGTTCGGAGAGGACGCTCGGGCCGGGAGTTCCTCTGATCCGGACGAGGCGGACACGCTCATCATCCAGCGCTACGATCCCTACATCGGGATCAACAAGCCAAATTTTCCGCAGTCGCTGTATTTCATGAGCTATCTTGCGGATGGTTCGGACGCGTTTCGCATACAAAAAGATTTCGGAAATGCAGATGTAGTGCGGGATCCTGAAGAGGTCACAGAGATTTTGTCAGAGGCGCGAAGCAATTATTATCTTAGCGAACCGGGCTATCTGATCGCGGTCAAATACAAGGAATCGGATCGGTGGGTGTACAAGTTTTGGCCGGACGGGCGCGAGGCTGCCGGCTTTGCGCACGAATAGGAGGATGAGATGGTGAAGATGAGTTTGCTGGATGAATGGATCGCGGAGGATGTGCCGTATTTCGATTTGACGACGCATTTGCTCGGCATCGGAGGCGAGACGGGGAGCATCGGATTTTTTAGCCGCGATCCGGTCACGCTGGCCTGCGTTTGCGAGGCGGAGCAGATCCTGCGCAGGTTTGATCTTGAGATCGTGCAGACGGCGGCGGACGGCGACAGACCAGCGCCGGAGGAGATATTTCTGAAGGCGGTTGGACGCACGGACAATATTCATAGGGCGTGGAAGGTGACGCTCAATTTGTTTGAGTACGCGTGCGGCATCTCGACGCGCACCGCGAGGCTTGTCCGCGCCGCGCGTGAAGTGAATCCGGATATCGGCGTCCTCACGACGCGCAAGGTCTTCCCGGGCACGAAGGCGGTATCGATCACCGCCGCGGTGGCGGGCGGCGCGCTCCCGCACAGGCTCGGCCTTGGCGAGACGATCCTCCTCTTTGATCACCATATCAAAAAGGCCGGTGGCTGGGGGGCGGCCGCAGGACTTTTGCCCGAGATGAAGCGCAGGGTTTGCGACAAAGAGATCTGCGTGGAAGTGGAAACGGAAGATGATGCACTGGCGATGATCCGCGCGGGCGCGGATGCTCTGCAGTTTGACAAGGTGGCGCCGGATGTGCTGAAGGATATTGTCAGCAAGATCCGCGATACCGGCAGCAAGGCAAAACTCATCGCGGCGGGCGGCGTCAACGGCGAAAATGCGGGCGCGTATGCCGGGACAGGGATAGACGCTATCTCCACGACATGGATATATTTCGGAAAGCCTGCGGATATGTCCGTCCGGATCGAATAAAATTTTCAATAAGTTGCCGAGGCAACATACTTTCATATCTTTTCCCCCTATAATGAACGCGAATGGGTTCGGTTTTGTTGCTCTGGAAACAGCGGCAAGGATTGGACGGCTTAGGTTTTTGATATAGGAAGCAGTTTTTGATTCACTCAGGAGGTAAGAAATGAATATCATCAAGCACAGCGGCGCACGCAGAGCGTTTGCCGTATTCCTCGCGCTCTGTTTTGCGCTGGTCTGTCTCGCGCCTATGGGCATGGCCTCGTATGCGGGCGAAGACACCGCACCGATTGAGGACGCTGCTCCTGCAATACAGGAGTCCGAAGCGTCCGCCGCCGAGGTTCAGACTTTGGGCTCGGAAGACGAAGCGATCGAGCCGCTGGCGATCACGCTGGGAATTCTGACATTGTCGGATGCGCCGGTTGGTTTGGTCTACGAGCCTTTTGTAAGAAATGTGCAGCCGGAAGTGCAGCCGACCTTGGATCTAAACACGCTCACGCTGACGGCGAAATCCATCACGAACAGTGCGTATGATTTGACCGGCAAGACCGTTTCGTGGCAGGTCTTGCCCGATTCTTCGGCGTCTACAGCGCCGACCGCGCTGAACCCCGACATCCTGATCATCAAATCAGGCGGACAGATTTTCGTGCGGGCCATCGTTGAAGGTGTAGCCAGCAATGTGCTGAGTATCCCGGTTGCCAACAATATGGCCACGGATACGCTCACGATCAAAGTAAACGGAGAACAGCCCATAGTGGCCACCGTTGAAGAGCTAAACGATCTTGACTCTGCTGACTTCCGCGCCTATACCGCGCAAGCCCATGACGGCTCTCCCGATTTCTATAGCGGATTCGGGCCCACGCTGGAAGATATAATTGAAAATATTGCCGGTGTAGATTTGGATGACGTGGCAGGTGTGAGTTTCGAAGCTGCGGATGGATACAAGACCAGATTTGCTGACGCAAAGGGCGGCCTTTTTAACACGCGCTACGCTTACATTGACGGGACGGCAGAAGGTACAGCGGTAGAAGTCGTACCGATGCTGGCCACGGCTGCTGCGCATACCGGTGAAATCGCCGCCGATACGCTTGATTTGCTCGACAATTCGCAGACGCTGCGTCTGTATATCGGACAAAGCAATTTTGCAAACCACCAGACGGGCAGTTTGGCTTATTGGGTCAATACTATGACGCTCGCCGAAGCTCCGGAGGTTACGGTTTGGCCGACAGCCACTGCGATTAATTTTGGACAGCAGCTCCAGACTTCCGCGCTGGAAGGCGGAACGGCCTCAGTGGAAGGCACATTCGCCTTTACTTCGCGCACCACAGTTCCTTCTGCGGTCGGCGTCTATGAGGCCGGCGTGACCTTTACGCCTGCCAGCTGGTCAACAGTCGGAGACTATGCTCCGGTCACGGGGACGGTCAACGTCACAGTGAATCCTGTCGGCGCGGCTGCGCTGACGCTCGCGGATGCACCTGATGATTTGGTCTATACACCCAGAATCAGCTCTCTAAGCTGGGTGGAAAACAAACCGTCCTTTGACTTGAACGATCTCACCCTGACGGCTATTGATGCAGAGACCGAAGAATACGACCTGACAGAAAAGGCGATCACCTATGAAGTGGTACCTGCCGATTCTTCGCTCTCGTTCACGAGGGAAGGCGATGTCCTGACCTTCGGCTCCGGCGGCGCGTGGTTCATAACGGCGAAATTAGAAGGCGTGACCAGCAATACTCTGCGTCTTGCAGTTCGCAATGCTGCTGCTACGGATGAATTAAAGATCATTGTAGACGGCGATGTCGAGGGGGCTGTCACAGTCACCGCTGATCAATTAGATGACTTGTCTTCGGCAGCATTTGCAGCCTACTCCTCGCAGGCACATGATGGCTCTCCTGACTTCTATGCGGGATTCGGGCCCACCCTGGAGGAAATCTTTAGTACATATGCCAGCGTGTCGAAGGGTACTGCCCCTGGTAATATCAAGAGCGTTGTCTTCACAGCGACCGACAATTACAAGACCTCATTTGCCGACGCAAATGCGACACTCTTCAACGCTCGCTACCGCTATGAGGAAACATCCGGTTATTATGCCGACTATTCGGGCGGGGATCCCGTCGCGTATTCGGATGATGCATCCGTGGTTCCGGTTGCGCCGAGGCTTGTGACCTCCGCCGGCCACAGCGCTACTGTTGGCGGCATTACGCTTGATCAATTGTACAATTCTCAGTCCCTGCGTCTGTATATCGGGCAGAGTACATATTCGAACCATCAAACCGGTTCACTGTCCTACTGGGTCAAGCAGGTGGAGATCACTACGTTCAAGCAGGATCCCGGTGTGACAAGCTGGCCGACAGCTACGGGGATCAAACTGGGGCAAAAGCTCTCGGACTCCGAGCTTGCCGGCGGTACGTCTACTAAAGAAGGTACGTTTGCCTTTACCTCGCCGGCTACGGTTCCGACCGTGCTCGGTCCCTATGCCGCCAGCGTGACATTCACGCCGGATGATACGGCGTACGATTCGGTCACCGGTACGGTCACGGTGAATGTAACGGGTCCGACCATCGAACTGAAGGATTTTGGAACAAAGGTTGTCAATCTGTCTGAGATTATTGCCCATGCCGTCACTCCGCCGACCGGCGATGTGGCTATCACAAACGTGGCCTCAGCTTCCACCGCTACGGCAACGGTCGCCCTGACTTCGTCCACGTCTGTGACCGTGACCGGTCTGCGTGCAGACTATTCCACGCGGCTGACCTTTACAATCACAGACTCCGCCGAGGAGCCTGTGACGCAGACTATCACCGCTTTTGTCAATGTCACCGGTGTATATGATGTAGATGAGTTCGAGGTGACAGGAGTGGAAGACCGGTATATTTATGCCGGTTCACCGATCACGCCTACGGTCATACTGACAAAGAAAAACGCATTGACGCTCGGCACGGATTACACGGTCAGCTATTCAAACAACAATGCCCAGGGTACGGCCTCTGCGCTCATCACCGGCATCGGAACCTATACCGGCACGAAAACTGTCAACTTTGAGATCGTGAGTCCGGCTTTGTATTTGACAGGCTACAAGGCCTGGGATGCCTTCATCCAGCCTGACGATACAGAGATCACCTCCACCCTCGACCCCAGCGATCTCCTCGGAGACAACGATGCTGGCGGCGGCGGCGAGACGCAGTATCTGGCGCTCAGATTCAACAAGGCAATCAAGATCGATGATGCCGAAGCGCTGGCAGGCGCCCTCAGTATTTCGTTTGCTTCGGCAAACAAAAATGTTACTTACTCTATCGATTCGGGCGACGCAAAGACGCTCATCGTGCAGATGCGCGACAAGCCGGGCGTGACCACCGCACAGGCGGGTTCCGGACTTACCGTCACGGCAAAGGCTCTCGATAGAGTCATCGCCGGTCTTGTTTCTGATGATGTGGACGAATATCCAGCCTATCTGACGTACAATATTTCCACCACGCAGCCGACAGGCATCAGCTTCCAGAAGATCGCGAAGACTACGGGCAATGCGACCACGCCGGATTCCGTCACCTACAAGATGACGGGCATCCCGCTCGTTCGTTCGATGAACTTCCTTAGGTTTACCGATGGGAATACGGTCATTTCTGATTTGACGATCCATAGTCATACCTTCTATACGATGCCGGCTGCGACGCATCTCGCGACTATCGGCAGCGCCGGAAATATCAGCGCCTTTGATGCGAAGGGCTACGTCCTCTCTGTCAACACGGCAGCGGGAACGCTGACCATCGCAGAGAAAGAGCCCAATGCTACGGCGGACAATATCGAATTGTCGCTCAATACCTATCCGGCAAAGGCCGCAGCAGACCGCAAATACGAGCTGGCAAAACTCTTTGACGCAAAGACAGGCCTGACAACTCCGGAAAAAACAGCGCTTGACAATTTGCTCAAAGACCCGCAGGCAACAGCGACAGAGATCGCAGCAAAGATAGTTGCCCTTGGCGGCGGGGCTGACCCCAGCCAAACGATTTCCTCCGTGAAGGTAACATTCAATGCGAACGGCGGGGCGGTTTCCGAACCTGCGCGCTATATCCCGGCGTGGGGCGCCATAGGGACTTTGCCCGTACCGACGAGAACAGACTATGTGTTTGACGGCTGGTATACAGAGCAGGCAAGCGGAGTGAAGATCACCGCTGCGGCCACCGCAAATGCAGCTGTCACCTACTATGCACATTGGTCAGCGATCCATACTGTGACTTTCCATCCCAACACGGGAACGGTTTCCGAAGCGTCACGAAAAGTCACAAACGGGACTGCTGTCGGTACGCTGCCGACGCCTACAAAGGCCGGCCACGTCTTCAACGGCTGGTTCACGGCTCCGTCGGGCGGACAAAAGATTTCGGCGGCGACAGTGATTACGGATAGCGTGACCCACTACGCACAGTGGACTGCGCAGCATACCGTCATTTTCAATGCATACGGCGGCAGCAAAGCGGCAAGCAAAACGGTCCTTGCAGGAACGGCGATCGGAAAGCTTCCCGAGACTACGCAAACAGGCTACACCTTCCTTGGCTGGTACACGGCCAAGACCGGCGGGACAAAGATTTCGGAATCGACAAAGATCTCACAGAACGTGACCTATCACGCGCAGTGGAAGATCAATCAATACAAGGCGACGTTCAACGCAAACAAGGGGAAGGCCAGCAAGACCAGCATCAAGAAAAATTACAATTCCAAGCTCGGCACGCTTCCGAAGGCGACAAGAGCAGGCTACAAATTCCAGGGCTGGTACACGGCCAAGACCGGTGGCCAAAAGATTACGGCATCTACGAAGATTACGAAAAACGTGACCTACTACGCACATTGGACGAAAAAGTAGACAGTTAAGCGAAAAAGGGATTCCCGCCTTTGCGGGAGTGGCGAGGGGCGCGGGAAAAATCCTGCGCCCCCTTTGTCGTGATATAATGAAGCATGATTGAAATCAAAGGACTGACAAAAAATTTTGGTGAAAAGCGGGCCGTCGATGATCTGACGCTCACAGTGCGGGAAGGCGTGGCCTACGGCTTTCTCGGGCGCAACGGCGCGGGCAAGACGACGACGATCCGCATCCTCATGAATGTCTTTCGCGAGGATGGCGGCGTGGCGCTGATTGACGGCGTGCCCGCATACAAGGAGCCAAAGCGTATCGGCTACCTGCCCGAGGAGCGCGGGATGTATTCCAAGCGCGGAGTGCTCGAGCAGCTTGTCTACTTTGGCAAGCTCAAAGGAATGGACAGGGAAACCGCAGCGCGGGAAGCGCACGCCAAGCTTGCCGAGATGGATGCGACTGAATACACAAACAACAAACTCGAAACGCTCTCGAAAGGAAATCAGCAAAAGATTCAGCTCGCTGCCGCTCTGCTTGGCGATCCGGACATCATCATTCTTGATGAGCCGTTTTCGGGACTTGATCCTATCAATGCGCAGGTGCTGAAAGATGCAGTCCGGCGGCAGGTGGACGAGGGCCGCACGGTGATCTTTTCGAGTCATCAGATGGCGCAGGTTGAAGAGTTTTGCGATGAGATCTGCATCATCGACAGGGGACATTCCGTGCTGGAAGGCAATCTCGCGCAGATCAAACGCTCCTACCCAAGGAACAAGATAAGAGTAGAAGTAGAGGACACCGCCGCCGCCTCTGTCATTGCGGGCGCCGCCTCTGTCATTGCGGGCGCTGCCTCTGTCATTGCGGGCATAGACCCGCAATCCATCGTCTCCGTAGTCCCCGAAGGCGCCGGATACACAGTCACGCTCGACGACCCCGCGCACCGAAATCTGCTGCTCCACCGTCTCGCTGACGCGGGCATACAGGTCAGCGCCTTTTTCGTCATCGAGCCGACACTCGAACAAATCTTCGTAGAGCGGGTTGGCGAAAAATCGGAAGAGAAGGCGATAGCATGAAATATATTTGGGAAGTATTTAAATTTGAATACAAAGGCTTCGTCGGCGCGAAATCCTTCCGCATCGTCACGATCATCTTCGTTTGCGCCCTACTCATTTTGACCTTTATTCCCGAGGTGGTTCATCAGGTCAGTTCGCTCACCTCCGGTGCAGACAAGGCGGAAAAGACGAAAGCCGCCTTTGTTCTCGGCGAAACAGCGCTTGAAAACGAACTCTATACGGCGGCATTTGCTCCCGACTTGTTGTCCGCAGCCGTCCCTGCCAAATGGACGGACGGCAGAGAAGACGGACTGACGGAAGAGCAGCTCAAAGAAAAAGTCGGCGCCGGCGACTATCTGTTTGCGTTCTATTACAATGGGGGCAGTGAATTCAAATTCTACGCGCCGGGCAACAAGATCACGGCCTATACCTCGCTCGCGCCGCTATCGGTCTATATTACAGAAGTCGCCAGACAGGCCGCGATCCTTGAGCTTCCCGAAACCGTGCGCACAGATGTAGCGCGTGTGGCAGCGATCGAGGCCGAGCCCGTGATCGTCGATATCGGCGGCAATGCGGAAAACAATTTTTGGATCGGCTACGTGCTGATGTTCTTCCTTTTCTATGTGATCATGGGCTACAGCAACGCCGTGTCCGGCGCCGTCGTCACGGAGAAAACCAGCAAGGCGATGGAGCTCCTCATCACTGTGGCCAAGCCTGTCCATCTGATGGTCGGCAAAGTGCTCGGCATCGGCTTCGCCTCCCTCACGCAGGTCGGCGCGATGGTGGCGGCAGCGGGGATCGGCATAGCCGTCAATCTCCCGCGGTGGAAAGATCTGAGCCCGGACCTCTTCGATATGCTGACCGGCTCAAACGTCTCCGGCGCGCTCATCGGCATCCTGCTCGTATACTTCTTCCTCGGCTTCTTCGTGTACGCCTTCCTAGCCGCTGCGATGGGATCGATGGTCAGCAAGCCCGAAGAAGCGGCGAGTGTCATGACGATGCCTATGCTCATGCTCGTGGCGGGGATGGCGCTCGGCTTCCTCACGCTCTCGGGCGTCATGAACAAGACGCTGGCCGCAGCCCTGTCCTATGTGCCGTTCTTCACGCCGTTTTGTATGATCTCGCGCTATACCCTCGGCGATGCGGGCACAGGCTCGATCGTTCTCGGGGCGATCGTCCTGGCCGCCGCAGTCTGCGTAGTCGCCTGGATCGCCGCAAAGATCTTCCGCATGGGCGTCATGCTCTACGGCGTCAAAGCCACCCCAAAGCAAATCCGCAGAGCATTGTTCGGATGACAAGATCACAGCTTCGGGCGTTTCGCCCTGCGGCTACCAGCTCTTTAGTACGTCCTCTGTCCTGTCGATGAAAAAGCGCATCTGCTCCGGCGTGCCCGTACTGATGCGGAAATAGGTCTTCCACTGTTCGCCCCAGAGATAGCCCGGACGGATGATGACGCCCCGGCGCTGAAGCTCCTCGAAGAATCGCTGTGAGTCCAGCCCCGTGTCCGTCCACACAAAATTTGCGTAGGACGGAAAACTCGCCCAGCCCTTTGTTTGATAATAAGACAGCAGTGTTTCGCGAGCCTTCGCATTCTCGCTGACATACATGTCGCGGTATTCGGTATCGCGCAGAGCGCCGCGTGCCGCCGCGATCGCAAGTCTGTTGAGTTTGAAGGTCGGTCCGACCATACGGATGCGAGAAGCGATCTCCTCAGAAGTGATGATATAGCCAAAGCGAACGCCTGCCAGGCCATAGGTCTTGGATTGCGATCGCAGTACGATCGTGTTGGGCCGCCTGAGCGGGATTCGCTCGTTGTGACTCGGATAGTCCGGCGAAAACGCCGCGAGTTCGTAGTAGGCTTCGTCGAGCACCAGCACGACGTCCTCCGGCAGGCCCAGGGTCAGCCTGTCAACCTCTTCGCTTGACGCGATATGCCCGGTCGGATTGTTCGGTGAGCACAGATATACGATCTTGGTGTTGCCGTTCACGGCCGCGAGCATGGCTTCTATATCAAAGCGCTGTCCGGCAAGCGGCGCCTTCACCGTCGTCCCGCCCATCAGCGAGGTCGAAATGCGGTAGACGTCAAAGGTCGGATCACTGACGATGATCTCGTCGCCGGGATTGATGAAAGTCATCGCGATTTGCCAGAGCAGGCCTTCGCCGCCCGGGCCAACGCAAATATTTTCTTTCGGAACGCCCAGATACTCCGACAACTCCTCCATCAAATCAAAAGGATAAGATTCGGGATAAAAAACAAGTTCGCTCAAATCGTCTTTGATCGCCTGCACCGCGAGCGGCGACGGCCCGAATTGGTTTTCGTTCGAGGCCAGTTTCTCGATGCGGTCAAGCCCGTATTCGCGGCGCACCGCCTCGATCGGTTTTCCCTGCACATACGGCTTGAAGGCCGCGAGTTCATTGCGATAAAGCGATTTCGTCATCTGTCGTTCCTCCTAATACAGCAAGCATCGTATGCTGTATTACAAATCTTGTATCTCTGCTTTTTCTATCTTATCGTATTTGTCTCCCATTGTCATCTGGGAGTCCAATGGACGACAGAAAGTTCGCAAGCCGGGAGTTCGCAAGTGTCCCCTCACCCGGATGCCGAAAGAGCAACTTGGTGAAAAAGGCGTTCCGTTCGTATTTTTGTCGGCATTTGGGCTTAGATTACGAACAGAACGGATTTTCGACGCGATAAAGGTCATTATTGTGTCCAAAATGCGGTTCCGTTCGTACTTTAGGCCATATTTGGGCTCGAACTACGAACAGAACGGATTTTCGACAGTTGAAATATTGGCAGTTCCTCTTTTAGTGCGTTATTGCTATGCTTGCCAATGGTTTTTACATTCTGGTCGAACAGCATCGCCAATCATCACCTCAAGGTGTACAGCTTCATCCGGCTGATATAAAACCATCCGCCTTTTTTGTACTCATCGTCAGAATGTGTGGGTGTGAAAAACCTGATGCTCATTGAAATATGAAAGCTTATGGGGCATCGACACCAGATTTAAACCACGATCCACTTGACAATGTGATCATGTAGACGATCTACCGTCCCGACAAACTGAAATTTGTACCCCCGTCATTCGCCGACTTGATCGGCGAATCCATGGCCGGGAATGACAGAGGGTATGACGCTGATAAATTCGAATGTCTCAGTTTGCCGGGCGCCATGCCGCCTGCGGCGGGGGACGCTCCGCTAATGTATTACGGTAGGCCCTCGCTGCGCTCGCGCCCTTGATTTCTATTTCTAAAAGGCGATGACGGCCAGCTGGCCTTGTCGGCTGGCGATATAGGTGTATTGATTACCATCTATTTTACTAATACGCTCGGATATATCATTTGCCGGATGGATTTTGACGTTTGTACGCCCTGAAAAAATGGCCAGCGCGTATAAACGTTCATATTCGCCAAAAAACGGCTCATTTCAAGCGGATTTTGACGTTTGTACGCGATGTTTTGTTGAAACAAGTTTTTT
>JAISJT010000052.1 GCA_031261395.1 Eubacteriales Family XIII. Incertae Sedis bacterium
GCGAACGTAACCCTGGGAATCCACGCCGGATGATCACCTTGGATCCCCAGCGTTTCGTTCCCCCGGGTCAAGCCCGGGGTCACCCCTCGCTTCGCTCGGTCGCGGGGATGACAAGGGGTACAAATTTCAGTTTGTAGGGCAAGACAGAGTGTCTGTCCCCTTGTCCTGCTCCCCCCTCTATGAGAGTGAGCCCCCGGCCTTTGTCTTCCCGCAACAAGCCGCAAGAAAACACGGCAGAATATACATACTCTAAGCTGCAGCGCAAATAAAATTCCGGAGGGATGCCTTTTCGTTTCCGTGAATACGCAAAACAGAATGACAAGTCACGGAAACGAAACCAGCATTCCAGAGGAAATTTATTTGCGTTGCAGCTGTGCTACAATAACACCATGTTAGCGAAACGTATCATCCCCTGTCTTGATGTGCATGCGGGGCGGGTGGTCAAGGGAATCAATTTTGTCAATATCCGCGATGTCGGGGATCCTGTCGAGTGTGCTATCGAGTATGACCGGCAGGGTGCGGACGAGATCGTCTTTTTGGATATCACGGCGACTTTTGAAGAACGCCGTACCATGATCGATGTCGTGCGCAAGACCGCGGAAAAGGTTTTTGTGCCACTCACGGTCGGCGGCGGCATTCGTACCGTGGATGATTTCCGCGACATGCTGCGCGCCGGGGCAGACAAGGTGGCCGTCAACAGCGCCGCCGTGAAAAATCCCGATGTGATCAAAGAGGCCGCCGCGATTTTTGGCAGTCAGTGCGTTGTGCTTGCTGTCGACGCGAAATATTGCGGCACGATCGACTGGATCCCGGATCAAGTCCGGGATGACATGGATAGTACACGGGATGACATGGATAGTACACGGGATGACATGGATGGTGCACGGGATGACGATACAAAGTACAGTGTTTATGTGGCGGGCGGACGCGAAGATACGGGCATCGATCTCGTGACCTGGGCCAAGCAAGGCGCTGCGCTCGGCGCCGGCGAGATACTGCTCACCTCTATGGATACGGACGGTACGAAGGCCGGGTTTGACCACGCCATGCTCCGCGCCGTTTGTAAAGTAGTGGACATCCCGGTGATCGCTTCCGGCGGCGGCGGAGACCTTGCCTCGTTTGCGGATGTATTTTTGGAAACTCCGGCGGATGCTGCGCTTGCGGCCTCCATCTTTCATTACGGAGAATACACAGTTGACGATGTCAAGGCAGAACTTCGCCGGCGACAAATTCCAGTGCGATGAAGCGCATCGATTTCGATACGATCGACAGTACAAACGAAGAAGCGAAGCGACGTATTCGTGGATCCCGGGTCGGCGCCCGGGATGACAGCACGGTTGATAGTACAAACGAAGAAGCGAAGCGACGTATTCGTGGATCCCGGGTCGGCGCCCGGGATGACAGCACGGTTGATAGTACGAACGATGAGGCGCGGCGGATGATTTGTGGATCCCGGGTCGGAGCCCGGGATGACAGAGGTGGCGCACGGGATGACAGTGGTGGCGCCCGGGATGACGGGGGTTATATTTTTGATACGGTGATCACTGCGCGGGCGCAAACCTCCGGGCGCGGGCGGCGCGGGCGGGACTTTTTCTCGCCGGATACGGGCGACAGCGTCTATATGAGTTTCATCCTGCGCCCGCCGGCGCAGCAGGAGGCGCTTCAGCTTCTCACCATCGCGGCGGCGGTTGCGATTTGCCGTACGATCAAAGAGTTCGGCGCACGGCCCTCCATCAAATGGGTGAATGATATTCTTTTGGACGGCAAGAAAATCTGCGGCATCCTTGCGGAAGGGATCCCATATGCAGGGTCCGGGCGCCCAGGCATCGCCGCGATCATCCTTGGCGTTGGAATCAATATCAACGTGCCGGCAGAGGATTTTCCGCCGGAACTGAGAGAAACGGCGGGGTCGCTATGGCTGCCCGAGGGCGAACGCGAAGGGTTTGTGCAATTATTATGCAGAAATGTGTTTGGGCAGGTGGATCCCGGGGCGGTCATTGATGCTTACCGGCATTATGAAGAGACTACGGGGCGTGAAGTTTTTGTTATGCGGCAGGTGGATCCCGGGTCGGCGCCCGGGATGACAGAGGCGGCGGCCGGGATGACTGTCGCGTATGCCAAGGCTATTGCGGAGGATGGCGGGCTGGTGGTTGTTCATGCAAACGGAGAAGAAGAAACGCTGCGCTCGGGCGAGGTCAGCGTCTTGCCGCGCGGAGCAACAATAATCAGAGATACAATCCCTCTGTCGGCTCGCTTGTGATGTGAAATGCGCGTTCAGAATGCGCCTTGCGGCCATCCTTCAATGAGACGATGGTGTAGTTGATCGTATAGTCGCCGTCCGGCAGACCGCCAAGCTGTGCCGCTTCGCCGTCGCCCGAGGATACAGGAGCTCCGCCGGAAAGAATTTCCCATCTTTCGGTCATGTCAGTGCCATCCGACAGGGAAAGCGCCGCACTCTGCGGATTGACGTGGCCGCAGTCGCATTCGCCGCCGAGGAAAGCAATATCCGCATCAGGCATATAGGCAGCCAATGCCGGAGAAGTGTCAACTATCGGCTTTGGCGCAGAAGATACCGCAGTCACCGACACGAGAATCGCTGCCGCCGCCGCCACCGACAAGCCTGTCGAAAGCGCTGTACCGGCGGCAGCGTAGACATTGCCCCCCTTCATGGCATATGCCCCCGCTGCCGTCACAGCGCCATGTCCGAGTCCTGCTGCCGCCGATTTTGCAACGCCGGCCTGGCATGCGGCCTGAAAGGCCGGAATGTTGATACCGGTAAGTTTCATGCCTGCATCCACCGCAATTGCCATTGTGATTACAGATTCTAAATCTCGTGCTATTTTTTTCTTTGCTTTCATAATGTTTGTTGACACCGTACTGCGCGTCGTGCCTTGGGCAGCAGCTACTTCGTTATAACTGAGACCCTCATAGTAGAATAGGATCACGGCTTCCCTCTGTTTCGGGGGGAGCTTTTCAATGATGCCACGGACGGTTTTGATGCGCTCATCTTCCACCATCAATTTCGCAGGGTCAGATTCTCTCTCGTCTTCCAAGGTCTCCGCATAATCGTCAATGTCCACCATCGCCTGCCTGCCTCTCTTGGATTCGAGATTGCGGACATGGTTCAAACAGACAAATTTGGTGAGCCGATACATCCAGGAAACAAAGGCGTTTGGATCCTTCAGGGTGCTGATGTTGCGATATATTGCAATCACCGCCTCCTGCGCCGCATCCTCAGCTTCATTCGGATCGCTGATGAAACGCTTTGCTTGATAAAGGATACTCTTGCTGTACTTCTGACACAGCTGCTCGAAAGCAGCTTCGTCACCACAAATCGCCGCCGTTACCAGATCACGATATTCATACTCGTTTGACCTGCTCATTAATATAGTACCCTTCTGACAATGTTTTACTGCCCCCGATTAACGAATAACTCGTTCCGTGATTCACTACGGCTACGAATTTTTGTTGACTTGTTTTTGTATTTTTAGATTCCCCGTCTTGCCCGACCGCTCCTGCAATACGGCTTCCACTTCTTCCGCGCTCACGCCAAGCGCGCTTTCGAGGACGACTAAGTGATAGAGCAAATCGGCCACTTCGCCTGCGAATGCTTCGCGCAGGGCTGCGACTTTGCCCTGTTCCGGGTCGGCGCCCGGAATGACAAATGCGGCCTCCAGTGACTTTGCCGCGATGATCGTCTCGCCGGCTTCTTCTGCGACCTTTTTCAGAATCTTGTCTATGCCTTTTTCAAATAGGTAGGCCGTGTACGAGCCTTCTTCGTTTTCTGTTTTTCTTTTCTCAATTGTCGTATATAAATCCTTCAGAATATCTGACATTGATTAATTCCTTTCATCCTTTAGCTCAAATTTCGAGGTCGCTTGCATGAGAGCTCTCGATTGAGCTTCATAAGTCTTGCTCGTTTCCGCGAGTTCAACAGATGCGGACGAGGTGCTGTCGGTCACGGCAGAGATTCGTTCGATATCGCTGTTGATCTTTCCGATCTCTCCTGCCTGCTTGACCGACGCATTCGTGATATTGCCCATGATCACGTTGACTTTTTCCACATGTTCATTGATGCGCCCGAGGGTTTCTGCGACATCATCAGCAGAAACAGCTCCCGTATTGATCGCCGCGAGTACTTCGTCGATGAGTTCTGACGTGGTGCGGGCTGCCCCCGCACATTTCGTCGCCAGATTGCGAACCTCATCCGCCACGACGGAAAAGCCCCGTCCGGCAGCCCCGGCGCGCGCGGCTTCAACCGCAGCATTCAGCGCGAGGATATTGGTTTGGAAGGCAATGTCGTCAACCACCTTGTTGATCCGGCGAATGGAATCGGCAGCGCCCGTGATATCGTGCATAGACTGGAGAAGGCCCTGCATTTTCGTCGTTCCGTCTTTCGATGTCTCGCTGGCAAGCTCGGCGAGACTATTGGCCTCGGCCGTCTCCGAGACCGTATCCGCCAGATTGTCATTGATACTTTCCATGCTGTCGGACAAATGCCTGAGACTCGCCGACGACGACAAACTACCGTTGGCCAGTTCCTGTGCGCTGCGTGTCACCTGAGCGGATTCGGAAGCGACCGACTCGGTCGACCTTGCGATCGTCCGGATCGTCTCGTTGAGATTGTACAGAATTCTCGAAAGGGACTCGCCGATTCCTGCAAAATCACCTTCGTATCGGGTGCTGCTCTGTACATCCAAACGGCCGTCGGCAACACTGCCAAGCACCGTATCGATGTCTGTTACATAGGCATTGAGATTTGCTACCGTATTTGAAAGATTCTCAGCAAGTTCCTCATACTCCTTCGCAAAAATATCGATATCTACACCTGTATGCAGATCGCCTTCCGAAAGAAGCTTGAGCCGGCGCGATGCGGCGACAAGCGGTGCATTTAGTTTTTGCCCGATGACTGTAGCGACCAGGAGACCCACGGCAAGCATGATTGCAAGCACGATAAGCATGGAGCTAAGCTGCTCCCGAAATCCTGTGAACATCTCGCTCCTCGGAGCAATCGTTCCGGCCATCCATCCTTCCGGTCCTTCGACCGGACAATACGAAACGAGGTATTCTTTGCCTCCGCCGACGGCAGTCATCGTGTCCAGACCGTCTGAGTCACGTCTTTCGAGTGATTTGGCGATTGCCGCCAATTTGCCCTGGTCTTCGGCAGCCACATCTTCTGCTGTCGCCAGCTCGGCGGACGTTTGAAATTTTGCAACGATTTGATCGTTCGGATATTCTATGATCACGCCGTTCTTGTCGAGTATAAAAACAAAACCGGTCTGACCGACCTGTATGCGGCGCGTCGTATCGCTCAAAATATCGATAGGTATGACGCCAAACATCACGCCATTCATACCTTCGACTTTGGCTGCCGCCATCAGGACAGTCTCGCCCGTCAGACGCTGCACCAAGGGACTTGAAATATACGGCGTACCTCCCACCGCTTTTTGGAAGTACTCGCGATCCGAAATATTGATCTCACCGTTTGAGTTGTAAGTAACGCCATTGTTCGCCGCGACCGTGAACTCGAGGAAATCCGACCGGTCGGTTGCGCGCTTCAGAATGACGGCACGCTCTTCCACGGTCAGCGCTTCGTCGTAAACCGCCGCATTTGTGCCTTCGATCAGCAATTCCTTTTTCAGCGAATCAGCAACCCTTGTCACATCGTCGGCGGCAATCGCGGCCTTGTAGGTGGCCGTTTCCTGTGCCGTATCGATTGCAAGGCGGTACGTCGTGACAATACTCGATATCCCGCTCACCCCGACGGACACCAAGATGACGACAAAAGCAAGGGTCAGAATCAGGGTTCGCATGCTTGATTTTGTATTCATATTCGTATTCATAGAGACCCGGGCCTTTCGTCGGCAAAAACCGGCGGCGCAAAGAAACAGGTCTTGGATCCGGTATGACAAGCGGGACCGGTCTGTTCGACTTTGACAAGCAGCGTGTCGTCATCGCAATCCCCGGTGATGCTCACAACCTTTTGCACATGCCCGGACTCCTCGCCTTTCTGCCACAGTCGCTGCCGAGAGCGGCTGAAAAACCACGTATAGCCGGTTTCGAGGGTTTTTGTCAGGGATTCCTCGCTCATATATGCCAACATGAGCACGTCCCCGCTTCGCGCTTCTTGCACGATCGCGGGGATGAGCTCTTGCTTCTTAAAAAATTTTTTGATATCCGTTTTTGTCATGAACTCGCATACCCCAGTACACGGATTATACCACTTTAACTGAGTTCAATCATAGGCAATCTGTGTCACAGGGCGCGTTTTCTTCGGACGCTTTTTCCACTGGATCTCTCCGGGCGTGATGCAGTCCTTGACGGGGCAGACATTGAGACAGAGATGACAGCCCACACACTCGTCGTTTAACACGGGCCTGCGTTTCCTTGCATCCCAGTCGATCGCCTGGTGGGCGCCGTCAAAGCAGCTCACATAGCAGCGACCGCAGCCAATACATTTATTGTAATCGAAAGCGGGCAGTACTTTGAAACTACGGTCGAGGTCTTCGGCAGGGATGATGTTTGGCAGCGCAAGACCGATGAACTCATCCAAATGGTCGTAGCCGCGCTCGTCCATCCAGTGCGAAAGACCACTGATGAGGTCTTCGACGATGCGGTAGCCGTACTGCATGATGGCCGTCGTCACCTGGATATTGCGGCAGCCGAGCAGCAGGAATTCGAGCGCGTCGCGCCAGGTTTCAATGCCGCCGATGCCGGAGATCTGGATGGCCTTTTCGCGCAGGACGGGATCCGTGCAAAGATTGGCCACAAAGCGCAGGGCGATCGGACGGATCGCGGCGCCGGAGTAGCCCGAGATCGAACTCTTGCCGTTGACCACGGGGAGAGCCGTCAGATTGTCAAGGTCCAGATTTGTGATCGACTTGACCGTGTTGATCGCGCTGACGCCTTTGGCTCCGCCTTTGGCGGCCGCGCGGGCGGGCGGCTCGATCGTCGTGATGTTGGGGGTCATCTTCGCGATGAAAGGGATCTTCGTCGCTTTGACCACCGCCTTCGTGTAGCGCTCGACCAAGGCAGGATCGCTGCCGACGTCGGAGCCCATCGCATGGCTCGTCATCTGCGGACACGAGAAGTTTCCTTCTATTAAATCTGCTCCGGCCTGCTCGCACATCTTGGCGAGTTTGAACCATTCATCATCGCTGGAGCCCATGATCGTCGCGACCATGACCTTGTCGGGGTAGTCGCGTTTGAGACGATACATGAATTCGAAATTCTTTTCGGTGGGCTTGTCCGAGATCTGCTCCATGTTTTTGAAACCGATCCACGGCACGCCGTCCTTGCTGTTGTTGTCGAAGCGCGGCGAACATTCGTCGGCGACAAAGATACC
>JAISJT010000126.1 GCA_031261395.1 Eubacteriales Family XIII. Incertae Sedis bacterium
ACAGTGTCGTCGGCGCCCGGGATGACAGGGTCGAATTCGCCCGGGGCGGTCGGTTCGTCACATTGGGGGATGACGTCGGTTTCTTCTGTTAGGTCAGGAAAGGCCCCCCCCCCCCCGGAAGATTCTGCCATTGCCATCGTTGGCACTATGGCGGTCACTATTAGCAAGGCCATTAGAATAATAGCTATTGCTTTGCCTCGAACTACACTGCCCTTTTGTTTCATGATATTACCCCCTAGATAATATTACTTCCTGTCGGTATTGCGCCCCAAACGGTGCATTACCCCCGTCCAAATTGTTGAACTTATATATAGACCGCTGTCAAAAGCAAAATACGTCCAACAAATTTTTCAGATTTCTGTCACTTTTGGTATATACCCGTTTTTCCGGCCGCTAAACATGATTTGAACAAATCAGGTCGAAATCACAAATTCGCGGTCCATGGTGATGGTATAGTGTTTTCCGTCTTCCATATAGAAGAATAGCGTATATGTCCCGTTCCGGTTTTCGTTTTTCAGCTCGGAGAAGGCAGAGGAGACCGCTGTGCCTTCGCCGGCAAAGATCGCCTTGGTCGATCCCGACGGCTTGATCTCCCAGGAGATATCCCAGCCGATCATAGCCTCTTCATCTCCCTTGATATGAGCGCCGTCCGGATTTTCGTGTCCGCATTCGCACTCGCCACCGGTGAACTCGATCTTTTCGAGCGCTGCGGCTACTTCGGCGGCGGCGGCTTCATTGCCTCCGGAAAAGAGGATCTTGCTCACGGTCGCACCCCCGAGGGCGGCGTCTCCTTTTTCAATCGGACTGAACTGTTGCATGTCCATCACGGTCACACCCAAAAATATGATCGCGACCGCCGCTGCAGCCGAAAGGATCTTGACCGCAAACTTCCTTTTTTTCACGATCATCGTATTCGTCCTTGCTGTGGCAAGGACCACGCCGGATGCTGCCGCCGTCCACTTCGCACGGAAACGAGCAAGATCCTGTTCGGTGACTTGCTCTGTGGCCCGCATTTCGAGCGCCCGCGTGAGCACCGGCGGCGAAACGCGCTTTCTTTCTTCAAAGCTATTCATTTTTTTCCAAGCCATCCTTGATCATTGTCCTTGCCTTTGCGATAAGACTTGATACGCTTTTTTCGGTCACGCCTTTGATGCCTGCAATCTCTTTGTGACTCAATCCGTCATAGTAGTACATCAGTATCGCTTCGCGCTTTGCGAGCGGCAGGCCCATGATAATTTCATACAGTCGTTTGTTCCGCTCCTTGTCCTCTGCATACACCTCGGGGATGAAATCGCTATCGTCGTCTGCCACGAAAATCGCTTCGTCGTCAATGTCCATCTCCCCGATGGTCTTCTTTCTTTTCGCAAGAATCACCGAACACCGGCTCATCAATATGCGATAAATCCAAACATCTATAGCTTCCGCACTCCGCAGCTGATCGAAATTGCCACACATGCGAAGTATCGTTTCCTGAGCAGCATCCTCGGCATCCTCTTGGTTGCCGAGTACACTCCTCGCGGTGAACAGCATTTCTTTCGACTTCTTTTCGCAAAGTTCGTCGAAAGCCCCCCTGTTTCCTTTCATGGCCTCTCTGGCCAGTTCAACGATTTCCGGTCTTGCCATTAATTTTTGTTACCTATATATAGACCCGCCAAAGATGAAAAATACGTCCTACCCGATTCGTGTAGGACGTTTCGGACTTCTTCTTAAAATTTCCCGCTGTGTCCGGAATAGCCCCTGCCGGACGAACTGACAAACGAAGACGCCACCCCTTTGGCTATCTCCTTCTCGACGCGCTGCGTCCTTGCGACATTTCTGAACAGGAACTGGTCGTTTTGCGCGCGCAGAGCCATGCTGCCGCTGCGGATATATTCCGCTGCGTACTCATTGCCGCGAACGCTCTTGAGCTGCGCTTTCATGGACAAAGTGACCACGAGAGCCACGATGAGTCCGGCAATCACGCTGATGATATAGGGCATCGCCTTTTGTCCGGATGACTTCGGGATATTTCCTTCATTATAAGGGGTCCCGTTCTCCGCCTGCGTCAGAAAATCGTCGGCAGCATCGGCAAAGGCGTTGAACGCCCCGTTATAGTCATTTTCCGATAGCAGGGGAACGAACAGCGTGTCGAGATATTCCTGTCCGACGGACGTGAAAGCATACTTGCCGTAACCAGTCGTCGCAAAGCCGAAATCCCGATCCTCCATCGCGAGCAGGAGGATGGCGCCGTCGTGATCCGCGCCCCGGCCATATTCAAGTTGCTCGTAGACCTCGGCGGCGAGCTCGTGTGCCCTCCAGCCCTCGAGCGACCAAACGACGACGATAGCGACGTCAAAATCGTGCGCGTCGCTGATAGTTCCGAGCTTCGCATCGAGCGCCGCCGCCTGCTGCGCGGTCAGCAAATTCTCTTCATCAATGAAGCGCTGAACCCCGTCGCTTGCCGCAAAGGCCGTGATTGGTGCAAACAACGCGAGCAGGAGCAGGAGCAACAGGCAGAACCGCAGGGTTTTTTGTTTTATAATTTTCATTTTCCGCCTCCCCTATCCTGCAATCGTCACAATGACGGAAAGGACCGCCGTGACGACAGCAAAAAGCCCGACGAACCAAAGCGCAAACGCACGCTTGTCCATCGGCAGGTCGCCGACCAGCTTCCCCGTCTGTCCGTTCATGGCAAAGATATAGTTCTTTCCGTGCCAGCTCGTATTCAGGATCCATATCGGGAGCAGCGCGTAACGCATCCGCCCCTGCTTCATCCGGATGCTGGTGGATTCGGGGATCACCGTTTCGTAGCCCACGACCGTCTTCTTGAACTCATCCTGCGTGCTGTTTTTGATGCGCTCGTGCGCAAATGACTTGCACGCTTCTGCGTCGAGGTCATATTTGTTCGCGAGATAGCCGGCGAGGTAGGCCGTCTGAAAATCTACCGCGTCGTTCATATTGAAGGGTTCGATCGACTGCATCAATTCATCGTTCATCGCACTCGATCCGTCGACCGGCACCCCATCAAAGCCGAGGCTGCCCTCGCGATAGATGCCGTAGGTGGAGGTTTCGATATAATTGTAATTGCTGTCTTTCCACGCGCGGGTCCGGGTCGCCTTGTATTGGCAGTAGCCGTCCGCGTCGAGATCAAACAGCCAGAATGGCACATAGAGTCCCTTGATTTCGTCCAAGTGATTTTCGTCCTTGAAGACTTTGGGCAGCAGCGTCTTTTTCAAATAATGCCCTGCGAGCGCAGCCTTTGCCGCAGCCTTGTCGAGCTTGAACGGGATGATGATCTCCGGACGCAGGGTGCCGGAAAACTGCGACATCATGACGACAGGACTGCCGCAAAACGGGCAGGACGTCGCCCCAAGAGTCTCATCGCCCACGATCTCACCGCCGCAGGATTTGCAGGAATAAACCATCATGCCCGCCTGCTCGCCCTCGTGCCATTCGGAGCCTTCGCCCCAGTCGATCGCTTCGGACTCCTGATTTTGTACCAGCTGATCGTCGTATGCTTTCAGCGCCGCTACATCAAAGGTCGCGTCGCAATACGGGCAGACCATCTCCTGCGTCCCGGAATCAAACGTGATGGCGCCGCCGCAATTCGGGCACTTGTATTCTTGCAAACTCATTTTGCGTCGTTTCCGTCAAACACGTCGCCGCATTCCGGACAGAACTTAGGCAGATTCTTTGGGTCTTCCGGTACCCAGCCGCATTTGTCGCATTTGTAGACAGGTGCGCCCGCAGGACGAGGCGCGCCGCATTCCTCGCAGAACTTGCTTGTATTGCCTGCGTGTCCGCAGGCGGCGCAGGTCCATCCGTCCGCCGCCGCTGCCGGCGCTGCCGGTGCAGGAACAGGTGCGGGAGCGGGCGCTGCCGGCGCTTGCTGACCCTGCGCGAAAAACTGCTGCGCCTGCGCGCCGCCGGCCTGCTGCGCCATGCCCAGACCCATGAATCCCATCATCGCGCCGCCTTCGTTGGAGGCCGCCGCCTTCATCGCATCCGCCTGTGCGCCGACCAAGGCGGCGCCGGCCATATTCGGATTGCGGTAGACCGCCGTCTTTTGCAGCTCCTTGATCATGTCCTCGTCTTCCTTGGAAGCCGTGACCGAATTGACGCCGAAGGATACGATCTCGAGCCCTCTCAGGTCGCGCCATTTCGCGGAAAGCACCTCGTTGAGCGCGTCCGCGATCTCTGTGGTATGACCCGGCAAGGCGCTGTAGCGGATGCCGAGTGCGGAAATCTTCGCGAACGCCGGCTGCAGCGCCGTCAGCAATTCCGTCTTCAGCTGGCTGTCAATGGCCTCGCGCTTGTAGTCGCCCTGGATATTGCCGGCCACGTTCGTGTAGAACAGGATCGGATTTGTGATCTTGTAGGAGTACTCACCGTTACAGCGAATCGAAATGTCGATGTCAAGTCCGATATTCGTATCCACGACGCGGAAGGGAACGGGGTTGGACGTGCCGTACTTGTTCCCGATCAATTCCTTCGTATTGAAATAATAGACGCGCTGATCCGCGCTGACGCCGCCGCCGTAGGTGAAACGCTCGACGCCGGCCATAAACATATCGACAAAGCCCTTCTTGAAGCCTTCGCCGCCAAAGATACTCGGCTCGCCGTCATTGAAGGTGTACTCGCCCGGCTCGGCCGCAAACTCCGTGACCTTGCCGTTCACGACGATGGCCATCGCCTGTCCGTCCGCCACGACGATGCCGGAGCCCGCCGTGATGATGTTGTCCGAGCCCTTCGTGTTGGATCCCCGGCCGCCCGTATATTTCTGCCCCTTCGTGAGCAGCACATCGGCGGCCAGCGCATCGGCCGCAAAGAAGTCTTTCCAAGTATCCGCAAGCGTACCGCCCGCCGCGCCAAAGAATGCTTTGATCAGTCCCATAATCGTTCTCCCTTCTCTCTTTTATTACAAAGGAGGGGGAGAACGTTTTTTGCGTTTTCCCCCTTTGGTGGAGATGGCGGGAATCGAACCCGCGTCCGAAAGCGTGTCCGTCAGGATATTCTCCGAGCGCAGCCTGCGATGGGTTTGTTCGCCTTTTTCGCGCATCACAGGCGCGGCGCGAAATCAGCTATCCCGGGTGGTCCCCTGCGTTACCGGGAAATCACGCAGAGTTTTCCCTGATGTCGTCGCCGGATTCCGGGCCTCAGGGTGAACCCGGGCCGACGTCGCTGTGCGGAACTAAGCCGCGAGTGCGAAATTGTTTTGTGTTTTGCCGTTTAAAAAAACGTTTTGCCGCTTTTTAACGTAGACTTCGACAACTACGGCTCGCTAATCCTGCTTGTGCGCTCCCGTCGAGACCTTTACATCCCCACAGGCACAAATCAATCTGTCTGTATTATACTCTATTTTTTTCATTATACTGTAATGTAATTTTTTTGTTTGCCAGGACGCCCCGCCCGGAAACCGGGACCGACCCCTACTTCCCCAGTTTCAAAATCAGTTCGGGGACGTTGTGTACGCCCTTTTTCGCGTAAATAGACTTTTTGTGAGAGTTTACCGTGTACGGCGATATATACAACTTGGCGGCAATCTGTTTGTAGTCCAAGCCCAACATCAATTCCTGCGCGATTTGACGCTCCCGCTCCGTCAAGTCGTCGTCCGGGTGTCCGCGAACTTCACCCTGAGGGATTGCGCCAGCTTTCTCTTCCGTTTCCTTTGCCGCCCTTTTGTCGCTGATGAGCGGCTTGCCCTGGAAGGCATAAAGCAAATACGGCTCCAATATCAAATAAAGAATTACACATGCCACGGCAATAACGAGATAAACCACATACAACGCCGTAAAGTTGCTGCGGAACAAGTCCAACAGCGCGGCGTGTATCAGCACCGTGATGAACGCCACGCCGATAATGCCGGGGGCGATAAACCTTGACGGATATTGTTTTGCCATGAGAACACCCAAAAGCGGGTTCATCCAGCACGCCATACTTCCCGCCCCCAAAAACACGCAGGCCGCAAGCGACAACGAGGGGACGGACAGAGAGGCAATCGCCAAAACGAAACCCATCGCACCCATTGCGATATATACTTTGAAAATCTTGAACGGCTGGATGCCAAAATGTTTCCACAGCAGATAAAGGACAATTCCGGCGATTCCTCCCGACAGATAAAACACCGATACACCGTGCGTAAAGCCCTCTGCTACGGCAGTACCGAACAGGATTACAAAACAGCTTGTAGCCGTCCAGAGGAATATCCCCGCGAATAGCCTTTTGGGCGCGACCAATCCGTCCGGCTTTTTGACCGGGCGCGTCCACGCATTGCCGGGGAGCCTCCAAAAGAAGAGGATCATCAGCGCGAGGGCAATCACCGTAAACAGCCGAAACCACGCGAAATCAATCTTGATAAAATCGTTTTGCAGTATGGCAACAAGCGCGTTTGCCACCCCGTACGCCACCGTCAAATGCAGGATGGCGGTCCTCTCGGTGAACAGGCCCACGATGACCCCGGTTTCAAAACCTATCATCAAGCAACAGCAAAAGTACTGGACGTACAGCGCGGCCGCGAGCGTTTCATTTGACAGCGGCAGGAACAGCGCCAGCGCGGCGGCAAGAGCCGTACACGCCGTGACACGCTCCATCCACACGACCGTGCGCGGAATGAAAACCATGACAAGGATGGAGAGAATATAGCCAACCACGATGATGGACGTCACATCGTCCACGTTCACGGGAAGCGGCGTCCTGCCATCCACGGACAGCGTTTGCCCCGAAAAATAGACCATGCCCATCTGCCAAGCCGCGAACATGGCAAAACAAATTAGCCACGGCAACCGCAGATTCAGCCGCTTTTTTTCGTTCTCCTTCAAAATGGACAATTCAGACATCGTTATTGTGGTTTCTCCCAGACAAGTGCCGAGAAATAATTATTCCATGAAATGAAATATAAATCAACAACGGAAAAATACCCAATATAGGGTATGCGGAAAATGATTCGTGCCGATAAAATTTAAGAGATTGAGAGGTGGCAAGTGCTGAAAAGATTACTATCTTGCCTTTTGGCGGCGGCGATGATATTCAGCATTGCCGACTGCGGCGAAAAGGATGCCGGAAATCGGGCCACCTCCGTATACGAAGAGGCCTTTGCCGCTTTTACCGAGGCCATCGCAAAAGAGCCGGTTTCGGATTCAGTCAACGCCAACAACCAAATGAATGATCTTGACGCCGCGCCCAAACGGCACCGCAAGGGGGCAAAACGATAGCCTTAGATATGCGCGCCATGCGGCCACAAATAGCCACTCAATCTATTCATATACTGTTATAATAATTATATCCGCTTTTAATTGAGAGAAAGGAAATCTGAAATGGCGAAAATGAAAGGTTTGGCAATGCTGGGATTCGACAAGATCGGTTGGATCGAGAAGGACATCCCGGAGATCGGGCCGCTGGATGCACTCTGCAGACCGCTTGCGATCTCTCCTTGCACATCGGATGTGCATACCGTATGGGAACACGCCATCGGGGACAGACATGATCTCATCCTCGGACATGAAGCTTCGGCGGAAGTCGTTGAAGTCGGCCCTCTGGTCAAAGATTTCAAACCCGGAGACAAGGTCATCATTCCGGCGATCACGCCCGACTGGCAGGCCGTCGAGTCGCAAATGGGATACTCACAACATTCAAACGGTATGCTGAACGGATGGAAATTTTCCAATATAAAGGATGGCGTCTTTGCAGAGTATTTTCATGTCAACGAAGCCGACGGCAATCTTGCACATCTGCCGAAAGGCATCAACATTCAGGATGCGGTCATGCTCTCCGATATGGTGCCGACCGGATTTCACGGCGCGAATATGGCGGAGGTCGAATATGGCGATACCGTCGTCGTAGTCGGCATCGGCCCGGTCGGACTGATGGCGGTCGCGGGTTCGGTTCTTCGCGGTGCGGGCAGAGTTTTCGGCGTCGGCTCGCGGCAAAACTGTCAGGATGCCGCAAAATATTATGGTGCAACCGATACGATCAATTACAAGGACGGTGACATCGTCGAGCAGATCAAAGAAGCCATGAACGGCAAGCCGGTCGACAAAGTGATCCTCGCCGGCGGCGAACTCGATACATTTGATCAAGCGGTGAGACTTGTCCGGCCGGGCGGCATTGTGGCAAATATCAACTATCTCGGCTCAGGTGATTTCATCAAAATTCCGCGGGTCGAATGGGGACTCGGCATGGGACATATTCGCATCATCGGCGGCTTGATGCCCGGCGGCAGAAAGAATATGGAATATTTGGCCCGTGTCATTGAGAACGGCAGGCTCGACGTCAGCCCGTTGCTCACACACCGATTTGAAAAGCTCGACGATCTGGAGGAAGCCTTGCTTCTGATGAAGGACAAACCTCGCGACCTGATCAAACCCGTCGTGACCATCGGATAGACTCTCGGGGGCAGATCTCAACGGAGAACGGATCTGCCCCAATCAAAAAGTAATTTTAGAGGCAAGTGCACGAAATTTTCTTCATGAGCTATCGCAAATACGCCACCGAGCTTCACTAATTTAGCGAAGTACGTGGACAATTTAGCGAAGTACATGGACAATTTAGCGAAGCATCTATGATAATTTAGCGACGCATGTTATTATATTTACCGAAGCTACGCAAAATAAGGAACAAGGAGAATTCTTATCATGGATGAAACCAGCTTGAAGGAAATATTGGATGCACTTCGACTGGAGCAAAGTGACAATCGTCAATATGAAGTGAAAACTGCGGCAAATGGGTTTCCGAAGACTGCCGCGAAGACAATCTGTGCATTCGCGAACACCCCCGGCGGAGGTACGATCATTTTCGGTGTCGATGAAAAACGCGATTTCACTGTGGCTGGTGTGTATGACGCGAAAAATTGCCAGCAAACATTGGCGAACTATGCACAGCGTGAATATTCAATTCCAATTCTTGTGGATATCTCCAAGGTTCCTTTTGAGGAAAAAATCGTCGTGGTCGCCGATGTGCATGAAGCGAAAAAGAATATGAAACCCGTCCGATATAAGAAAACTGATTCTTCCTTTATCCGACAATATGATAGTGACTTTGAGCTGTCTGGCCTTGAGGAATTGATGTTTGAATCCAATCAAGGCATCGTTCGATATGATGAAGAACCGATTTCAAATTCGTCAGTTGCGGATTTGAATCAAACTCTGGTGGATGGATATATTGATAATCGTAAACGCTACTCGGACGTGCTTGCCGGGCTTGGCAACGATGACATACTGCTCCGTACCGGTGTCACATACAATACGGGCGAATTGAGTGTTGCAGGCTTGTTGGCGCTTGGAATATATCCCCAGCAGCATTTCCCAAACTACACGATCAAAGCAAGCGTCAGGTCACACTCCAAAACATCCTTGGATGCCCGCGCAGTCAATGTCATGTCTTTTGATGGGCCGATTCCAACGATGCTTGAAAATGCACTTCGGTGGGTAGCATCGAATAGTAATGCGTATACTATGGATTTGAGCGATGGGAATGTGGCGTCTGTCGGCGAATACCCAGCCGTGTCAACAAGGGAGCTGCTCGCGAACGCTCTAATCCACAAATTATGTCAAGCTATACATAAAGAATGGTATGCAAAGAAAAATATTATGCAAAGTAAAGCCGCCTGAGCGAGAAACCAACCCAAACAGACGACTTTTTTCTTAGCATAATATTTTTGTGATTACAGGTTGTTTTTCAACC
>JAISJT010000020.1 GCA_031261395.1 Eubacteriales Family XIII. Incertae Sedis bacterium
GGCAAGGGCGAGATGCTGGAAGGCGACACGGAAAACGATATCGTCAAAACCATGCTGGTCGGACTCAAGACCAAGCATGTGATTTAGGGAAGGAAGGTGCAAAATGGCTATCCATGTAATTAAGGAAAACTGCAAAGGGTGCAAACTGTGCATCAAGGCCTGTCCCTTCGAAGCGATCGATATGGAAGACAAGATCGCGGTGATCAACGAAAAGTGTACCGCTTGCAAGCAGTGCATCGCAGCCTGCCCCTTCGATGCGATTTTTGAAGACGAAAAAGAAGTCGTTGTGACGGATCTTTCGGCGTACAAAGACGTCTGGGTCTATGCGGAGCAGCGCGCGGGCAAGATCATGAATGTTGCGCTCGAGCTCATCGGCGAAGGCCGCCGGCTGGCGCGTGAGATCGGACCGGATACGAAGGTCTGGGCTGTACTCATCGGAGACAGCGTGGAAGGGATCGCGCAGGAATGCTTCGAGTACGGAGCGGACGGCGCCTATGTGATAGAAAGCCCGTTGCTGAAGAGTTTCACGACGGACGGATATACCAAGGTCTTTGCCGACCTGATCACCGCACAAAAACCGGAGATCGTGCTTTTCGGCGCGACCCATATCGGACGCGACCTTGCGCCGCGTGTGGCGGCCCGTCTGAACACCGGGCTGACAGCCGACTGCACAAGGCTCGACATCAAGGTTTCCAGCTATATCGACTATGCGGTCAAATATACGACGCAGGATACGAGCGATCTCGATCCGGCCTCGGACGACAAGGGTCTCAAGCAGACCAGACCCGCCTTCGGCGGCAACCTTATGGCGACGATCATCACGCCGAATACGCGCCCGCAGATGGCGACGGTCAGACCCGGCGTCATGACGCGCCGCGAGCGCAGCGCCGGCGCAACGGGCGAACTCGTCAAGGTGGCTCCCGCGCTTTCGGCGGAGGACATCCGCATCGAAGTCGTTGACATCGTGAAGAGCGCAAAGGATCTCGTTTCGCTGACGGATGCCGAAATCATCGTTTCGGGCGGACGCGGTCTTGGAAATGCGGACGGCTTCAAACTGATCAAAGAGCTGGCGGACAAGGTCGGCGGAGTACCGGGTTCGTCCCGCGCGGCAGTCGATGCGGGCTGGATCGACCACGCCTATCAGGTGGGGCAGACCGGCACGACCGTCAAGCCCAAGATATACTTTGCCTGCGGCATTTCGGGCGCCATCCAGCACCTGGCCGGTATGCAGTCTTCGGAATTCATCATCGCGATCAACAAAGATCCCGATGCGCCGATTTTCGAAGTTGCGGACTACGGCATCGTGGGAGATCTCTACAAGGTGATCCCTGAGATCATCGCCGAATGGGACAATGCGGAAACACTCTACGAGGCGACGGTCGACCGCAGCGGGGAGTAAAGAGCGAGGGACAGACAAATGTCTGACGCGCAGCAATTGAAGTAAGAATGTGGCCCGAGCCTGCAGGCTCGGGCCATTATTATTACACAAGGAACGTCGATATTGAATCAGGGGCCGGAGCTGAAGGTGTAGTTGACGGCTGTCCCGACCGCCACTTGCTTTCCGGCCGCGGGCTTTTGTTTGATGATCTCGCCGGGCGGTCTGTCCGAGGCGGCGGATTTGCCCTCGCCGAGCATCAGCCCGTAATCGCTCAGCAAAGTCCTTGCTGTGTCTTCATCAAGGCCGATGATCTCGGGCACGGTCATCATCTGCTGACCCTTGCTGACCGTCACGTTGACCGCGCTGTTCCATTCGAGTTTGGCGCCCGGTTCAGGATTTTGCGAGATGACTTGCCCTGCGGGGACGGAGCTATAGTTTTCATCTATGAATTTTTCACCCATCACCAATTTGCGCTCATTGAGCTTGGCGATGGCCTCCTCAAAGGACAGACCGACGAGCTTGGGCACCTTGCTCTTGCCAAAGTCGTTGTCGAATGCCTCGAACGGGTTTGGAGGGAACTGCGCCGGGTCGAGATTGTGGAGATGGCAATAGTAGGTCGGAGCGTTCACGACCGTGAATTCATCACCTTCCTTTGGCTTTGCCGTAGAGAATTTCCGGAGTTCGTGGTTTTCGCACCAGGGGGTTGCCAGATAGCCCGACTCTACACAGACGTCTGCCTCCTCAATACCGAAATCAACCTTTTCGGGGACAGTGCCCTCGATGAAGTAATCGGTATAGGATTCCGGCAGTTCGGGATCATTTGTCACACCGGTGAAGACGGTCGCCTTGACAACATTTTGCGGTTGCGGCGGATATTCACCCTGTTCCTCACCCTCGATGACGCGTGTCATGATCTTGCTGAACAGCCGTGACGCAGCCGCCGAACCCTGAGACATGCGGACGGAGACGTCGCCGCCGATCCAGATGGCGGACGAATATTTCGGCGTATTGCCGACAAACCATGCGTCGAAATTGCTGTCGGCGGTACCGGTCTTGCCGGCAATCTGAGTTCCCTGTACGGATGCTGCCGACGCGATACCGTTGGCAATGGTCGTCCGCAAGATGTCGTTCACAATGAAGGCCGTGCCGGGATCCATAGCCTGCGTGCGCTCGGGATCGGATTCCAGCAGGACTTCACCCCGCTTGTTTTTGATCACGGTGTAGGTCGTTGGCGTGATGTGGACGCCGGCATTCGCGAAAGTCCCATACGCAGAGGCGCTCTCAAGCGGAGTCAGTCCCTTCGTCATGCCGCCGAGTGCAAGGGCGCCGGGCGCGAGGTCGCTTGAGTCACCGGATTCGACGAGGGTCGTGATCCCGAGTCTTTTCAGGAAATTGATCGAGCGCTGGTTGCCGATCTCGAGCTGCACTTTGACCGCGGTGACATTGACCGACTGCTCGACGGCCTTGCGCAACGTCATCGGCCCCCGGAAACCGCCGTACCAGTTCTTTGGCCATACCTTGCCCTGGTATTCGATTTGCTCGTCGGTGATGATGGACATCGGCGCCCAGTAGGGGCCGTAGGTCGTCACGTCGCTGCCGGTCGGTTCCTTGTTTGCGCTCATTTCGATGGCCGGGCCGTAGACGCCGAGCGGTTTCATCGTGGACCCCGGCTGCCTCGGAGAGAGGGCGCGGTTGTAATTCATCTGGCCCGTGATCTCACCCCGGCCGCCGACCATGGCCATGAGCCGGCCGTTGGTGTGATCGAGGAGGACAAAGGCCGATTGCGGCTGCAGGATCTCTTGCCTGAGCGTGTAATGCTTTGGACCGATCCACAGTCCGCCGTTTTCGTCCGTCTCGAAGATATTGTGCTCACTTGTGAAAAAGTCCGCGGCAAGCAGCAGATTTCCGTCCGCATCGGTACCCTTGTATTCTTTCGGAATCGGAATATAGCCGCCCTTTGTCATATAGAGGAAGCCGTCATCCTCGTGCACGCGGTAAAAATCGCGGAATTCGAGTGAGATATCGGCGCCGCCCTCATCGCTGTTAGTGCGGTAGATACCCAGCTTGTGCCCCGCGTAGATCGTCATCGTGCCGTCTGCGTTCCTTGTGAAATCGGGCTGCTCACCTTCGCCGTTCAAGAAAAACCAGGCGCTGCCGTCCTCCCTTGTCTGGAACATGTTTTCATATTTGAACAACATGATGCTGTCCTTGTTCGGTTCTTTCAGATTGCCAAAATCGTCCGAATGTCCCCTGTCGATGGTTGGGAAATTTTCGGGATCGCTGTATTCCTCTGTCGCGATGTCCTGTGCGCGCTGATTGAAAGTCGTATAGATATCGAGACCGCCGCTGTAAATCTTTTGCATGGCCTCGTCACGCGTGGTGATGGTCTCGTCGCGCCTCAGCAAATCATCGGCGATATTTTCGATCGCGTAGCTGCTGAAAAAGTCGGCGTTGCTGTCGCTTTCGAGTTCCGTCGGATGCAGGTGCCTCCGGATATTGTCACGGGTGGCGCTGTCATATTCGTTCTGCGTGATATATCCCTGCGCGAGCATCTCTGAAAGCACCAGCTTGAGTCGCGCTTCAATTTTGTCGCTGTACAGATAGACGTACTGCGAGCCGGCAAGGATGATGCCCGGATCGTCGGGAGCGACTTCGCCCTGGGTGACGGTGATGATCATGGCGTATTCCGACGGGCCCTTGGGAAGCGAGGCGAGAGCGGCGGATTCAATGAGATCGAGATCCTCGACTTCTTTGCCAAAATAGGACTGCGCCGCCGCCTGGATGCCGTAGCTGTGGTTGCCGAAGGCTATAGAGTTGAGATAGTCCGTCAGGATCTCCTCTTTGCTGAGGTCCTGCTCGATTTGTCTGGCGTAGTAAGCCTCCTGAATCTTTCTCGTAAGGCTGCGCTCGGTCTTCGTGTCGATCAGCCACATATTGCGGGCGAGCTGCTGGGTGATCGTACTGGTACCGCTGATGCCGCCCCCGCCCCTGACGCTTTCGAGCACAGCGCCGGCAATACGCGTGATATTGAAGCCCTTATGCGTCCAAAACGTCTTGTCCTCAATCGCGATAAAGGCGTCAACCGTGTTTTCCGGGAGCTGATTGAAGGTGATGAGTTCGCGCTGGCCCTCCGGCAGATAGATGTTTTTCATCGGCGTGCCCTGATCGTCGTACATCGTACTCATGAGCGCGAGCTTGCTCGCTATCTCTTCGGTTTTGTATTTCGGAGTATCCTTAATAATGCCATAAACATACACGAGCCCGACAACGATGACAGCGATAATGGCAATCAAAACACCGGACAGGATCCCTTTGAGGATCTTGGTAATCAGTTTTTGTTTTTTTCGTTGTCTCTGACGCTGGTTTTTTCTTGAGGATCGTGCCATATATCCATCCCGCTTTCTTTCTGCGCTGTTTTCAGTGGATTCTGCCGGCTCGGCGGGCTCGGCATGCTCGGCCGGCTCTGCGGGCTCGGCCGGCTCTGCGGGCTCGGGGGGAGCCGCAGGTTCTGCGGTGGCTGCAGGTTCCGCAGGCGCCGGCCCCGCGTCTTCATCCTCGTCGGAAAAGAGCGAGCCCAGGGTAATCGGTGCATCATCGCCGTGTGCTTTTCGGAATTCTTCCTCGAGCGCATCAAAGCGCTTCGAAAATTCATCATGTTCAGTCATCTCTATATACTCCGTTATCTCCGTACAAGCGAAGGGAAAAGCAAAATACCTCTTATTATTGTAGCAAAAATTGATTACAAACATGTTACACGGCGGTGTGGAGTGTATGGTTATGGTATGATACGCCCATGGACAAAAACACTGCGAGCGTTGATATTGCCAGGGCCGCGATTCGATTGGCCGTGACTCCGAGCCGCGAATCGGAAGAAAAGTATATCGCTCAGCTTTCGGGAGCGGGGATCAGAGCCGTCGCGATCGATGTGGGCGGGGATATCACGAATTCGATCCACATCATTATTGAACGCGCCATAGTGGCTTCACGCAAGGCGGGTCTGACAAAGGAAAATCATGTGCAGGACGGCGCGATCGCCGGGGCGGCGCGTGAGGCCGTCGCACAGATGCAGGCGAAAGCGATAGGTCTGAACGGGGGAGGCAAGATCGCGATCGCACGCTACGGCGAGCATCTGTCGGTCTGCATCTTTATGAGTATCGGGCTTTTGCACCTCAACGACGTCGTAGTAGGACTCGGGCACCGCTCCGTGCCAAACGACTAAATTTCCGCAAAAATCAGCGTGAGCGCCAGCCGCTCGGGTATATCCCCGGAGCGGATGTCCTTTTCGGCGTCATACAGGCGCCGCATGGCATGATGCAAATCCGCCTCTGAAAACCGCTCGGCAAAACCGCCGAGTTTTTTTACACGCCAATCGCTGCGTTCTCTTAGAATACGTACGATGTCCGCCGCGCCGTGTCCCTGCGTGTGCAGCTCCTTGTATCCGAGCATGATCTCAAAATGACCGATGATCAGCGAGAGCAGGCGAAATGCGGATTCGCCGGAAGCGAGACTGTTTTCTAAGAGTTCGATCGCCTTGCCCTTTCGCCCGGAACTGATGGCGTCGAGCATAGCGAAGGCGTCGGTGCGCAGGATGTCCGGCAGACACTCGGCGAGGTCGGCTCCCGTGATCTCCGTGCGTCCGCTTGCCAGCGCGAATGCGGCGAGTTTCTTTGCTTCGTTTTCGACGCCGAACAAATCCCCGTCGCTGTCTTTCTCCAAATACCCGGTCGCTCGGCAGAAGTCTGCGAGCAGGTCGGGCGAAACAGAGACGCCCATCGCGCGAAAACGCTTTTGCACAAAGGCCTTGAGGTCGAATTCCGAGAGGCGAGTGAATTCGTAGACTTTTCCGTATTTTGCGATCGCCTTGTAAAGGGCTCTCGTGCGGTTGACGTTTCCTGCTGTGAAGATCAGCCGCGAAGTTTCAGGGATAGCCGCAAGGGCGTCAGGAAGTGAAGTCTTGCCTTCGGAGGAAAGGCCCGCATGATTTTTCACCACTACGACGCGATGCGGCGAAAGCATAGGAAAGGTATCGAGAGCCGAAAGGATATCGTCGTCGCTGTCTTCGCCTCCGCGGAAGACGGATGTGTCAAGCTCGGACGCGGCTTCCGGTACGCCGTCATCGGCGCCGGAAAACAGTCGCACGAGCAGATGCTCATAGTGAGCCGTCAGGAAGATCTCTTCGCCGAAAAGCAGGATAGGCGCCGCTTGGTCAGCGGCGCCGCTCTTGATATCGGCTTCGATTTCGCGGAAGCCCGCGGTCTTTTTTTCGTTAGCCATCGCCTCCGCCAGCGCCGCCATCGCCTCCGCCAGCTCCGCCGTCACCGCCGCCAGCTCCGCCGTCGCCGCCGTCACCTCCGCCATCGCCGCCGCCATCGCCGCCGCCCGATGGACCCGATGGTGGGTCAGGCGGATCCGGCGGATCCGGTGGTTTTGGAGGCTCCGGTGGTTTTGGCGGTTCCACCGGCGGCTCGGGCTTGGGTTTTGGTTCCGGCTTGGGTTCCGGCTTGGGCTCCGGTTTTGGTTTCGGCTTGGGCGCCGGGTCAGGATCCGGATTTGTCACAATCGGCTCAGGCTCAGGCTCAGGCGCAGGTCCGGGCGCAGCCGGAGGCGCCGGGTCGGTCGGATACCGCGCCGGATCGTCATTGTGCAAGGGGCAGTACCAGGCGGGTGCGCCCGTTTGTGCATTTGGATCATTGGGGTCTATGATCGTTGTCCCGTTCAGCATACCGTTGTTCAAATAGGTGGTATTCGTACACCAGGGCGTCGCCAGATAGCCTGAGTCCACACAGACCTTTCGGCCAAACGTCAGCTTGGACGGAATACGCCCCGCGAAAAAGACATCGCTCATGCCGCCGACAGAAGCCTGCACTACATTGTACGGACGAGCCGGATATTCACCTGGATCTTCGCCCTCGGTGACACGCGTCATCACCTTGCTGAACAAGGCCGCAGCCGCCGCAGAGCCTTGTGACATTTGGAGCTGGACGTCATTCCCCATCCAGACAGCCGCCGAATATTTCGGGGTATTGCCGACAAACCATGCATCGAAGTTTTCGGAAGTCGTGCCGGTCTTGCCCGCGACGGAAAAGTCCTTGACCGCACCGCGCGAGGAAATGCCGCTCGAGACTGTAGTACGCAGGATGTCATTCATGATATAGGCCGTGCCCGGATCCATCGCCTGCGTTTTTTCGGGGGTACCGTCGAGTACGATATTTCCGTCGCGGTCCGTGATCTTTGTGTAGGAGATCGGATCGACGTGAACGCCGGCATTGGCAAAGGTCCCATAGGCCGAAGCGCTTTCTAGCGGCTTGAGGCCGAGCGTCATACCGCCGAGCGCGAGCGCGGAAGGATTCATATCGTTGGTTGACGGATCAAGACCAATGTCGGAACCGTTTTCTATGACTGTCGTGATGCCGAGTTTCTTTAAAAATTCGACGGAGCGCCGGTTGCCGACGGATAGCTGGACCCGCACTGCATTTACGTTGATGGACTGCTCAACCGATTTGCGCAGGGTCTGCGGCCCGCGAAAACCACCGTACCAGTTTTTCGGCCATTGCTTCCCCCGGTATTCGATCGCTTCGTCGATGATGACGGAGAGCGGCGACCAAAATTCACCGTAAGAATTCGCCTCGTCGTTCAGCGCCGGCAAGCCCTGTGCGCTCATCTCTAAAGCCGGACCGTAGGTTCCGAGGGGTTTCATCGTGGAGCCGGGTTGCCTTGGCGACAGCGCACGGTTGTACTGCATCGCGCCGATGATGCCGCGTCCGCCGACCATGGCCTTGACCCGGCCGTTTGTGTGGTCGAGGATGACCATAGCTCCCTGCGGCTGGACGACGCTCTGTCTCAGCGTGAAGTGATCCGAGCCGATCAGATAGTTGCCCTTTTCATCCAGCGCAAAGAAATTGTCCGCCCCCGAGAAAAAGTCGGCGGAGATGGTGAGGTTGCCTTTTGAGTCTATCCCCTTGTACTTTGACGGGATTTCGAGGACGCCCCCTTTGGTGATGTAGAAAGATCCCTGCGGCTGCGTGAAAAAATCTTTGAACTCGACGGTGACTTCGCGTCCCGCCGGACTGACGGTGTCATAGATGCCGAGCGTCCTGCCGGCAAACACGGTCATGGATCCGTCCGCATTTATTATGAAGTCGGGATCCGTCTCGCCGCCCTTCAAGCGGAAATAGGTCTTCCCGTCTTCCGCTGCTTCGAAGAGATTCGCATAGGCATAGAGCGAAATCTCGCCATACTGGTCGAGGCAGTTTCCGCGTCCGTCCTTCCGCAAATAGGCGACAGGATAATTCTTCGGATTTTCAAACTCCTCAGTCGCGATGTCCTGCATGCGCTGACTGAAGGTGCTGTATATCTTAAATCCCCCGCTGTACACGCCCCGCATCGCCTCATCGATATCGGCATAGCGATCGGGGTATTCGCGCAGCAGATCCTCCGCGACGTCTTCGATGAGCCAGTCCGTGAACATGGACGCATTGCTGTCCGTCTGGAGCGCCTGCGGGTGCAGGTGATAGCGGATATTGTCCTTGTAGGCCTTGTCGTGTTCCGCCTGCGAGATATAGCCCTGTTCGAGCATGAGATCGAGGACCAGACGTATACGAGGCACCGCGGTATCGTTGTAAAGGAAGGTGTACTGGCTCGTGATCAGCAATATATTCGGATCGCCGATCGCATATTCTGTCGGCCCGACGGTCGTGATCATCGACAGCGTCGATGGCGACGAGGGCAGAGCGGCCAGGGACGCGCATTCGAGCAAATCGAGATCCTTCAGCTCTTTCCCGAAATATTGATTCGCCGCCGCCGCCACGCCATAGCTATGGTTGCCGAGCGGTATCGTATTCATATAAGCCGTGAGGATCTCCTCTTTCGTCAGCTCGCTCTCGATTTTGCGCGCGTAGAAAGCCTCCTTCAGCTTGCGCGAAAAGCTGTAGACCGTCTTCTCGTCCGCCAGCCAAATATTGCGGGCAAGCTGCTGGGACAGCGTACTCGTCCCCTGAATGTCCGCGCCGCTGAAATAACTCTCGCGGATCGCCCCGACCATTCGCGTGATATTGAACCCGTGATGCTTCCAAAACGTCTTGTCTTCGACCGCCACGATAGCGTTGATGAGATTGCCCGGCAATTCATCATAATTGACCAGCTCGCGCATGCCTTCATCGACATAGAGATCCCGCATCTCGATCCCCTGATCGTCGTAGATGTGCGACACGGCCAGCAAACCGTTTTGGATCTCCGCCGGATCGTGCACCGGCATATCCTTGAAAATTCCGTTTAAATAATAAAGCCCGTAGCCGATTGCGACGATGACGCAGATGAGGACGGCGGCCAGTATGCTTTTCAGAATTGCCGCAACGACGCGTCCGGCTTTCGAACGTGGCTTCCGCTCCTTCTTTTGTCGCTTACTTTTTTCAGCGGCCGTCTTTTTGATTTTCGTACCCGTGGCATCATCCGAAACCGCCTTGTCAGCCGAAACTGCCTCGTCATCCCGGACTGCCTTGTCATCCGGAACTGCCTTGTCATCCCGGACTGCCTTGTCATCCCGGACTTGATCCGGGATCTCCGGCGCAATGATCCCCACGAAAGTCAAAACTTCCGCAGGCACCGGCGCCTCTTTTTCGACAGGAACGCTTTTCGTCTTCGCCGCAGGTTTCTTCGTTTCAGGCTTTGGAACAGCTGCTTTCTTTGCTGCCGAAGCCTGAGCCGGTTTGATATCCGGCGCAATGATATCCACAAAAGTCAGCAATTTTTGTGGTTCTGTTTTCTTTTTTCGTCTACTGTTTGCCAATGTGGTCTCCGTGCTTGCCTCGTAACGTTAATTATCGTTATTATACCAAAATATCAGGCCGCGGGATTCCCTATGATAGATATTTTGAGAGTTTGGCAAGGACGTCATTCAAATTGATCGGTTTGCCGAGATGATCGTTCATGCCTGCGCTCTTCGCATTGTCGATGTCCTCTTTGAAGACGTTGGCGGTCATAGCGATGATAGGGACGGTCTTCGCATTCTGTACATCCGATGCGCGAATGGCGCGTGTCGCTTCATAGCCGTCCATTTCGGGCATCCGGATATCCATAAAGATCAAATCGTACGCTCTCGCCTTTTCAGAAAACAACCTGACAGCCTCTTTTCCGTTCACCGCACAGTCGGCGGAGATGCCGGTCGGAGCGAGCAGGGTCGTGATGATTTCGCGGTTGATGTCTATGTCCTCTGCGATGAGGATGGTCTTGTCAGAAAAATCGGGTGCGAGTTCGCTTTGCGTCCGGTTCTCATTTGCCGTGGTCTCACCGGCCGGGATCGAGAAGTCCACCGTGAAGGTGGAGCCCTGATCCGGTACAGACTGCGCCCGGATGGACCCGCCCATCAATTCGATGATGCGTTTGCTGATGGACAGACCAAGACCCGTGCCGCCAAACTTTCTTGAGGTGCTGTTGTCCGCCTGTTCGAAGGATGTGAAGAGTCTGGAAAGCTGCTCGTCAGTGATGCCGATACCGGTGTCGGAAACGGTGATACGAATGGCGTAGAGAGAATCTTTCTCTTCAGTGAGTTCGGCGGTCAAACTGATTTTTCCTCCGGCGGGTGTGAATTTGACGGCATTGGAAAGAAGGTTTGTGATGACCTGTGTGAGCCTGAGCTTGTCGCCAAGGAGATATTTTGGTATGGCCGGATCTATGTTTACCTCGAAACTTAGATGCTTGTTCTCGATATCAAAATTCATCACGGTCAGGATGCCGTCGATCATGTTATTGAAATCAAAGGACTCTTCGAAAAGTTCAAGTTTGTTTGCCTCGATTTTTGACATATCGAGAATGTCGTTGATGACACCGAGCAGATGAGCGGATGCCGTCTCGATTTTTTTGATACCGTCCCGATGCTGTTCGATGTCGTCGGTTGCCGAAAGGATCGAACTCATGCCAATGATGGCGTTCATAGGCGTACGCATTTCATGGCTCATCTGAGCGAGAAAATCGCCCTTCGCCTTGCTCGCCACCTCAGCTTTGATTTGCTCACGGATATAGAGCATGCTGACGCCCTTTGTGACAAGCCCGATGAAAATGGCCGCAATTATTATAGAAATCACGTTGTCGGCATAATGCTGAAACTGGTCGAGCGGAAGGATGAAATCATTACGGTACCGATCGAGCAAATAGCATCCGATGATGATCGCCAGGTGCGTGCCCATAAAGATGAAAAAGGCTTTGCCTCGGGATAGCAGAACGACAAGGATCATTGTGAGCACGAAATATGCCGCCATCCCGCCGTTGCTGCCGCCGTTCACAATGAAAACCATCGGGAAGAGGATATCGCAAAATCCGATGATAGCGATCATTCTGCCGTATTTGTGTATGCCGTATTTATTTGACGCGATAAAGAGGAGTATGGCTCCCAGAATCATGATGACCTTGAGCCCCATGATGATGGAGCTCGAGTGCTCGACCAAATGCCCGACGGTCGAGGCCAGCAGAGCCAGCACACCGACAATGCACACGAGGTTGAGCACCTTCGCGTCGAAAGACAGCTTTTCCGAGAAGATATACTTCTCATTAAAATTTTTCATTCGATTTTTCATAGTAACAGTATACTACTATTGATTGTGATAAAATGGGTTTTATTCACGGAAGGGTATTGCGCCGAGCAAAGGGAGATCTTATGAGTCAAGAAGACAGCAGTATTAAAATATCGGAAACAAACGGCGAGATCAGTCTTGGCGGTGAAAGCGCAACGGAGACTATCCGCATTTGGTTTGACTGCAACTGCCCGTATTGCCGTCGGCATTGGTTGGACAATCTGGACGACTATGTCCGGCGGATAGAGGCCGGGGAACTTCGCCTCGTCATGATCCCGGTCGCCTTCCTGACAACCTACTCCGTTGAAATAGGGTCGCTTCTGTTTGCGCTGGCGCCTTACGGCGCCGGGCTCTATCTCGATGTATTCCGCGATGCGATTTTCCACGGGATCAGCGAGAGCGAGGGCAATGACGAAGATGCCGTGTCCGCCAAAGTCGGGGAGCTGTTCAAAAATATTATCCAGCCGTATCTGAAGGAAAACGGGTTGCCGTTGGATGATTTCGCAAAGAAAATGGCGGCCGTCCAGACCGAAAAGATCAAAGGCAACACGGAGCGGGCCTTCGAAAAAGGCATCAACGGCGTCCCGCATATCGAGTAGCGTTGTTTCAAAAGAAAAAAGGAGAGAAAGATCGTGGAATCAAATGTACACAGCGTAGGGCAAATTTACAAGAACAATTTTGATGCCGACAAGGCGGCGATCCTGTTTAAGGACGAGCGGATCACGTACGCCGATCTCGACAAACAGGTGATCGCCTATGCGAATTTTCTGAAAGGCAAGGGGATCGGGAAGGGCGACAAGGTCATCCTCGACACCGGGAATTCTCCGGAATTTGTGTACATCTATCTCGGTGTCGTGCGCAATGGCGCGATCATCGTGCCCATCAATCCGATGCTGACGCTCACCGAGATGAAATTCATCGCCGCCGATTCCGAAGCGAAGTACATCGTCATCCACGAAGGCGTGATGCAGAAACAGGGCCTGACCGAAGAGACGCTGGG
>JAISJT010000139.1 GCA_031261395.1 Eubacteriales Family XIII. Incertae Sedis bacterium
ATTTGATCGACGAGAGTTACGGCAGTTTTCTGCTTGAGGTGGGCGGCAAGGAAGATCCGGCGGCGCTCTTTGCGGGGCTGATGTATCGCGAGATCGGAGAGACGACGGACAGCGAAGCGATTGAGGTCAGGAGTCTCGAAGGCGCGCAAGCGGTGGCGTCCTTTGATTCGGCCACGGTGTCTCTGGATGAGATCATCGAGCGCTGGGAAACGCCGCTCGCCTCTACCTTCCCCATCGAACCAAGTCTGACGGCGGCGTTTGAAGAGGCGACCCCGCCCGTGTCCTATGCGAAGCGCGCGGCGGCAGCGCCGGCGGCCGTCAAGATCAGCGCGGCAAAACCCAAGGTATTCATCCCGGTTTTCCCGGGTACCAACTGCGAAGCGGACAGCAAGCGCGCGTTCGAGCGCGCCGGCGCGGAGGTGACTGTGCTCAATCTGCTCAGCATGGATCACGGCGCCCTGACGGAGTCGATTCGGCGCATGGCAGAGGAGATCGGACGGAGCCAGATCGTGATGATCCCCGGCGGCTTCTCCGGCGGCGACGAGCCCGAAGGCTCGGCCAAGTTCATCGCGGCGGTATTTCGCAGCCCGTATATGCAGGAAGCGACCGCCGAATTTTTGGAGAAACGCGGCGGCCTGATGCTCGGCATCTGCAACGGCTTCCAGGCGCTGGTCAAACTGGGCCTGCTGCCTTTCGGCCGCATCACGGATCCGGATGAAAATGCGCCGACCCTCACTTACAATACGATCGGCCGCCATATGTCGCGGCTCGTACGCTCCCGCGTGGGCTCCGTACTTTCTCCGTGGCTTGCCGCGGCGGAGGTCGGGGATATTCACACCCTGCCCGTTTCCCACGGCGAAGGCCGCTTTGTCGCGAACAGCGAAACCTTGGATGCGTTGGTAAAATCCGGCCAGATCGCGACCCAGTATGTAGATTTGGACGGTCATCCCACAAGCGATATCCGTTTCAATCCGAACGGATCGGCCTTGGCCATCGAGGGCATCACCTCGCCGGACGGCCGCATCTTCGGACGCATGGGACACTCGGAGCGCAACGCCCCCGGGCTCTACATCAATGTGCCGGGCCAATACGACGACAGCATCTTCACGTCCGGCGTCGCGTATTTCAGGTAATACGCCTGTCATTCCCGCGAAGGCGGGAATCTCAAGGTGGTGATCATAAGAGATTCCCGCCTTCGCGGGAATGACAAAGGTGGCTCGCGGGAATGACAAAGGTGGTTCGCGGGAATGACAGGTAAATTGTAGACAGTTCGGCTGAATAAGAGCAGAACGAGAAGAAGACGAGAGATAGAAGAAGACGAGAGGTCGAAGGAGGCGAAAACGTGACTATTCAAGTTGGGATCGTGATGGGCAGCAAGAGCGATTATCCGATCGTCGAGCGGGCGGAACGGATCTTGGATGCCTTTGAAGTGGGCTATGTGACGCGCATCATTTCCGCGCATCGTACGCCTGCGGCGGCCGAGACTTTCGCAAAAGACGCGGAAGACGAGGGACTCGAAGTGATCATTGCCGCGGCCGGCAAAGCGGCGCATCTGGCGGGCGTGCTCGCCGCCAATACAGCCTTACCCGTGATTGGACTCCCGGTCAAAAGCTCCACGCTCGACGGACTGGACTCGCTGCTCTCGACGGTGCAGATGCCCAAGGGTGTACCGGTCGCAACCGTGGCCATCGACGGCGCAGAAAACGCAGCGCTGCTCGCGGTACAAATCCTATCCGTGAAAGATGTACGGCTAAGGGAGGCGATGCGCTCCTACAAGTCGCATATGGCACGAGAGATCGAAGCCGCCGACGCCGCGTTCCAAGAAGAACACAGGTAGGGACGGCATCCTGCCGCCCGGCGTGACAAAAAGAACCAAAGAGCGAAAATCCAAATGGCCCACAGAACGGAAAGCGAGGAACCCATGACAGTCAAGAAAGAGCAAATTTACGAAGGCAAAGCGAAAAAGGTCTATGCGACGAACGACCCATATCTGTACATCGTGTCGTACAAAGACGACGCGACGGCTTTCAACGGCGAGAAAAAGGGACAAATCGCGGGCAAGGGCGTTATCAACAATACGATGACCAATATCATCTTCAAGCTTTTAGCGGAAAACGGCGTGCCCAACCACTTCGTCGAGCAGCTCGACGACCGCGACACCGTTGTCAAGGCCGTGACCATCCTGCCGCTCGAGGTCATCATCCGCAATGTGGCCGCCGGATCCTTCTCCAAACGCTACGGCGTGGAAGAGGGCACGGCGCTACTCAAACCCACGCTCGAATTTTCCTACAAAAACGATGCCCTCGGCGATCCCCTCATCAACGACGACCACGCGCTGGCTCTCGGCCTTATCACAGAAGAGCAGCTCGCGGATGTGAAAAAATACACGCACAAAGTCAATGAATTCCTAAAAGCGTTTTTCCTAAACAAGGGCCTAAAACTCATCGATTTCAAAATCGAATTTGGCGTGGATAACAAGACCGGAGAAGTCATTCTCGCAGACGAGATTTCCCCGGACACCTGCCGGCTTTGGGACGTCGAGACCAACGAAAAGATGGACAAAGACCGCTTCCGCCGCGACCTCGGCAACGTAGAAGAGACCTACCAAGAGGTCTTCGCGCGGATCAAAAAATAGCCTATTTCCAGAGTACTTCCGGATAAAGGCCCTTGTCTTTCATGGCTCGTACCGAGTCCTGGACATGGGCTTTGTCTTCCTGATAGGTCACGCCAAACCAGCGCTCGTCCGTCGGCAGCACGCGCACACGCGCCTTGCCGGCCTTCAGCAATTCATCGACTTTGCGCGGCAAAAGGTACTCGGCCTTGAGCGGATCCCGGCGCAAAGCATCCTCCAAAAACTCGGGAAATCCATCCGCCATTTCTTGCAATAATGAGGGCGTAAACCCCCAGAAATTCATCGAGACCGTGGCATCCACCGGAAGGGCGGTCCATGCGATATCGTCTTCCGTGTACATGGGCTGTCCGTCGCGCCACAGGATCTTTGCCCGCTCATCAACACCCGACAGACCTCCGTTTGCATCGAGCGTGCAGACGCCGCGCGCCACATGTCCGTGCTCGGTCAGCGTATTGGCAAGCCGGTATCCGACCATCGAATAATCGTACACTGCCCCGTCTTTTGCGCGCAGGAGATCCTCGTATAGCAGCCGATAGGCATCGGGTCCGTAGTAGTCGTCAGCGTTGATTACGCCAAAATTGCCTTCGATCAAATCCTGCGCCGCAAGGATGGCATGGCAGGTGCCCCAGGGCTTGACGCGTCCCTCCGGCAATGAGAACCCTGCCGGCAGATCCGTAAGTTCCTGAAAGGCATACCTGATATTCAAATGCCGGCCTGCCCGTTCGTCGATCCGGGCGCGTACATCCGCCTCGATTTCTTTTTTAATAATGAAGATCACGTCGTCGAACCCCGCCATCATAGCGTCGTAAAGCGAGAAGTCAATAATGATTTCCCCCTGCTCCGTGATAGGGTCAATTTGCTTGAGCCCTCCATAGCGGCTGCCCATCCCGGCGGCCATCACCACCAACACCGGTTTTGTCATACGTATTGCCCTCCGTAGTCATTCGCCGACTGTCATTCGCCGGCTTGACCGGCGAATCCATGAAAGTGATATGTGGATTCGCCGGTCAAGCCGGCGAATGACATACCTTTAAATAATAATGTAACATAATTTTATGTTAAAATTAACGCTATGAATGTATTTAATATGATACGGCTTGGCGCCTTTATCCTGTCTACGCTTCCTCCGATCAGAAAGCACAAACACGAAATGGACAGTGCGCGTGCGGACGGCGATCATGCCCGTGAGCAGGAATGGATCCGGCTGGCGGAAAATTTCTGGGGGCCGAAGGTCTTTGATCACTACGGAGTGACCGTTGACATGAGCGGTGAATCTCCTGAGTCGCTTCCGGACGGAGGCGTGCTTTTCGTATCCAATCACGAAGGCTTTGGCGACATCCCGCTCTTTATGGTCGCAATCAAAACAAAGCAATTCGGCTTTGTCGCAAAGGGCGAACTGTACAAAATTCCGGTCTTCAACAAATGGATCGCGCGCATCCGCAGTCTGATGCTGGAGCGCGACGATCCCCGGTACGCGCTCAAGGTTTTCGGCGAGGGTGAGGAGTGGCTGCGTCAAGGATTCTCCCTCGTGATTTTTCCGGAAGGCCACCGCGCAAAAGGAAAAGGCATGCAGCCATTTCAAAAAGGAAGCCTGCGTATGGCGCTGAGGGCGCACGTACCTATCGTACCGATTTCCACAAAAGGCTCGTGGGAGTGTTTTGAAAATGCGGGCTATCCGCATCCCGGCGTCATCCGCTTTCACATCCATCCGGTGATCGAAACAACAAATATTACCAAGTCGGAAGAAGGCGCTCTGTCCGACCGAATCGAAAAAATGATAAGGGACAAACTGACAGAGTGGGAGCAGGCGGAGGGAAAAGAAGCATGACAAATCAGAAACTACAAAACAATGACGGCCGGACCGCAAGGTGGATTTTCTTCTTGGTATTTGTAATTTTATTTGCACTCACGGCGCTGCTGGTGCAAACGGGCAAGGCGGATGCGATCGATGCACCGATCCAGGCGTGGATTTTTTCCTTGCGAATGGAGAGTCTGACAGCATTCGAAAAAATCGTGACGCTCGGCGGTGATACGAAAGTAGTCGGTGTGATTTGCATCGTCCTTATTATTTTACCGAAGCGTTTGCAAATCGGGTTGCCGATCGCGCTGATCACAGGTGTTGGCGCGGCCATCCAGCAGGGGATCAAGGCGATCGTGGAGCGTCCGAGGCCGGATATGATCAACTGGCTCGTCGAAGAAGACGGGTTTTCCTTTCCCTCGGGACACACGAATGCAAGCCTCATTCTTTATGTAGCGATCGCGATCATCTTTGGACGCTGGCTCATTTTGCACGGGCAGCCCAGGGCGGCCGCCGTGTTGCGCACCGTCCTTCCGATGTTCGCTTTTTTGATTGCGCTGTCGCGCCCCTATCTCGGCGTACACTATCCGACGGATATTTTTGGCGGCTGGATGCTCGGCGGCGCGTTGCTGATTCTGTTGTTTTCGCTTTATGAACGATTTTGGCCGGCAAAGTGGCGTCTCGACCTTAGCTGACGAGCGTTTTTGGATTCCCGCCTTCGCGGGAATGACAGAAGATACTAATTTTCGGAGAATTTATTTCGTCACGAAATTCTCGAAGCGGAGAATGGCGGCGAGGATGAGCCTGGCTCCTGTTGCTACGATGACAAGGGCGAGGGCGATGACGCCGGCGATGAGAAAGGCTTGTGTGCCCGAAGAAACCGCATCCGCATAATCCCCGACGAGCAGACTGCTCATAGTTTCATACAGCGGCGCCCCGGGTACGAAGGGGATGATGCCGGGGATGATGAAAATCGTCGTGGCGTCTTTGCCGGCGCGTGAGGCAATTTCCGCAAGGATGGCGATCGCACAAGTGCCAAAAAAGCTTGCGCCAATCAAACCGTAGCTGCTCGTCAGAGCGACCAGAATGAACATGCCAACCCCGCCGATGCCCGAGACCACCAAGAGATGTTTTTTCGGCGCGTTGAACAACAGCCCAAAGCCTAACGTGGAAAAGAAACCGAAAAGCAGGAACCAGGGCGCCGGAAAAATGCCCGTGTGATCGCGCACCAATTCTCCGCCGAAAGACAGCCAGATCTTGATGCCTATTCCTACGCCGCCCGCGATCGCGATGGCGGCCAGACAGGCCTCGGCCAGTCTCGCAACGCCCGCTATCATATCGCCGGAAAGCAGATCACGCGCGGCGTTGGTGATCGCGACGCCGGGAAGGAAGATGGTGGTGGTCGCTACGACGACAGGCGAAATAGAATCCGAAAGCCCCAGCGCAGCAGCGCCAAGCACAAGGCCCGCAGCCGCAACGCAGCAGATAAAGATACGAATAAAGTCCTGCAGATGCAATTTCTGCAAAGCATAAGAAATCAGATAACTGATCCCCGACAATCCGCCGGCCACGAACATGTCGCTGAAAGAGCCTTTGTAGATCGGACAAAAGAACGCGCCCACGAGGATGGCGCCGACAAGACGCAGCAGCACGGAGTAGCCTTGCTTCGCGCGAAGGCGCTTTAGTTCCTCAAAGCCGTCGTCGATCGACAAGTCCGTCGTTGTGAATACGCGTGAGAAAGTGTTGACGTCCGAGATACGGGCAAGGTCGATCTCCGAACCCTTGATGCGTTTGACAAAGGTATGCATGTCGCTGTCGGCCTCCCCGCTGTCGAGCGACAGAAAGAGACCGGTAGGGGTCGCAAAACATTCCGCATAATCGATACGGCAAGCCTTGCAAATGCGCACGATCGTGTCCTCGACGCGGTAGATCTCCGCCCCGCTCTTCATCATGAGCTCGCCGGCAAACAAGGCGAGAATCAATACCTTTTTTTGTACACTGTTGATCATATGAAAAGTATAACACAGCGCTGTGGCCGAATCCGCTATATCGAATCGTGATAGTCAGGTGCATGGAATCCGTTGACTTGCCGGATCGATGTTTTGATAATGAAGACATGGAGACGGTGGACAAAAACACAGCGATGGTCACGAATATACAGGGGTATTCGATTCATGATGGCCCCGGTATACGTACTGTTGTGTTTTTCAAGGGCTGTCCTCTGCGGTGCCGGTGGTGCGCCAATCCCGAGAACCTGATCGCGCAGCAGCAGATCGGATTTCTGTCAAAGCTCTGTGCGGCTTGCGGAAAGTGTTTTGACGTCTGCCCGCACGGCGCGATCCGAAAGGATTCGGATATACACCGGATTGATAGAGAGAAATGTGTTTCCTGCGGGGCCTGCGTGGATGCGTGTTTCTATGGAGCGCTTGTCCGTTACGGAGAAGAAATGGATGCGGATGAGATTTTCGAGAAAGTACGCCGCGACAAGATTTTCTACGATGCGTCAAAAGGCGGTGTGACGGTCTCCGGAGGAGAGCCGCTGATGCAGCCGGATTTGATCGGCCGCCTGTTCACGCTTTGCAGGGAAGAGGGCATTGATACCTGCGTTGAAACCTGCGGCTGTGTGTCAACCGAAACGATTGACGAGGTGTGCGGCGTTACGGATCATTTTTGTTTTGACTTGAAATTGATGGATCCGGATGCGCACAGGGAACAGACCGGGGTTTCCAACGAGCGGATCCTGGAGAATGCGCGGCATCTTGCAGACGCAGGCGCAGACGTGCTCTTTCGTCTTCCCTTGGTGCCCGGCGTCAACGACAGCGAGGAAAATACGGAAGGCACGGCTGGGTTTCTGAGGGGCCTTCCTGCCGAATACCGGCGGCTGGAACTAATGCCGTTTCACCGTGCGGGACAGACGAAATACAATGCGCTGGACATGACTTACGACTGCGGCGGGCTTGAGGCGATGAGTGCCGAGGATATAGAACGGGTTCGTTCGTCTTATGAGGCGAGAGATGTGGTTTGCACGGTGTCGAGATGACGATGGTTGTACGGTATGGGTAAAAATGGATTGCGGCTCGGCGGCCGCAATGACAGAACTCGGCGGCCGCAATGACAGAACTTGGCGGTTGCGATGACAGCAGCAGTACATAGACCTAAGTAGTATCAATTAGCAATATTATTGCAGGAAGTGAACGGAGGAACAAACACATGAAGCAGATTGATTTTTCGATGCTAAAACAAATCGACGCACTCAAACTGAGCGCGGCAAACACCGCGTGGAAGGCTGCGATGCAGGCCTCTCCATGGAGCATTTTCGCCGACCGGGAACGCTGGACAGTGGCGTCGTGGCGCGAAACAGACGGGGAAGATATCCAGATCCGCCGCGCCAGACTGCTCGAAAAGATCCTCGACAATCTCGAGATCAGGATCCATCCCTTTGATGAAATAGCGGGCCGCCCAACGCCGGGCGTGATTGGCTGCGCCACGGCCATCGATGTCTGCGGAGACTATATCCCGAGCATCTGGAACGATGACGGCTCAATCACGGCCACGCTGGATGCGACGGCGGAGATCGACAAAGAGAGCCTCACGATCCTGCGCGAGGCGGCCAAGGTCTTCGGTGGTCATTCCGCACAGGAGATGTGTTACAAAGCCTTTGCCGAAATCTACGGAGACTGGCCGAGGCAAATCGAGGCGGCCAAACTCAAGGATCCGTCTCTGGACTGCATGATCACGGGACAGACGACGTCAACGCTGAGCTGGGCAAAGATACTGCGTATCGGACTGCGTGGTTATATCGAAGAAGCGCAGGCGAAGATCGATGAATATATTCAGGGCGACGGAACGGATGCAGACAAGATGTATTTCTGGCGCTCTGCAATCATCGTGCTTGAGGCCACCATCCGCCATGCAAAGCGTTATGCGGAACTGGCGAGGTCAATGGCGGAAGCCGCATCCGATCAAAACGAACGTATCCGGCTGCTTGAAATCGCGCGTGTCTGCGAGACGGTTCCGGAAAATCCTGCGCATTCCTTCCGCGAAGCGCTCCAGTCCATGCAATTTTGCAACCTCAGCAAGATGCTCGAAAACCCGAGCCAGAACAACTGCCACTGGGGCCGTGCGGATCAGTATCTCTATGACTTCTTCCTGGAAGACCTGAAGAACGGCGTACCGCTTGAGACGCTTGCCTCACAGTTTGCCGATTTGATCGCGCGCTGGGGTACGCAGACCTTCGTTGCTTCTTCTTCGCAGAAAGAATCGCACCAAATCAATTTTGGCATTGACAACATCATGATCGGCGGCCTTGGTCAGGATCACGAGGACCAGTCCAACGAGCTCAGCTATCTCACGCTGCACATCGTGGCGCTGCTCCAGCTTTCCGCTCCGACGGTAGGCCTCCGCTGGAATTTCAAAACACCGGACTGGATGATGCAAAAAGCGATGCGTACCAATATGGCGACGCGAGGCGGTATACCCTTGTTCGAAAACGATGAAGTCGTAATCAAAAATTTTGTGCGCGACGGCATCCCCTTTGAAGAGGCCGTGGAATGGAATGGGCTTGGCTGCGTGTACCCCTGCATCCCGACGCGGGCGGAGCACTACGGCGCGGAAGGCGTCGCGGCTTTCAATCTTGCGGCGCTGCTTCATCTGACGCTGCACAACGGCGTGGACGTGAATCACGTGCAGACCGGCATAAAAACCGGAGACCCTGGGACGTTCGCTACCTTTGAAGATCTGTACAAGGCCTTCCTTGCGCAGCACAAGCATTTGCTGTACGGCATCTTCCGCTTGGGCGCGATCGCGCGGAACGTGCAGCCAAAATATTATCGTACGCCGCTGCTGTCCGTCCTCGGCATTGAAGCGAGCATGGAACTGGGACAGGATCTGCTCATCCCCCATCCGGATTTTTCGATGTACGGCGTCTCGGACCGCGCAATCGTGGACGTGGCCGATTCGCTGCTCGCGATCCGCAATCTTGTATACGAAGAAAAGAAGCTGACTTGGGACGAACTGCTTGAAGCGCTGGACAGCGACTTCGAAGGCGAGCGCGGTGAGGAAATCCGCCGCATGTGTCTGGCGCAGCCAAAATACGGCAACGATATCGAAGAGATCGATTCGCTGGTCAAGCGCATCAGCGATGACTCCGCATCGATCATCAAGGCTTACGACAACGCCCCCTTCCGCAACTATATGATCGCGCGCGAAGGATTGGCATGGCACTATTACGGAGGCCTTGGCGTCGGCGCGCTGCCGAACGGCCGGAAGGCTTTCGAAGCGTTGAACGACGGGGCTCTGTCACCCATGCGGACCGCCGACAAAAACGGTCCGACCGCTGTCATACGCTCGGCTGTATCGACAAGTTTTGACGAAGTTTCCTACGCATCGGTGCTCAATCAGAAGTTCACCTCGGCGATTTTGGGAAGCGATGAAAGCATAGGAAAATTGGTCGCTTACACGAATGCGTATATGGGCGCGGGCGGTTCCCACATCCAGTACAACATCTTGGATACGGCGCAGCTGAAAGATGCGCAGATCCATCCTGAGAATTATTCGGATTTGATCGTTCGCATCGGAGGATTCTCCGCATATTTCACACAATTGTCCGAGGCGATCCAAAACGATGTGATCTACCGCAGCGAATTCGAGCTGTAGGGAGAAGGGCGCGCAATTTGGCTATCACGTTTTGTTATATCAATTGCGCGCCGCCCTATTCTCTTTTGGATGTTGCCTATGCTAATGTTATTGCGTTAGTGAAAAAGTAAAAAACTTTTGAGAGGAGATTTTACTTATGTCCCACGCGAAATTGTTCACGATGGCCGCAGACGGTCATCCCCTGCCTACCCCGTTCAAACCCGCCGATGCCGTAGTTCAGGTCGTTTGGCGTGACGAGAGTCAGATCCCCGGCGCTTTGTTCAACGAAGTTTTTTGGATCGTAAAGGATTGCGAAAATCCTGAGTTTGTGAAACACGATCAGGATCAGGTCTACGGCTTTGTCGGCGGAGATTTCGAAGATCCTGAGCACTTGCAGGCAGATGTTGAGCTATGGCTTGAAAACGACAAGATCACGCTCACGAACACGAGTTTTGTATTTATTCCGGCGGGCGTTGCCTACGGAAAGATCAAAGTCACAAAGCATAGCGACAAGCCGCTCTTCGTGACGCGGGCTCTTTTCGCAAACGGTCTGCCCGAAGCGCACCCGGCTGAAGCGGCGGCGGCGCCCGGTACCTATTCAAGCAAAACGAATGTGGTAGAGAAATACCAGCGGGCGGACGGAACGCTCCCGAACGTTCCCGAGGGCTTCCTGAAACTTTTGCTTTGGCTTGATGGCGCGAGGCTGAAAGGCGCTCCCTATATGGAGGCCGTTTGGTTTTGTTCTTCGAAAGAACTCGATCCCGATGAGGATCCGCATGGTCACGATTTTGACGAATTCCTTGCCTGCATTGGTTCGGATCCGGAAAATCCGAGTGATCTTGGCGGCGTGATGCACTTCTTCATCGAAGGCGAAGAATTCCTTATCGACAAGAGCTTCTTGCTTTTCCTGCCCAAGGACCTTCTGCACTGCCCCCTGTACGTCACGGATTTAAAGCGTCCCTTCCTCCATTACACGGGAGGCAAGCCGAGCGTGGAAAATTACAGTGGCGGCCCCACAAGTTCGAACCCGGCATAGCCGGTGAGCGTTAGTAAAATTTCGTATTTCAGATTTGATAGAAAAGGAGAGAATTCATGAAAACAAAGTCAATGAAAAAGAAAATCTTCACCTTGCTTCTCGCAGCCTGTATGGTCTTTGCGTTCGGGCTGTCAGCTTGCTCGGATGGCGATGCCGGGGCCGGCGGCGGTGGCGGCGGGGCCGGCGTGACCGGAGATTTCTCACAGCCCGCACGTGACCTCAGCAAGGGTCCGATCAAGATCGCCTTCGTGCCGCTCGGCGCATCCGGCCCGACGATGCCGACCGCGATGAGAGGTTACTATGACGCACTCGGCGGCGAGGACAACGGCATTTTCACTATCGACGTATTTGACTCCCAGTTTGATACGACAAAGCAGATCCAGATCATGCAGGATCTCATCACACAGAAGTATGACGCAATCATTTTGGAAGCAAACGATCCAAATGCGGTGAACGACGTGATCCATGACGCCGAAGTGGCCGGAATCCCTGTTATTACGAGAAATATGGCTGCGACGGGACCGAAAATCGCTCACGGTCTCAACAGCGACTACCGCGCCGGATACGAGGCTGCCAAGTACATCCAGGCGAACGCCGGCAAAGCGGATGACGCAAATGTCGTGATCCTCGACGTCGTACCGGAACTGAAGCCGACCACGCGGATGGGAACGGGCTTTGAAGATTATCTGAAGGAAAACACGAGCTGGAATCTGCTTGAGACGCAGCCGGTAACGGATACTTCGCAGGAAAACGGCAATACGATCATGAGTACTCTGCTGGCGAAGTATGACGACATCGACATCGTCTACACCGTCAACGACGACGTCGCGGTCGGTGCACTGCAGGCGATCGAGTCTGCGGGACGCGAAAACGAAGGCATCGTCATCTGGGGTTATGAAGGACATCCGCTCGCGCTGCAGGCCATCAAAGAAGGCCGCATCTACGGCACGAGTTTCTGTGATGTATACAAGCAGTCGTATTCGACGATGATCCTGATCCAATACCTCATGCAGACGGGTATCACCGCCGCCAATCTGGGTATGGAATACACACCGCTCATCGAATACAGCACGGTCCCGACCGTACAGGGAAATATCGATGAGGTGCTGTCGGCAGCCGGCGTCAAACTCGAATAACTCAGGTAATGCAGGAAACCACGCGGCGCGATCACACAGATGCGCCGCGTGGTTTGAATGAGAGGATCCATAAAGATGGTACTCAAACCGAAAACGATTCGAAAACTGATAACGATCGGGCTCGTGATTGCGATGGCGCTGCTCTTCGGAATGTCGACGGAGTCCTTTTTTACGGTACGCAACATCACGATGATCTTTCGCGATGCGTCTTATGTCGGTATCATCGCGCTCGGCGTTTCGTTTGTCGTCATCGGCGGAGGCATCGACCTTTCCGCAAACGGCATCGTCTGCTTTGTAGGGATGGCCTGCGCGCGCCTCGGCGTACTGGCAGGTTTTCCTGCACCCGTGATCGTGATCGTCGGCCTTTTGGCCGGTGCGCTGTGCGGCTACCTCAACGGACTCGCCGTGACGCGTCTGCACCTGTCCGAATTTATCACGACGCTGGCCTCGGGCTATATATTTGCCGGGTTTGCGGTCTTTCTGGTATTCAGGGAAAACGGCAATGTGGCGAGTGCGGCAGTCACAAACAAGGCCTTTCTGGCGCTCGGCGGGCATATCCCGCATACCTACATCTATATCTCATCCGTCGTCTGGGTGCTGCTCGCGATCGTTGTGTATATCATTCAGACGAAGACGAAGTTTGGTCTGCATACTGTCGCATTGGGTTCAAATCCGAAATCCACGATGATGTCCGGCGTGGACATCGACTTCCTGAAATTGATAGGCTTTGTGCTCGCAGGCTTGTTCTGCGGGATCGCGGGTATTTTCCAGGTTGCCTATCAAAGCGCATCCACTCTGACGCTTGGCGACTCGATGGGATTTCAGGCAGTAGCGGTCTGCGCGGTGGGCGGCGTCGTCCTCGGCGGCGGCAAAGGCGATGCGATGGGCGCGTTTCTCGGAGCCTTGTTCATGGTCATACTTTTGAACGGGCTTTACAAGATTTCTCCTTCGCCTTCGATACAGTTCATATTCCAGGGTCTCATCATCCTGGTTGCCATCTTCTTTGACACCTGGTTCAACCGCATGATGGAGAAGAAATTATTTAGCGACGCTGTCCGCAAGCGCAAGAATCAGACTCCGCTGGGAGCCGTGAAAGCGGAGGGCTGATCATGGCAGAGCAAAAAATCGTTTTAAGGACCGAAGGCATCTGCAAGTCGTTCAACGGCGTACAGGTGCTGAAAGACGTCGATCTTGAAGTGTTGTCCGGCGAAGTCCATGCGCTGATGGGCGAAAACGGCGCCGGCAAATCCACCATTATCAAGATCATCACCGGCGTCTATGTGAAGGAATCCGGACAGATCTATATCGAGGAGCAGCCCGTGGAGATTTGGTCGCGGCAGGACGCCAGAGGCAACGGCATCTCCGTCATATATCAGGAACTTTCCTTAGTGCCTGAACTTTCCGTGACAGAAAATATCTTTTTGGGTCAGGAGATCATGGGACGTTTTCTGCCGGATCGCAAAGAGATGCGAAAGCGCGTACAGGCGCTGATCGACCGCTATGAATTCAAAATCAATCCGGACGCGATCGTGGCCACTATGGGCATGGCGACGCGGCAGATGGTAGAGATCCTGAAGGCGCTTTCCATCGACGCAAAGATCATCATCATGGACGAGCCGACATCGGCGCTCTCCACGGCAGAGACCGAAAAACTCTTTTCGACGATCGACACGCTGCGCGCAAAAGGCGTGAGCATCCTGTATATCTCCCATCGCCTTGAAGAGATTTACCGGCTTGCGGACCGGCTGACTGTCATGCGTGACGGTATCAATGTCGGTGTGCTGGACCATGACGAGATCACGCCGGAACGCGTGACCACCTTGATGATCGGGCGCGAGGTGCGCAAAAACGAAAAGACGCATCTGCGCGAGCCGAACAAGGATCATGTCTTATCCGTGAAACACCTCAAGTACAGGGATCTGTTGTCGGATATCAATATGGATGCCTATGGCGGGGAGATCCTCGGCATTGGCGGTCTGGTCGGTTCCGGACGCACGGAGCTGATCAAGTGTATCTATGGCGCACTCAAACAGAGCGGCGGCGAGATCACGCTGGACGGCAAGCCCGTGAACAAGGTCATCGCGAAAAATATCGTGGGCGGCATGGGCCTGGTGCCCGAAGACCGGCGTACGGAAGGCTTTTTCCCGGTGCTGAACATTGCGGAAAATCTGACCGTGGCGAGCTATGATTTGCTCGCGAAGACCGGCATCATCAGCGCCAAAAACGAGAAACAATTTGCTGCGGATGCGATCCGGGATTATGACATCCGTCCGACCACGAGCACGGTACCCGTGGGCAATCTGTCCGGCGGCAACCAGCAAAAGGTCGTATTGGGACGGTGGCTTTCACGCAAGCCTAAGGTGCTCCTGCTCGACGAGCCGACGGCCGGCGTAGACGTCGGCGTCAAAGCCGAACTCTACCGCCTGATGGAGGATCTGGCGGAGCAGGGCGCGATCATCATCATGGTCTCTTCCGATCTGGAGGAATTGGTGAACGTGTCCGACCGTATCCTGATCGTCCACAAGGGGCGGTTTTTCAAGGAGTATCTGTATGAAAACGCTTCGCAAAACGAGATCCTGCTCGCGTCATCCGGCGTCGATACAGGGAAGGGGAGGCTGCTATGAATGCGGAAAAAGGAAAATTTCTTAAGGCCGCAGGCAGCATTTGGGGACAGCGTGTAACGATTTTGGTCGCCGTGATTGTCGTCATGGCCATCGTGCAGCCGCGCTTCTTCAGTTCGGGCAATATGCTGAGTATCCTGCTTGCCATCGCGTTTTATGGCGTGATCGCCAGCGGCATGCTCTTTGTCGTCCTGATCGGCGGCATCGATCTTGCGGTTGGCTCTGAGGCCGCGCTTGGCGGGACCATCTTTACGATGTATGTGCTCGCGCACGACATGTCGGCGGGCACGTTTTTCACGGCATTTCTGCTCGCGATCCTCGTCGCGATCCTCGTCGGGCTCCTGCACGGTTTCTTCGACGCCTATCTGGGTATGCCGTCTTTCGTTGTCACTCTCGCCACGCAGTATGCGCTGTACGGGCTGACGCAGTATATAACGAAAATGAACTACCTGCCCGTACTGAATGCATCGGGTCTGTTCTATCAATTGGGCAACGGCAAACTCTTTGGCATTCCCTCGCCGGTCATCTGGTTTGTTATCCTCGCCGTCATCGCCGCCTTTGTCCTCAAGAAGACGCCGTACGGGCGGCGCATCTACGCGGTGGGAGGCAATCCGCATGCGGCCGAGCTTGTCGGCGTGAGCTCGAAATTCCACAAGATGACGGCCTACATCATCTGCGCCGTCACGGCGAGCATCGCGGGTATGCTGCTCGTTTCAATGAACATGGTTTCCTCGTACAAGATGGCGGCGGGCTACGAAGGCCCCGTGCTCATGGCGCTCGTCATCGGGGCGGTCAACCTCATGGGCGGTGAAGGCTCGATGGGCGGCGTCTTCTTCGGCGCCCTGCTTGTCGGCATCATCAACAATATGCTCATCCTGATCGGCATCGATACGGACTACAAGGAGTTCGTACAGGGCTGCATCATCATCCTGGCGGTCGCGATCAATGTATACACGAGCCGCAAGAGTCAGGGGCTTGTAGATCAGAAGCGCAGGCGAATGCCATGGCTGAATCGGCCAAAGCGGGGAGCTCCGGATGGTTGATGAGCAGGCACAAAGTCTGCAAAAAAATTATTATAATTATTATTGGATACAATGTATAGGAGGAAGACATGGAGTATACGAAGATACCACCCATCGAAAGCATGAAAAATGCATTTGACGTCAAGGGCTATAATGTCGTTGTGACCGGCGGCAATCGCGGCATGGGCTATGGCATCGCACTGGCCTTTGCACAGTCAGGCGCCAATCTTGCCATCGTTTGCCGTAATGCGAAAAGCGGCGCGGAGGCTGTGGAAAAACTGTCCGCCTACGGCACGAAGGTCGCCTGCTTCACGGCGGATGTTTCCGATTTTGATCAGGTCAAAGCGGCCTCGGATCAGATATTCGAATTCTTCGATCACGTCGATGTGCTCATCAACAATTCCGGAGTTGATTCGCCCGCACACTTCCTGGACGAGGACGGTTTGTCCGAATGGCATCGCGTCATGGATATCAATTTGCACGGGCCTGCCAACATGGTCTATTGCATCGCGCCTAAGATGCGAGATGCGGGCCTGGGCGGGAGCATTATCAATATCAGCTCGGTCGGGGCTTTCCGCGTCCATAGTGCGAAAGAATTGGCCGGGGCCTCCTACAACGCCAGCAAGGCGGGGCTCGATATTTTCACGCGCCATATGGCCATCATCCTCGGCGACTACGGCATCCGTGTGAACGGCATCAACCCGGGCCCGAACCTCACCGACCTGTCCGACAATCTGCCGGAAGGATTCACGAGCATGGTGGACAACGAGCTTCCGGCGCATCGCTTTGGCAAACCGATCGAAGTCGGCGCCTTCTGCGTGTTCCTCGCGTCTCCGGCCGCCAGCCAGATCCGAGGGATCAACTGCCCCCACGACGGAGGCCTGATGCTGATCCAGTAGGGGCGGCATCCTGTCGCATAGGGGCGGCATCCTGTCGCCAGGCCTTCACCAGCGGCTCTTTGCCCCCTTTTGAAGCGGGTTCTTTTCGGGCTTGTGCAAGATGGGGTCACGTGCGACCTCTAAGGCCTTCATGAGGTTTTCGGATGTGTCCCGCTTGCGCCATACCGCGATGATGTCGGTGTCGGGGATCCCGTCGGTGGTCAGGAAGGGAAGGATACGGATGCGGTCCTTGAAAGTTTCGGGACAGTACCGGCTCCAGACGGTGAAACCTTCCCCGTGTGAAATCAAATAAGACAGCAAGAGGAAGGAACTCGCATATTTCACGTCGGCGGGTTCGAAGCCGTGTGCGCGGCAGGTGGTCAGCGCCGAGTTGTTGCCGTGCATCTCAAGGAGCAAGTTCTTTTCCGAAAGGAACTGCAGATCAGTCAGGTTTTCAATCGGCATGTTCCACTCGGCGGGAAACCAAAAGAAACGGTCGACGCTGTACATGATCATCCTGTCCAGCTCCTCAATCGGTTCCGTTTCGCTGGTCGAAAATGTGAAGACAAGGTCAAGCTCACCGTAGAGCAATTTTTCTCGGAGCTCCTGGAAACTGTACAGCTCGCTCGAGATGTCGAGATCGGGGTAAAGCTGATTTGCCAAACCGAGGAAGGCGTACATGGAATAGATGGTTTCCGGGTCATGCAGGGCGCCGACATGCAGGGCGCCCGGGTGATTGGCGGTATCCTCTGTCATCATCAATCGTTCCAGCGTGACGCGAAATTTGTGATAAACTGGATGCAGATCCGCATAGAGCACTTCTCCGTCCGGCGAAAGCGAGATGCCGCGGTTGGTGCGGATCAAGAGTTGCTTTCCGAGCGTGTCTTCCATTTCATGCAGCCATTTGCTGACGGCCGGCTGACTGATATAGAGCTTCTGCGCAGCCGTAGAGATGCTTTGACACCGAGCCACGGTCAGGAAAATTTCGATTTGCTGTAATGAAATTTTGAAGTCACTCATGCGCTCATTATATCAAAAACTGAAAGAGGAGAATGGTTTTGCGTCGTACCGTATTTTATGTGTTTATCGTCATGGTCAGTTCCTTCTCCCTCTTGTCGACGGATTTGATTTTGCCGGCCTTTCCGGAAATCACGACCTACTTCTCCTGCACGGAAGCGCAGACGAATCTGACGATGATCCTGTTCATGGCGGTACTCGCCATCGCCACGCTTTTCTGGGGTCCGATCAGTGACCGATACGGGCGCAGACCGGTCTTGCTCATCGGTACGGGTCTTTATTTTGCCGGGTCTGTCCTTTGTGCATTTTCTCCTTCGATCACCTTCCTGATCGTTTTTCGTATGCTGCAAGCGTTCGGTGGCGGCGCTGCCAACGCTGTTGCCACGGCTATCGTGAGGGATGTATTTGACGAGGAGGCACAGGTCAAGGCTCTTGCAGTGGTGCAAAGCATGATCATGATCGGGCCTGCTGTCGCCCCTATCATCGGGGCTTTGCTGCTTCGCATTGCCAATTGGCAGGCGACATTCTTCGTGCAGGCAATTTTCGGCATTGTTGTCATTGTCGGCGCTTGTATAATGAAAGAGACGAACAAAGCCCCTTTGACGGTCAGTTTGTTTCGTTCACTTGGGCGTTTGGGCGTCGTGCTGAGCAACAAACGCTTTTTGCTGCTCATGCTGCTTTTCACACTCGCGCCCTTTCCGATGCTTGCCTATGTCAATGGCTCGCCCTATATCTATCAAAACGGATTCGGCATGAGTAGTCAGACCTATAGTTTTTTCTTTGCGGCAACCGGGCTCGTTTCGATTTTTGGCCCGATGTCGTACTCGTTTTTGGCCCGAAAATTCACACGAAAAAATATTCCCGTCCTCGGGTTTTCGATCATGGCGGCAACCGGTTTCTGCATCCTGATCTCGGGATATCGCTCGCCGTGGCTCTTTTTGATTTTTGCCGCAATAGCGAACTATTGCATGGGTTTCGTCAGGCCGCTCGGGACTTTTCTCATGCTGAATACGCGTGAAGGCGACAGCGGCAGCGCCTCTTCGCTGATCGGCGCGAGCAGTATGCTGGCGGGCAGCTGCGGCATGATCGCGCTCAGTCTTTTTACCAATTACCTCTTTGCGGTCGGTATCATCTTCGCAGTCTGCGGTCTTTTGGCGGTCGTGCTGTGGAAGATATATCAGTCAGCCTACAAGGAAACCATCGCCTGAACTGTTGCAAGAATTTATGGTCTTGCTTTTTGTTTTTTGGTGTGCAATACTTATGATGAGTTATGAAAACTTATGAAAAGGTGTGAAGAGTTACGAAATGGCGGATGATAGACAAGCGGCCTTTCTCAAGACGCTCGACGAATATGTAGCGGCGCAAGCGGACGAGACGCTGCCGGCTGCTGATTTGCCGGCGGCTGCGCGCAAGCGGGTGGGTAGACAGAATCACGGCGGCATGCGCGCGGAGGAAGTGGGCTTCGCTCTTCGGGAAGCGTTTGAGGCGGGCGGCCGGGCTATCACAGATGACGCCATCGTCCGCGCTGCAGAGGCTTCGGCGGGGTATCCGTATTTGATACGGCTGATTGCTCACTACCTGTGGCGTGCGAAAAAAGATCTCATCGGCGTGACAGAGACGGACAAGGCGATCTTTCTCGCCAAGATAGAATTATTCAAAAATATACATGATCCGTTGTTTTGGGGGCTGTCGAGCAAAGACCGTTTCTTTTTGTGGGCGATGTCAAAGGATGAGTTTGACAGCGAATTCGGAGAGATCGCGAAGCGTATGGGTGTGAGCGCGGGGTATGCTTCGAAATACCGCGAGCGGCTTTTGAATGCGGAGCTGATTTACGCGAGCGCTTACGGGCGGCTGGCTTTCACGCTGCCGTATATGCGCGAATATGTCGGGAAGGACTACATCGAACGTTTGGGTGGCGAAGGAGGAAAGGACAGAGAATGAGCGAGTACAAAGACATCACGGAACTGCTGGGAATCGAGTATCCCATCGTGCAGGGCGGCATGGCCTGGGTGGCGGATCACCATCTGGCGGCGGCGGTCTCGGCCGGCGGCGGCCTCGGCCTCATCGCGGCGGCGTCAGCGCCGGCGGAGTGGGTGCGTGAGCAGATCCGGGCGCTTCGCAAGCTGACGGATAAGCCCTTTGGCGTCAATGTCACGCTGATGAGTCCGTTTGCGGAAGACGTCGTCAAAGTTGTCATAGAGGAAAAAGTTCCGGTCGTGACGACGGGCGCCGGCAACCCCGGCAAATATATGGAGGCGCTGAAAGAGATCGGAACCATCGTGATCCCTGTGGTCGCAGCATCCACTCTGGCCAAACGCATGGAACGCGCGGGCGCGGACGCTGTGGTTGCCGAAGGCTCGGAATCCGGCGGACATATCGGCGAGACTTCGACGATGAACCTCGTGCCGCAGGTCGTGGATGCGGTGTCGATCCCCGTCATCGCAGCGGGCGGCATCGCGGACGGACGCGGCGCGGCGGCGGCTTTCCTGCTCGGCGCGAAGGGCGTCCAGGTCGGGACGCGCTTTATCGTGGCGAAAGAAGCCAATGTCGCACAGGCGTACAAGGACCGCGTACTCGCGGCGGGAGACAACGACACCGTCGTGACCGGCCGCTTCACGGGCCACCCCGTGCGTTCTCTGAAAAACAAGCTGATGCGCGAGATTCTCTCGAAAGAAAAAGACGAGATTTCACTTGAAGAATTTGAAACACTCATGAGCGGCACGCTGCGCCGGGCGGTCGTCGAAGGCGACGTCGATCACGGCTCTCTCATGTCCGGACAGAGCGCCGGTCTTGTGACAAAGGAACAGCCGGCGGCCGAGATCCTTCGCGAAATCGCGGATGGCATGAAGGCGGCCTACCTTTCGAAAGCCGCGTATTTCGGAGACTGATCAAGATGCTTTCTTATAATAATAATATTTTGCTCGCCGTCGTGTTCGCGGGTCAGGGTGCACAGAAGCCCGGTATGGGCCGCGATTTGTATGAAGGCAGCGCAGCGGCGCGTGCGGTGTTTGACCGCGCCGGCGAAGAGATCAAACATGATTGTTTTGAATCCGACGCGGAGCGGCTGAAGCAGACCGAAGTCACGCAGCCGGCGGTCTATACGATGGATCTGGCCTGTCTGGCTGCGCTCAAAGAGGCGACGGAGGATATGCTGTTTTGGCAACCAGCTACAGCGACGGCTTCAGCCTGCGACGCGAATG
>JAISJT010000065.1 GCA_031261395.1 Eubacteriales Family XIII. Incertae Sedis bacterium
CGCTTTGTGCTGATCACCGGTGTGACCAAGTTTTCCAAGGTCAGTATCTTCAGTGATATGAATCAGCTGCGCGACATCAGTCTCACGGATGCCTACGCAGCCGTATGTGGCATCACGGAGGCTGAGCTGCACGAGACCTTCAAGCCGGAGATACAGGCGCTGGCCGACAATCTGGGCTATACTTATGATGAGGCGCTTGCTCAGCTGAAAGAGGAATACGACGGCTATCACTTCTCCAAAAAAAGCCCGGACATCTACAATCCGTATAGTGTACTCAACACTTTTGCCGAGCGTAATTTCAGCGACTACTGGTTCAAGACCGGTACGCCAACCTTCCTGATCAAGCTGATCCGGCAGACAAACTTTGACACCCTGCGGCTTCAGGGGGAGATCATGACGGGTGAAAGCGAGATGACCGATTTCCGGTACGGCTCTCCCAATCCTGTACCGGTATTGTTTCAAAGCGGCTACCTGACGATCAAGAGTTACGACCGTGACTACGATGCCTATATGCTTGGCTTTCCGAACAAGGAAGTCGAACAGGGTTTTCTGAAGTCCCTGCTGCCGATGTATCTTGATCAGACAGCGACCGGCTCTGGCAGCGACTTCGATGTGCGCCTGTTCGTCCGGGATCTGGCCGCCCAAGACATCGACGCTTTCATCACCCGCCTAAAAGCGCTGTTTTCCTCTGTCCCTCACGGCGAGGATGCCGGGCATGAGCATTACTATCAGTCGATTTTCTATATCATCTTCACCCTGATGGGGCAGTTTGTCACGGCTGAGGAGCACACCTACAAGGGCAGGAGCGACGCCGTCGTGCAGACGAAAGACGCCATCTTTGTATTTGAATTCAAACTGAGCAGCGGCGAGGGCGATGCGGTAGTCCAAAGCGCCCTGGATCAGATCGAGCAAACAGGCTACGCCGAACGCTACACCGCCAGCCCGAAGAAGCTATACAAGATCGGCGTACAGTTTGACCCCGAAAAACGCAACATCACGGGCTGGAAGCTCCGGTAGAAGCATCATTGTGCGATTTTTCAAATATGATGCGGTCGTGATCGGCGGCGGCGTGCTGGGGTGTTTTGCGGCACGAAACCTGAGCGAATACCGGATGAAGGTCGCTCTGCTCGAGCGTGAGCGGGATCTCTGCGCGGGAATCACAAAGGCGAACAGCGCCATCGTGTATGCGGGCTATGACAACAAGCCCGGGTCGCGGAAAGCGGAGCTGTGTGCCTCGGCCTCGCGGGATATGGCGCGTCTTTGCCGGGAGCTTTCCGTGCCGTTCGTGCGGTGCGGCTCTCTCATGGCGGCGGTAGGGCCGCAGGGGGAGAAGACGCTGGCGCGTAAGTACGCCGACGGACTCGCGAACGGGGTGGGACCGGATGGTTTTGGTATTCTGTCGGGCGCTGAGGCGCGCAGGCTGGACCCGGCGCTGTCGGGGCGGATCACGGCGGCGCTCTATTCGGAAACGGTTGGTACGCTCAATCCCTGGGCGCTGGGGCTGGCTGCCGCGGAAAATGCGGCGGCGAACGGCGTGGACTTTTTTCGTGGAACGGAAGTCGTCGGCATCGCGAGGACAGAAGACGGATACCGGATACAGACTTCCGGCGGCGCGGTGTTTTTCGCAAAGGCGATTATCAATGCTGCGGGGATCTACAGCGACAAAATCAGCGAACTTGTCTGTCCGGCTGCGTTTTGTATCGTGCCCGAGCGGGCGGATTTCATGATCCTCGATACGCGGGCGGGCGGCTTTGTAAATCACATCATCTTCTGCGAGTCGGAGACGAAAGGGAAGGCGGTTTCCATCGTCCCGACCGTGGACGGTAATATTTTGATCGGGGCTTCGGCGATCGCTGCGGACGGAGACCGTGAGACGCTATCGACGTCGAAATGCGGTCTGGATGAAATCGAAAAAGCGGCCAAAGAATTTTTGCCCGGAATCCCCTTGGATCAAAAGATTCGGTCTTTCGCCGGTCTGCGGCCCAATCCCTATGAAGTCACGCAGGAGGGCAGCGTATCGGACAAGAGTATCCACGATTTTTTGATTGGGGAACCGGCGGGCTTTCCGGGCTTTGTCAATTTCATCGGCGTCAAGACGCCCGGCCTTACCTGCGCCAATGAAATCGGGAAATACGCTGCGGAGCTTGTGGCGGACCGGATCGGCTGCACGGAGAAAAATCCGGTGTTTGATCCTCGGCGCAGCGCCGAACCGCGTTTCACCGATCTCGATCCGGAAGTGCAGTCGCGGCGGATTTCCGTGGACAGACTGCTGGGGCGGATCGTCTGCCGCTGCAAAAAGATCACGGAGCGCGAGATCCGAAACGCGATCCACGGTGAAGTCGGCGCGACAACGTTTGACGGTGTGAAACGGCGGTCGGGCGCCTGCATGGGGCGGTGCCAGGGCGGCTACTGCACGCAGCGGATACTGGAAATCCTTGCGGAAGAACTTGAGGTTTCGATTGACAAAATCGAGTCAGACCGAAAGAATGCATGGTGCGTTCGGGAGTTTGAAAAGTGAGAGAGATGGAAGCCGATATCGTTATCGTCGGGAGCGGTCCGGCCGGGCTTTCGGCTGCGGTGGCGGCGAAACGGCAGGGCGCGGGGCGTGTGCTCGTTGTCGAACGTTTGTCTGCGCCCGGCGGACTCCTGCCGCAGTGCATCCATAGCGGCTTCGGCGCAAGGCTGTTCGGCGCGGAACTTACGGGCCCGGAGTACGCCGAGAAGCTAATACGGGCCGCAGCGGCGGCAGGTGTAGATTTTTTGACAGACGCGTTTGTATCAGCAATCCTTCCGGAGGACAAGCTGCGGGTGTTCTCTCCGAAATTCGTCGGGGTGACCGAGATCACGGCCGGGGCGGTCATCTTGGCTACCGGCTGCCGGGAGCGTCCGATCGGGTCACTCTCATCACCCATTGCGGTCGCCGGGACGCGGCCTTCGGGGGTGTTCACGGCAGGGACCGCACAGCGCATGATCAACCTGGGCTGCTACCGGGTCGGGAACCGCGCGGTCATTCTTGGCTCGGGGGATATCGGCTTGATCGTCTCCCGGCGTCTTGCGCTGACCGGCGCGGAGGTACTGGCTGTCGTCGAACAAGCGAACCGCTGCGGCGGGATGGCGCGCAACCGCAGACAGTGTCTTGACGCCTTTGGCATTCCGCTGTTGACAAGACACACGATCACTGCGCTCCACGGGAATGCTCGGCTGGAAGCGGTCAGCGTCATCGCGCTTGATGATCAGGGGGCATCGGTTCCGGGTACGGAAACCCTTTTCGAATGCGATACGCTGATCGTATCCGTCGGCCTCATTCCGGAGACGGATCTGCTGCTGGATTTTCGTGAAAAATTCGGACGGGATCCGAAAGACGTCTTTGTCTGCGGCAATGCGCGAAAGATACGGCAGATGGCGGATGATATCGCGGAGGATGGTAGACGCGCCGGAGAACGGGTCGCTTCTTTATTATAGTCCGATGTATTCCGCATAGATCCGGCGGGCGTCTGCGGCGTCTCTTGCGTCCCTTACAACGGCGCGTCCGTCGCTGAAAAGATTGAAGGAGACGCCTTCGCCGTCAAAACGCAGCAGGTAAGGATTGTGGATCACATGGCCGATGGCGGAAAGCCGCCCTGCAAAAGCGTCGAGGTCGATCGCGCCCCGGGGGGGCGGCGTGATTTGAAAAGAGCCGTCCGCGCATAGCGGCAGCAGGGCGTCGTCGTCCGCGCCTTTTTCCAGAAATTCATAGATGCCCTTCCCGCAGACCGGACAATCGGGGTTTCTCTCAATCGGAATGGCGGTATAAAAATCGTTCCAAAGGTCAAGGCTCAGATAATTTGCTGCGGCATCGTCGTTGCTCACTTTGCCAACCAAAATCCTGATCGCCTGAACGGCTTCGATCGAGGCCACGGTATGCGAGGTCATATTGAGAATGCCCGCAGTGGCACAGGTCGGGTAGGTTCCCGGCGCCGGAACGTTCGGCGTCAGGCAGCGGAAACACGGCCCCTGACCGGGAATGATCGGCATTATGGCGCCGGCAGCTGCCAACGCGCCGCCGTAGACCCAGGGGATACCGTGTTTTACACAGGCTTCGTTGAGAAGCGCGCGCAATTCGAAATTGTCGGAGCCGTCGAGCGCCACGTCGGCGTCCATGACGAAGGACTCAATATTTGAGGCGTTGATATCCGCGATGATCGGCTCGGTGACTATTTCCGAATTGATTTCCGAGATGTGCTTTGCGGCGGCGATCGCCTTGGGCAGCTGCTCGTCCGCATCTTTTTCGGTGTACAGGGCTTGGCGCGCGAGATTGGAGCGTTCCACGTAGTCGCGGTCGATGAGACGCAGACTGCCGACGCCGGCTCTGGCGAGTTCCTCGGCGATGACGGAGCCAAGCGCGCCGAGACCAAGGATCGCGGCCTTCGCATGCAACAATTTTTCCTGTCCTTCGGAGCCAATGCCGGGGAAGGCGATTTGCCGACTGTATCTTTCCATAGACACATTATGCCGTGAACACAAGGGGAAGGCAAATGTTTCGTTATAAAATTAAATATTCTGAATATTAAAAAGTATTTGACAAAGCGGAAAATTTGCGCGATAATGCTCTTGGAATTATTTTTATTGTATCGGAGTTCAGGAGGTGGATAGTTATGAATGCAGGAGATACAGCTTTCATCATCGTTTGTGCAGCTATGGTGATGATCATGACGCCGGGATTGGGGTTCTTCTACGGGGGCCTTGGGCGTCGGAAAAACGTTGTCAACAATATGATGGCCTCGATCGGCGTCATGGGACTTGGCATCGTTCTTTGGTTCGTCTTGGGATACTCGGTAGCGTTTGGCGGAGAGGGCGCCTGGATCGGGTCGTTTTCGTTCCAGCACATCTTCCATTCGGGGATTGGGATGGACGATTTGTCGGGGACGATCCCGACGAATGTGTTCAGTTCTTTCCAGATGATGTTTGCGCTGATCACGCCGGCCATTATCACGGGGTCGATCGGCGGGCGCATGAAGTACAAGTCACTCTTCATTTTCCTGGGTGTTTGGTCCATCATCGTCTACTATCCGCTGGCGCATATGGTCTGGGGCGACGGCGGTTTCCTCGGTTCTGTCCTCGGTTCGCTTGACTTTGCCGGCGGCAACGTCGTACATATCAGCTCCGGTGTGTCGGGCCTCGTGCTCTGCCTCTTCCTCGGCAAACGCCGCGGGTATACACAGATCGACTATCGCGTCCACAACATCCCCTTTGTGATGATCGGCGCGGCGCTGCTGTGGTTTGGCTGGTTTGCTTTCAACGCGGGCAGTGCATTGGCAGCCGACGGGCTCGCCGGGAACGCCTTTATTACCACGGCGATCGCACCGGCGGCGGCGATGGTTTCCTGGATGCTGATCGACGTGATCAAGCAGGGCAAGCCTACTCTCATCGGCGCTTGTACGGGTCTGGTAGCCGGTTTGGTCGGCATCACACCGGGCGCAGGTTTTGTACCGCCTTACGCGGCGCTCATCATCGGCCTTGTGGTTTCGCCGGTTTGCTATTTCGGAATCATACTTGTGAAGAAGATACTGAAGATCGACGATGCGCTGGACGCGTTTGGCTGCCACGGCATCGGCGGCATCTTCGGCGGCATCATGACCGGGATCTTTGCCTCAGCCGCCATTGGCGGTACGGACGGTCTCGTCTACGGCAACCCCGGCTTGGTCGGCACGCAGATCCTAGCGATCCTCATCACAATTGCCTACGCTGCGGTAGGTACGGCGATCTGCTACTTCATCACGCGGGCATTCGGCAATATCCGTGTCAGCGAGAAGGAGGAGTCTATCGGGCTCGACCTCACGCAGCACGGCGAGCACGCCTATCCGTCATTCAACGGCCTTGACTGAATATAGGGAGGAATAGAGACATGATTAAAATAGAAGCAATTGTCCGCGAGGACAAGCTCGACGAAGTGATTCAGGCGCTTACCGACATAGAAATCAACGGCATCTCGGTGTCGCAGGTCATGGGGCACGGCGTGCAGAAAGGATACACTGAACTCGTTCGCGGCCAGGAAGTCATCGTGAATTTGGTGCCAAAGATCAAGTTCGAGATCGTCGTCAGCTCCGAAGAATGGGAAAAGAAGACGATCGAAGCGATCCAGAAGTCGGCGTATACAGGCGAAGTCGGCGACGGAAAGATCTTCAGCTACGATCTCAGAAGCGTCCTGCGCATCCGCACCCTTGACAAGGACTACGACGCACTGAACTAAATCAAAAGGAAGTCGCAAAGAAACTCCCCTGCGCGCCAAGGGAGTTTTTTTGTGCTCAGAACGGTCAAGAAAATTTTCATGGAATATATTTACTATGTGGAATTTTATGATATAATATTCTATAATATAGTAGTTAGACCCTCTTGTGTTGAATCTGGTTGAATATGGGTAGGAATAAGAACTTGCATTGCGGTTGCAAATATGCAACAATAATAGAAAAGAGGTACATCAATTGTACAAGATTAGATTTTATAGTGACATGCGTGCGCATGAACCGGTAAAGGAGTTTATAAAAAATATGAATAAGAAAAGGGCGACTTCTTGGGAAGAATTTGAACAGGAAATGCGCGATGAGGGTATTCTGAGTCCTGAGCGTGAAGCCGAAATACAGGCTGAGGTAGAAATCTTGTGCGCACTCATTGATGCAAGAAACGAAAACAAAATATCGCAGAGAAAACTTGAAGAATTAACTGGGGTCAATCGCAGTACGATCAACCGTATAGAAAAGGGGGATAACTCCCCATCCGTCAGTACTTTGTTGCAAGTCCTGACTCCCCTCGGCATGACTTTGAAAGTTGTACCAATAAAACCCCGTTGATGTATGTATGCAGGCAAGCGGGAATCCCAATCACCCCCCTTTGTTTCCCTCGTAAATGCAATATTACTTTTTTGTAATTTTTTTGTTTGCGGTGACATTTTTCGGGTATAATAAGACCATATACATATTCGTAGCCGTGCCATAGGTGCGGCGCGGTGGGAAGTCATAGGGAGAAATTGACGAAGTGCAAATGGGTGGGAATCTGACAAACTGGAATAATATGCCAATGGGGGGGGGTGCTCCCAGACAAGTTCTAGCCGGCTCCGCGTAGACAGCCTTCATTTTAATAAGGTAAATATTGACACGCAGCGCATCAACGCGCTGCGTGTTTTTGCTATGCAATGTTATGTCATCCCGGGCGCCGACCCGGGATCCATGGATTGCGGCTCGGCGGCCGCAATGACAAAGGTGGCGGCCGCAATGACAGAAGCGATGTTGGGAATGACAGAAAGTGGTGATGGGCGCTGGATTCGCCGATCAAGTCGGCGAATGACGGGCTGGTTAAACCGGCGAATGACGGGCGGATGACGGGTGGTTGTTATTGTTGTGGATTCGCCGGTCAAGCCGGCGAATGACGGGAGGTTGATATGTTTACTAAATTTCGGGTTGGGGTGCTTTTGGTGGCTATGTTGCTTACTTCTTTGGTTACTGGGCCTTTGGGGGGGACGGGGGGGTCTCCGTTTGGGTTGGTGGCTTATGCGGCGGACGAGGGGGTGTCGGCGTTTGACGTTAAGTCCAAGACTGTTAGCGGGGAGCAGGTGTATTGGCTGACCAATGTGGATGTCGCGACTCCTTCCGCTACCTACGAATCCGTCATCTTTACCTATTCGCGGGAATTGAGTATTCACTACGCGGGCTTGCCTGCGGGCTGGGAAATCACGGTGAACGAGGGACTTGCCAGCGTGGGCGGGTTTAACTCCGCCACGCTCACCACCGGCACCACCGGCACCGAAGCGGAACTGGAGGCGTTCCTCGGCGACAAAACAAAGATATGGTTTACGGCGGCCGGAAATTACAGCGCGGCCAATATCGAAATCATCATTCAGGCGTTTGTCGAACAGATGGCAAAATTTATCGACGCCGAGGGGCAGGAGCACTACTACCGGTTTGTCCGAACGGACGGCGCGACCGGCAATGGCGTTCCGTTTAAGACGTGGATGCAAGCCTACAATCTGGCATACGACGCGATAATGCCCGGAACCAGCGAACACGGCTATTTGGCGACCATTACGTCGATAGAGGAGCAGTTGTTTGTCTATAACTCCATTGCAAAACTGCCGGGCTGGCTTGGCGGTACGAGGATGCGGTACACCGATGCGTGGATGAACAGTACGGACAATTCGGTCGTCACCGATAAAGCCGCATATTCCAATAATTGGGTTGGTGCGAACGGTGAAACCCATATTTCGGAAACGAATGCCAATTATACCTATGCTGTCGGTACGGCCACCCAGTGGTATTGGGCGGCTGGACCGGAGGCGACGAGTTCGGGCGGATTGCCGCTGGTATTCTATAATGGCTATACCATAGCGCAAAGCAGCAACAGCGACAAGACCATCGCCGGTGTTTTTAATTTTTTCACTAACGTTTATACGCGCAACCGATATCCGGAACATGCTGCTATCATTACTCCATCGGGTTCAGAACCAAATAATGCTGGTAATATCGAATGTGTCCTTCAATTTGCTCAAGCCAACAGGGGGTCTTGGAATGACCTTACGCTTGACTATGTCGGTGGCGCTGTTTCTAATAACGGCTACTACGTCGAGTGGACGCCGTCTGCCTCGACCGTTATCGGCGGTATCAAGAAAGACAGCAGCGATATCACGGCACCGAACCTTGTTTCCGGCGGCGGCGATTATGTGTTTGAGGCGCAGGACGCAGGCTACAATGCCGCCGCGCTGGCCAATCAATTCGTGGTGAAAAACAACGGCACGGCGAATACGGGCGCGCTGACCTGGTCGTTTACGGGCGACACGGCGGCGTTTGACGTTTCCGTCAACGATTTTGCCGGAGACGCTACGGCGCTCAACGCGGGCGTTAGCGGGGGGTTCATCATCGCACCCAAGCCGGGTATCACGGCTCCGGATACCTACCGGGCTTTGGTCGAGATATACGAAACGTCCGACCCCGACAACGCTATTTCGTTCTATGTGTCGTTCACGCTAAAGGACTATGCGGTGACGGCCTCGTCGAACGCGGGGACGGTCACGCTCTCGCCCTCGCAGACGCGCTTTGTCAAGGACGCGACGGTGGCGTACAGCGTCACCCCGACGGACACGGCACATTATTATTTTGACAACTGGACGCAGACGGGCGGCGCGATGCTCAGCGGTACGACGACGATAGCCGGCGGCACGTTTGCCATGCCGACAAACGATGTGACGCTGACGGCGAATTTTGCGCCGCGGCCGACGGTCGTTTCGGTTTCGCCGAACGGCACGGGGCGGGCGCGCAGCGGCGACTTGGTGATTACCTTTAGCGAGGCGATGAATACGGGCGCAGGGACGCGGATGGTCGCGCTCTCGCCCAATACCGGCGTGAGCCTCTCTGCAGGCGTGTGGTCGAACGGGGGCCGGACCTTTACGGTGCCGTATAGCGGTCTTGCGTGGAATACGACCTATACGGTCAGCGTGACGGACTTCAAGAACACCAGCCAACGGGGCGATTTAATCAATTCGACCTCGCTGACCTTCCAGACGCGGGCGCAGACGGAGGAGACGATTCATTATGAATATTATCTGCCGAGTGCGGTGACTCCGGTCGTGACACTCTCCGAGGACAAGACCATCAGCGCAGGGACGTTTGCCTACGACCTGCTGCAAATCCCGAAATATGCGGTGGCGTCGGCGACTATTACCAATGGCAGTTTGACCAATCAGCCGCTGCCGACGACTTCGGGCAGCGGCGCTTGGCTCGATACGGGTTCGCTTCAAATCAAGGCCATCAATCCGGCGCAGGGGGAGACGACGCTGAAAATTCAGTTGGCTTCTACGCTGACGGATGTGACGGTGAAGGCGGTCAATGACAATGCCGGCGGGGCGACGCTGCAGACCGTGACCGCGCCGAATGTGACCATCGGCAGCACGTTCACCTTCCCTGCACCCGTTATCGACGGGTATCAACTTGCGACGGGGCAGAGTTTGACGGCGGCGCTGCCGGGCGACGGCAAGGCGAGTCTGACGAACAACGAAATCACCATCCACTATATCCCTCTGCCGGCAGGCAATACGGTTTTTCATTACGAGATTCCGGCGAGTTGGGTGGGCAGTTTTGATTTGACGGCCTTCAAGGCAAATCCGGGGACCTATACCTACGACGGCTTGAAAGCACGGCTGATTTCGCAGTATACGGCGACGGGCAATCTTGGCGCGGCTGTGACGCAGGAGACCATCAACGGCTTTACGTACTCGTCGAGCGACCCGGTCAGCCCCAAAATCACGGCGACGGCCGCGGACAATATTTACTTCTTCTATACGCCGAATTTCATCGACGTCACGGTCAATACCTATGTCGGACCGAGCGGTACAACGCAGATTCCGGGGACTTCCCCGGTCGTCAAGCCGTACCAGGAGGGCGACTATGTGACGATTGACGCGCCGGTGATTGCCAACTATACGGTGAACGCGCCGGCCAGCCAAGGCATTTCGGTCTCGTCCGGTGCGCACGCAGATTTTTATTATACAAAGAATAGTGAAATCGCTGTCAGCGTGTTGTATGAGGACGGGAGCAGCAATTCGCTTGGGGCCGTGAACAGCGTGACGGGGTATGCGGGCAGCAAATTCAAGGCGGCTCCGCCGACGTTTGGCGGCTACACGTTTGCGCAGGCTTATACGCACGACGGGACGAACTGGGTGACGGCCGCCAGTCCGGTCGAAATCACGGTGGACAGCAATCCGGCCAAGAATCAAATCCGGTTTGTCTATACGGACGCGCGGCAGACGGTGACGGTGCAGACCAAGCGGGGTGCGGGCGGCACGGTCACGGCGGCGACCTATAAGGTGGAATCGGGGCAGAGCATAGAGATACCTGTGCCGTATCTGCCCGGATGGTCGCTGGCCAAGTACAAAATCGGCGCGGCGGGCGAGGTCACGTCAGATGTGTCCAGCGTGAATACGGGCGCGGTCAACGGGCCCCTGACGGTGCTGTTCACCTATCAGACGGTGAGCGACG
>JAISJT010000015.1 GCA_031261395.1 Eubacteriales Family XIII. Incertae Sedis bacterium
TAGAACGCCTTCGTCCCCGGCTTGGCCGAAGCATAGACGTCCACAAAAGGCATCAACTGCTCATACTCCATGTGCTCCATATCACGGCCCCGAACCTCATTTAAGGTCTCATAGCCGCCCTCGCCCAGCACCTTGTCAGCGAGGGCTTTGGCGATATAAACTATGCGGCCACAGGCGGCAGCGCCGCCATTATTGTTCTCCAAAAGACGCGCCCGGATGTAGTCGATGTCCGGGCCTGCTGTCAGCGCGACATTTGAGGCCAGGGTCCACGGCGTCGTCGTCCAGGCGAGGAAATACTCGTCCTCGCGCCCGGCCTCTGGCTTGCGCCGAAACATCACGGTGACCGTGTTGGTCTTGACCAATTTGTAGCCCAGCGAGACTTCGTGGCTCGCCAGCCCCGTGCCGCAGCGCGGGCAGTACGGCAGGATTTTGTGCCCCTCGTAAATCAGTCCCTCGTCGAAAAACCGCTTGAGGATCCACCAGCCCGTCTCGATATAGTCGTTGGCCAGCGTGATATAGGGGTGGTCCATGTCGGCGAGGAAGCCCATGCGCCGGCTCATCTCGCGCCACATGCCCTCGTATTTGAACACCGACTCGCGGCATTTTTCGTTGAAGGCGGCGATTCCGTACGCCTCGATATCGTTCTTCGTGAAAAACCCGAGTTGCTTCTCGACCTCGATTTCCACTGGCAGCCCGTGCGTGTCCCAGCCCGCCTTGCGCGGCACGCGGTAACCCTTCATCGTCCAGTAGCGGTTGACGCTGTCCTTCAGCGTGCGCGCCATGACATGGTGGATCCCCGGCCGGCCGTTCGCCGTGGGCGGTCCTTCATAGAAAATATAACTCGGCCGGCCTATCCGGTCGTCCACGCATTTCTTCAGCAGTTCGCCTTCTTCCCAAGCCTCCGCCTGCGCGTCCTGCACCTCCGCGATCGGTTTGTTATCTAAATTTTTGTACACGTCCTTCTCCTTGCCTCTATAAACTACTACGCAGTTTCGTCATCACCTCGCCGACGACCCCGTAAGGGTACCCAAGCGAGACCAATTTGCGGTCGACCTTCTGCCATATTTTTTGCAACTCCGTCATTCCGCGCGCCGACCCTGTCATTCCGGGCGCCGACCCGGAATCTCTGCCGGCTTCCGCCTCCGCGACCGCCGCCTCCGGCCCGCCTAATTTTTCAAACAGCCGCTCCGCGATCGCAAACGCCGCCGCCGTTTCACCCTCCCGCGAGACATCTTCTTCGATCCGTGCTTTCACGACGTCGTCCGGCAGGCCTTTTCTGCGCATCTCGTCCGCGATCCGCCGGCTCCCGCGGCCCTTTGCCGTCAGGACTTCAAGATACCGCTCCGCGTAGTCCGCATCGTCCACCAGCCCCGCATCCCTGAGCCGGTCCAGTGTTTGTTCGGTCACATCCTCCGCGAAACCCGCGCGAGTGAGCCGTTCGCGGATCTCCGCTTCCGTACGAGCGCTTCGTTCGAGAAAGGTCAGCGCTTTTTCATAGGCGCGTTCGGCTTCATCTCCCATGGTTCATGCCTCCGGAGCGTAGCATATCGCGCACACCGCATCCTCAGCACCCGCGAGTGTTACGTTTTCACACACGATACGCTCCGGCAAATCAAAGACGGAAAAAGAAGAAAGCCCTTCCGCGATACCCTTGCCCGTCCACTTCACAAAAGCCTCTTTCTTCGTCCAAATCGGAAAAAACGCATGCACCGGGTCATGCATGATCCTTTCGGCTTCATCGGGTGCAAAGAAACGTTTTGCGATCTTCACGAAGCGGTCCTCTTGCATGTCCCTGATTTTGGGCCTTTCAATGTCGCACCCGACCGGGGCGTCAGAGACAGCGCAAACGCAAGCTCCCGTGGTATGCGAGAGGGAAAAATACAAGCCTGTCAGCGAAGGATCTGCGAAAAAAGGTTTCCCGTGCGGTCCATAAACGAAAGCCGGCGACCCGTCCGGGAGCGCCCCTTTTGCAACGCCATCGATGGCGGCCTTCGGAATCTCCCGCCCTGCATGTTCCAAGTAGCGTCGCAGTGAGTCTGCAACAAACCGCCTCGAACTCTGTGCCCTTTTTTCGGCGGACGCCTTCGTGTCAAAGTCGTTTTGAAAATAGACGCGTACGCTTTCCGTCATGGACGCATCAAGCATGGGGCGCGCTCTTATGCGCTCGCCGCTGTTCCCTGCGGTCCCGTTTCGGCTTCATTTCCCGTTTCCGTTTCCGGCGTCAGCCGGCTATAGGTGATGTCGCCGTTCATGATCTCCTCTGCCGCAATAGAAATAGGCACATCCGAATCCGTACCGGTGAGCGCGGGCTTGCCCGAGATCAGATCACGCGCACGCTTTGCCGCGAGGACAACTAAGGTATAGCGGCTGTCGGCCTTTTTTCTGATTTCATTGATGGGTGGGTACAATAACATTTTTCTTCCTCCTATGGTTCTAATCTGCAAGCCAGTCGGCGATCACAGCTGCGTTTTCCGCAACACGAAGGGCGCATGCGCGCCGCATGTCTTTTTTGTCATACAATCCGATCATCTGTGTCAGCTGACCCAATCTCATGATATGCTCTGCCCGCATGATCGCTCTGACGTCGCGGATGGCGGTAGTTAGCTTTTGGTTCACCACGCAGTAGTCATATCGCGGAATCATGGCGATCTCGCTTTGCACCTTGCTCAAGCGATGCTCGATCTTTTCGGGTGATTCGCTGCCGCGCCTTTCGATCCGCTTTCGCAGTTCCGAAAAAGAAGGGGGCAGAATGAAAATCAACACGCCGTCAGGACAGGTATCTTTGATCTGCTTTGCGCCCTGCGTATCGATCTCGAGAATCACATCTTTGTCTGCGGCGAGTCTTTCGATTACAGGCGCCTTAGGCGTGCCATAATATTCTCCGTAAACTTCCGCATATTCGTAGAAACCGTCCTGTTCGATCTTTGCGTGGAACGCTTCCCTGCTTACAAAATAGTAGCTCTTTCCCTCTATTTCACCCGGCCTCGGCTGTCTCGTAGTCATTGATACCGAAATTTCCGCGATACCGTCCAACGGCAATCCGGCGCAAATCGACCCTTTACCGGCGCCTGAAGGCCCCGAAATTACAAACAATATGCCACTCATACATCGAATAGTTTACACTACACCCCTGAGTCTGGCAACAGAAACCTTGAGTTGCAGACTTTCCCGGCCGTTCCAGACATTGATTTCCGGACACCCGATGATCTCGATTTGCTCACCTGGCGGTGCGGATGTGAGCGCAGCGAGAAGCGCCGCCCCGGAAAACCAGACACAGGGTATGCCGGAGGCTTGAAATCGCACATGAAGTCCCTTTGCGCCCATGGTCTTCACGAAAGCGATGGCCCCCGCCGGCGCCCAAAAAGCAAGCTCCGGCGGTGGATTGCCGTGTCCGAAGGGAGCAAGAGCCCCGAGCGCTTCTGCCAGGTCAGGCGTGATGTCTGAGGCATCCACGGACAGATCTATACGCGTTTCCTCATCCAATAGGCCGGGATCCGCTTCTATCAGGGTACGAAGGTCTGAGGAAAGGTCCTCACATGCGCGCTGCTCGTATTCCTTGTGCAGCGAAAAACCTGCGGCAGCGGCATGGCCGCCAAGCCGAAAAAAATACTCCGCGCGCCCGCGCAGCAAAGACGTCAAATCAAGACGCCCCACGCTCCGGGCCGATCCCTTCAGGTCGCCGTCCTTCGTTTCGGCCAGCACCGCACAGGGCAGACCCGTCGCCTCACGCACCTTGCCGGCAACGATGCCTGACACGCCTTCATGGGAGGCGGCCGGTTTGAGCATCAGGAAACGCGGCCCGGCTCCGGCCTGTTCCGACTCCGCTTCATAGAGCGCCATGCATTCACGGAAACATTCGTCCTGAATGCCCCTGCGCTCGGTATTCAGCAGATCGATCCGTTCCGCGATTTCCTGCATCCGCGCCTGATCATCCGTCAGAAAAAGTTCTGCTGCGGTTGCCGCATCCGATAGCCGGCCCGCGGCATTGATCCTCGGCGCGATACCAAAGCCAATGTCACGGACACTGACGGTTTCCGCATCCAAACCGGCCACACGAAAAAGAGCCTTGAGCGCCGGGCGGCGATCACGACGGATCTGTCCGAGACCGTATTTCACCAAAGTTCTGTTTTCTCCCGTGAGCGGCATGACATCCGCAATTGTCGCAATACAGACGAGATCGATCAGACCCAAAAGGGCCCCGCGATCGGCCTTCTCCTGTCCCTCATCATGCTCCCGCATCTCTTCCATCGCACAACACAGCTTGAAAGCCACGGCCGCCCCGCAAAGAAATGAATCCGGATAGCCTCCTCGCTTTGGATTGATAAAGATGCAATCCGGCGTCAGCCCCTCCGCGAGGTCATGGTGATCTGTGATGATGATCTCCAGGCCGATCTCCCGCGCGTAGTCTGCCTCCGCCGCACTGACGCTCCCGCAGTCTACCGTCACCACCAAATCCGCGGGAAGTCCGTCCTCAAAAGCGATCCCGCTGCGAATCACATCGAGCGCTTCCCTGTTCAGGCCATAGCCTTCCTCAATGCGGGACGGAATATAATATTGAATACGCTCCCGGCCTCCCGTGCCGAGCCGATCTCCGACATCCCTGAGATACCGGCACAGCAAAGCCACCCCGCAGACCCCGTCAACGTCATAGTCCCCGTACACGCACACGCGCCGGCCATCGGCCACGGCCGCCAGCAGCAAAGACGCCCCGGCCTCCATATCTTCAAAAAGCAAAGGATCGTACGCAAGCTGCGGACGATCGCTCAAAAACTCCCGGACCGCGGCATCACCAATGATCCCGCGGCCTGTTAAAATAGCTTGTACGATTTCTCCCGGAGTCAAACCATCAGATCCCTGTCACTTAGAGCCACCCTCTGGGATTTTGCGGCGTACCGCCGACACGTACCTCGAAGTGACAATGCGGACCGGTACTGTTACCGGTCGATCCTGCATAAGCAACTGTTTGTCCCTTTAGCACCGCCTGCCCGGAGGATACGGCAAAGCCGGAATTGTGCGCATAACAGGTGACTATCGCCTTCCCGCTGCCATCATCTAATACGCCGTGATCGATCATGACAAAATTGCCGTAACCACCGCTCCAGCCGACGAAAATGACCACGCCGTCAGCAGCCGCATGAACTGCGGTTCCTGTGGCAACGCCTATGTCGATACCCATATGGTTGGTGCTGCCGATCCCGCCGGGGGACGCCCTGCGGCCAAACTCGCTTGTGATGCGGCCATAGCACGGCCACGACAGCGGACCGCCGCCGTAGGTGAGATCGGAGTGCAGCGAAGCAAGCTGCTCTTCAATGCGCTTGGATTCTTTTTCGAGTTCGACCAGATCTTCATATGCAGCATCTTTGATTTCCTGCGCCCGCTTTTGCGCAACGCCAAGCTCGGCCTTGTCGGCGTCAAGCGCGTTTTTGTGCTCTACAAGCGCGGCCTTTTGATTGTTCAGCATTTCTTCGATCTTTTGAACTTCGGCCTTTTTTTCCTCCAGAGCATCCAATTTGGCCTGGAGTTCATCAAGCAAATCGCGGTCGCTCTCATGGATGCGCTTCACCATCTCAAGGTTTGACAGAAAATCGACAATGCTCTCGCTGCCAAGCAGTACCGTGAAAAGGCTTCCGTCGTCCGTCTCGTACATGATGCGCAGTTTTTGGTTGAGCGCACTGTTTTGATCGCCGACCTCTTCATCCATCTGCGCGATCTCGATAGCGAGCTGCGCGAGCTGCGCGTCATATTCGGCAATCAAAGCTTCCGTATCTGCAATCTCGCTTTCCGTCCCGGCGATCTGATTCCCCAGTATGGTGATTTGCGAAACGAGACTGCCCAGTTCTTCTTTTGCCTTCTGGTATTCGCTTTTCGCCTGACCAATCTGGTTGTTGACGTCGCTGAGATCCGACTGCAGCTCATCCTCGGTCTTCGAAGCATACGCAGATGGCGTAGCCACAACGAAAGACAGACTCAGGATAGCCGCAATCAAAACAATTCCTATTTTTTTCATGTTGTCCTCCTACCGTTCCAGGAAGCGCCGCATCGAAATGAGCGAGCCGCACGCGCCGACGCAGATGCCGAGTGAAAGAAAGATGATCAGAAGATTGGTCACCATGAAATCAAACGGCACAAAACCGGTCGGCAGAAACAGCGCCAAATCAATGCCAAAATGGCCTACTGCATAATAATAAATTCCGCCTACAACGACTGCTCCGATGACAGCCGCGATGGCTCCGATGACAATACCTTCCAACAAAAATGGACCTCTGATGAACCAGTTGGTCGCCCCGATATATCGCATGATGGCGATTTCTCTCTCCCTGGCCACTACGGTGAGTTTGATCGTATTCGAAACCACAAGGATAGAGATCACGACGAGTATGAGAATGATGATCAGCGATACGATCTGAACGATGCGCGTGATATTCAGAAGTTTGTCGACTGCATCCTGCGAATAATTGACTTGCTCAATGCCGCCCATCACTTCGACCTGCTTGACGATATCATTGGCGTAGTCGAGATTTTTCACCGTGATAATGAGGGAATTTGGCAAGGGATTTGTGGGCATGCGATCAAGAAGATCCGCATTTTCTCCCCACTTCGCCTTCCACTGTTCCAGAGCATCCTCTCTGGCCAGATACGTGGCAGTCTCCACACCGGAGATTCCGCGAATCTTTTCCAGCATAGCTCCGCTTTGTTCTTCTGTGGTGTCGTCAAGCAGATAGACCTGAATCTGGTCAAAATCCTGCTTGATCCCCTCGGCCATATTGTTGATATTGACTACTATGAGAAAAAAAATGCCGAGCACGAGCAGTATCGCCGTAATCGAAAAGAGCGATGCCGTCGTCATCAGCTTGTTGCGGTTGATTTGTGAAAACGCCTGTTTCAGCGCGACGCCAAACCCGATCATAGCGGCAGCGCCCCTTCCGTATGCACTACCGGCTCGTCGTCTTCTTCGGGATGATAGAGGCCTCCCAGTTCGTCACGAACCAGCCTTCCGTCTCTGATCGCGATGACTCGTTTGTTCATCGCATTGACGATCTCGCGGCTATGCGTCACCATGAGGACCGTAGTGCCGCGCCGGTTGATCTGATCGAGCAGGCGCATGATCTCCCAGCCCGTATCCGGATCGAGATTGCCTGTCGGCTCATCCGCGATCAGGACCTTTGGATTGTTCATGATCGCGCGCGCAACGGCGACGCGCTGTTGTTCACCTATCGAAATTTCATGAGGATATTTGTGCGCACTGTCCGCCACGCCGACGAGTTCGAGAACCTGCGGCACCTGTCTCTCGATCGTGCGCTTCGGCCGCTGGACGATCTCCATCGCATAGGCGACATTTTCATAGACTGTTTTTTTTGGCAGCAAACTAAAATCCTGAAATACTATGCCCATGCTGCGCCTATGATCCGGGATCTTCCGCGCCGTCAGCTTTGTCACATCGTAGCCGTTGTAAAGGATGCCGCCTCTATCGGCGTCAATGAGCTTGAGCAGCAATTTTACAAAAGTCGACTTTCCCGACCCGGATGGCCCGACCAGAAATACAAACTCACCATCCTCGATGCGAATGCTGATATTTTCAACGCCTATGTTCTTGCCGTAGCGTTTCGTGATATTTTTGAATTCAATCATTATAGTATTATACCCCACAGAACGCCGTTTCAAACCCGTTTGGGCATTACGGGTATATTACGAAACTTGACCCAAATTCTGCGTCTGAAACGCGAAAATATTTGCAAGCGCGCCGCGAATACAAGGTTCATCCGCCAAACTGCGGCAAGCATACTCGGCGGCGTACACCGCCTGCAGCTTTACCGCAGGGATCTCCACAGGATCATTCAAACTGACAAAACGCTTCACTTCGCGCAGATTGACGCCGGCGTTCATCTTGTTCAAAACATACGTCACCGGGATCCCCGCATGCTCCGCGCTGCGCACCTGTTCCATGACCCTGCCGCCGGCCAGCAGCTTTGACGGAAGCGGATCCACCACACAGATGATGCGGTGCATATCCGCCAGCACATCCAAAAGCGCCTCGCGGGACAGAGAAGACGAGATATCGCAAACGACAGGAGCGCCTTCGATATTGTCGATCAGACGCAGCAGAGACGCGGCGCCGACAGTATGCCGCACATCGACCGGCATACGAAGCGCCCAATTGACGCCGCCGCTGAGATTGACCTTGCCTGAGACAGGTTTCCCTTCCGCTGCAAGGCGATAGAAGGAAAGAAAATCCCTGCCCGCGAAATGCCGGTCGATCCCGATCTTGTCATAGGGAAGACCGGCAGAAGACCCTTCGTCAGGTCCTGCCGCGATTTCAAGATAAGCTACCGGCGACGCCCTGTGCGACGCCTTGTACCCGGCTGCAAAACACTCCGCCGCCGCCAAAGTCAGCGTCGTCGTCCCAGCGCCCGCCGAAAGCCCGACAAACCCGATCTTCCGTATCTCCGGCGGACAATCGGGGAAAGCATCCCGTCCGCCGCGCGTCAATCTTCGTTCCATGGAATCATCGTAACATACAGGAAAATACCTTGTCAATACATATTTGAGATTATTTTACATGAATGTTTCAGAGGGCTTGGCCTTGGCTGCGGATATCAAAAAAGATCGGCCGACTTGGCGAGATAAAGAAATCCTTGGGTGCAGCAAAAAAATAGCTGGTCTACTACAACTTTTTGTTATTGCGTGAACGCCGCAAACCCTTGCGATTACAGGGTTGGCGGCGTTATTCTTGATGTCTTGCTGTCAAAGTCAGGGTATTATACACCACATTTCACACGAATTTGATAATTGATGAAACCAAGCTATAATGCCGCGCTTGCAATCAGACCTAAAGTTTCTCGATGATCTCCACGGACAGCCCTGTATACTTCGCAATCAACGCCGATTCCATACCATCACGTTTCATATCGCGAGCAACCTCTTCCGCTTTGTCTTCGCGGCCTTCTTCGCGGCCTTCTTCGAAACTGAC
>JAISJT010000027.1 GCA_031261395.1 Eubacteriales Family XIII. Incertae Sedis bacterium
TTGAAACAGGGACTCCCGTTTTGTAAACGTATTTGCCGCTTCTATTGACGTTTTTTGCCCCTCATTAATTATTAGTCTGTCAATTTGCAAAAATACTGCACGCTTTTTCAAAAATCCCCGAGACCGCCGGAACTTTTTTTACCCGGTTCATTTCAGTCCTTATTGTTACTTAGCCCTATTGAAGTATCATACCCGCAAAAGCCGGCACTGAAACAAAAATCAAAAACTCCCTCTGTTTCCGAGGGAGCGAAGGGAACCGCAGGCGCAAAGAAACAAATGGCTTTTGTCTTACAAATCAAAGCGCCTCAATCTCCGCTGCGGATAGACCGGTGTATTTTGCAATGAAAGCAATATCTACCCCGTCAGCCTTCATCCCGCGAGCAGAATCCGCTTTGCCTTCTGCTTTGCCTTTTGCCAAGCCTTCCGCCTCACCTTCCGCACGGGCGATACGGCGCGTTTCTTGTACATCATATTTCTTTAGGGGTTCAAACATCTTAGGTACCTCCCTCTCGTCTATTTCGCCGGAACCTCGCTTGCAATCGTCTCTATCGCGTGCGCCTGACCGGGTTCTTCAGGCCTCTTTAAACACGTCACCCAACCGGGAACCTGATTGGGATCCATCGCGTCCCGATACAATCTTGCGAGTCTTTCTTTTTTAAATTGCTCCGATGGTTCCAGAATTTCAAATTTCATCTTCGCTCTCCTTTATAATAGTGCTCTAACAATTTACGGAACGAGGCGCCCTCAATAATCATCTTCTGGCTATTACCTACTTGCATGGCACCAAGCGTATTCTTGTAATGTTCAATCAAATTTGTCTTTGCAACAAAATAATATGCGCCAAAACCTCTGTCTAAAGCTGTTTTGCAAGCAAACGCAGTAAGATGTGCGCCTGCTCCTTTGTAAACACCGTTGTTTCCTACATTTTTCGGATTTGCTTCCAACAAATACCCTTCCACTGCAAGATTCTCTGCATCGGAGCGAAGTGCAATCAATCCCTGCACTTCTGAAATCTCCGGAATCGCAAGCGCGTACACTTCATAGCCCTGTCGTTCCGGTATCGACCAATCGAATTTCCAATTGCCTTCCATATTCATTATACTACTCATCGCCCTCATTTCCAAACCCAATCTACTTTCCCACGGCGTCAAGTCCGCGCATCACAAATGTCATATTACGGAAATCATATAACACGAAGGCTGCTATGTCAATGTATTACATAAATATATTTTTGTGGATTTTTCTCGTATTGCCGTCAATTTCCGTAAATATGAGGCCCTATTTTTACGCAAATTGACGGCGGTACGAGTTGGGCAGAACTCCTGGTCTGTTTCGTTGACGTTTTTAGGCGCTGCGGATCGCGATGAAGCAGGAGATGGGGCAGCCGAGGCCTCGGAAGCGGCGCTCGTATTCGGTCTGGGTCGCTGCGCCGATGATGGCCATTGGTTGTGTGGATCCCGGGGCGGCGCCCGGGATGACAGAGGTCGCTGCTGCGGCGGTCGGGATGACAGAGGTCGCTGCGCCGATGATGGCCATTGGTTGCGTGGCGCCCGGTATGGCGGGGGCGGCGGATAGGTCTTCTGTCTGGTAGACGATGGTGAATCCGGCGGCGCGGAAGGTTTCGAGTGAATACTCGTAGAGTGGCCTGCCGTCGGTCTTCATCACGGCGAAGCCGCCGGGCTTGAGGACGCAGAAGTAGGCCGCCGCTTTGGATGGCGAGGTGAGGCGGCGGTCTGCGTGGCGGTCTTTGGGCCAGGGGTCGGAGAAGTTGAGGAAGATGCCGTCTATCGAGGCGGGCGCGAAGGCCGCCGCTGCGTCGTTCACGTAGTGGTTGATGTAACGCACATTGGTCAAGCCGGCATCGGCCGTCTTGCGCAGGGCCGCGAGCACGATGCTCCCGCCGCCTTCGACGCCGATCATGAGCGCACCGATCCGGTCGGCTTCCGGCGACACGGCGAGGGCGTTGATGAAGTCGCCTTTGCCGCAGCCAAACTCCACGAAGACCGGGGCGTGCGCAAAGTCTTCCGGTATGACATAGCGCGGGGTTTCGCGTTCGTACCAGCGGCCGGGGTGGCTTTCTTTCGGCGCTTCCGCCTCGCAGGGCAAGACAGCGTGCCTGTCCTCCTGTGGTGAAATGGATTGCGGCGCGGCGGCCAGGGTGACAGGACGTGCATCCTTTTCCGGGACGAGCAGCAGGTGGCTGTGCGCCGCGATTTTGGCATCCAAACTTTTGACCGGTCTATGTCTCATCGAGAACTCCCGCTATGAAAGCCACGCTACTAACATCGACTGCAGATCGAAGATGCGCTCGCACACGATCAGCCCAAACCAGACAGCGAACCAGACAATAGCCTTTGCATCGCGAAGGCCGAAGCGGAACTCGTGCATCTTTGTCCGTCCTTCGCCGCCCCGGTAGCAGCGCGCCTCCATCGCCATCGCGAGATCGCCCGCCATGCGGAAAGCGCCGACGATGAGGGGGATGAAGATCGGGATCAGAGCCTTGGCGCGCCGGAATATATTGCCCGTCTCAAAATCCGCGCCACGCGCCTGCTGTGCCTTCATGATCTTGTCCGTTTCCTCGAGCAGGGTCGGGATGAAGCGCAGGGCAATCGTCATCATCATCGCCAATTCATGCGCCGGCATCCCAAAGCGCACAAAGGGCTTCAGCAGACTTTCGATGCCGTCCGTGAGCTTGACCGGTTTCGTCGTAAAGGTCAGCATCGACGCTCCGATGATGAGGAAGATGATGCGCAGCGCCATATAGCACGCCGTGTACACCCCCTGTGAAGTGACCTGCAGCGGCCCGAGCGTCACGAACACATCCCCCTTCGTCATGAACAAATTGAGCACAAAGGTAAACGCGATGATGATGAAAATCGGCTTGAGCCCGCGCAGGATAAAGCGCCCCGGCACCTTCGAAACCCCAACCACACAGAGCAGACCGATCAGGACGATGACATAGCCCACGAAATCGCTGGCGACAAAGATCGCCGCCATATAGGCAAGCACCATCAGGATCTTGAGCCTCGTGTCAAGCTTGTGAACCGAGCTGTACCCCGGATAATACTGGCCTATCGTGATGTCGCGTATCATGACGTCAGGGCCCCCAGTGCATCCAGCAAACGCCCCCGCGTCAGGATCCGTTCCGCCGCCGGCAGCACAAGTCCTTTCCTCGCCAGCAGCGAAGCAAACGCGCGCGCGCGCGGCACTCCGAGCCCGATGCCTTTCATAAATTCTTCGTCGGCAAACACTTCCTCCGGCGTTCCGGCCCTGACGATACGCCCCGCCGCCATCACAAACACCCGGTCCGACAACGCCGCGACGTCGTCCATATTGTGCGAGACGAGGAGGACCGTGCAGCCTGTTTGCCTCCGGATATCCACAATCAGCGCGAGGACGTCCTCGTGCGATTTGGGGTCGAGCCCCGCCGTCGGTTCGTCGAGGATGAGCACTTCCGGTCGCATCGCCAGCACCCCCGCGATCGCCGCCATGCGCTTTTGCCCGCCCGACAATTCAAACGGCGAGCGCTGTGCAAATTCATCATAATCCAAATGGACAAGCCCCAGCGCCTCCCTGACTCGTACTTCTATTTCGTCCTCCGCGATGCCAAGGTTTTTCGGCCCGAAGGCCACATCCAAGTACACCGTCTCCTCGAAGAGCTGATATTCGGGATACTGAAACACCATCCCCGTCTTCCGGCGGACATCGATCACGGACGCGCCTTTTGCTGTAACATCCACACCCCCGACTGTAACGCTCCCCGATGTTGGTTTGAGTAGTCCGTTCAGATGCTGGACCAGTGTAGATTTGCCCGACCCCGTATGACCGACAATGGAGCAAAATTCCCCCTCAGCGACCTCAAAGCTCACGTCGTCAACAGCATGCGTCTCATACGCAAGCCCCTTGTTGTAGGTATGTGTAAGGTTTTTGACAATTATTTTTGATTCAGGCATGTCAAAACCTCCGCCAATTCTTCTTCGTGCAGCAGCCCCTCGGGGATGGGTACGCCTCGGGCGCGCAGACCTTCCGCCAAATCCACAGCAAAGGGCAGCCGCAGCCCCAGGGCGCGCAGCTCTTCCGTGCGGGTGAAGATCTCTCCGGGAGCGCCGTCCATCGCCACACGGCCGCGGTCCATGATGACGAGTCGATCCGCGTCTACAGTCTCTTCCATGAAATGCGTGATGAGCAGCACCGTGATGCCCTCGGCGTGAAGGCGTTTTGCGATGTCCAAGACTTCGCCGCGGCCTTCGGGGTCCAGCATAGCCGTCGGCTCATCAAAGATGATGACGTCGGGCCGCATGGCGACCACGCCGGCAATAGCGATGCGCTGTTTCTGTCCGCCGGAAAGAAGATGCGGAGCCATCTTGCGCTGATCGTACATATCGACGGACTCGAGCGAGGATCTGACGCGCGCGCGAATCTCCTCGCGCGGCAGGCCGAGGTTTTCCGGACCAAAGGCGACGTCGTCTTCAACTACCGCCGAGACAAGCTGGTTGTCGGGGTTCTGAAAGACCATACCCGCCATGCGGCGGATCTCCCAGATGCGGTCTTCGTCCTGTGTATCGAAGCCGCCAACCGTCACCTGGCCTCGGGTCGGCACGAGCAGGGCGTTGATGTTTTTGGCGAGGGTCGACTTGCCGCTCCCGTTCCGCCCGATGACCGCTGTGAAGCTGCCACGGGCAAGCGAGAGACTCACGCCGGTCAGGGCGGCGATCTCGCCGTCGTCTGAGGCGTAGTCGAAGCCGAGGTCTTCTATGTTTATTATTATGTTATCAGTCATCATTATGCAAAACGGGCCGCACAAACAATGCGGCCCGCTTTTGTTATTCCGCATGGCTGGCTGCGGCTACTTGACCAACTCGAGGAAAACTTCCTCGGCAGCGTCGCCGCGGCGCGGGCCCAGCTTCAGGATACGCGTGTAGCCGCCGTGGCGGTCTTCGTACTTAGGCGCGATCGTTTCAAAGAGCTTCGTCACCACGTCTTCATCGTAGATGACGGCCAGAGCCTGGCGGCGTGCGTGCAGGTCGCCGCGCTTGCCCAGCGTGATCATCTTTTCGGCCAAGCGGCGCGCTTCTTTTGCGCGCATCTCCGTCGTCGTGATGCGTTCCTCCCGGAGCAGATCCGTGACGAGGTTTCTCAGCATTGCCTTGCGGTGGGCGGAATCCCGGCCCAGCTTTCTATAACCCGGCATCTCTCCCTCCTTTCTTTACTCTTCGCTCGATCTCAGCCCAAGACCGAGATCTTCTAATTTTTGTTTGACTTCGTCGAGAGACTTGCGTCCAAGATTCCGGACATTCATCATGTCTTCCTCGGACTTGTTCATCAGCTCTTCGACGGTGTTGATGTTTGCGCGCTTGAGGCAGTTGAATGAGCGAACCGACAGTTCAAGCTCGTCGATCGGCATTTCCAACGTGCGCTCTTTTGAGCTTTCCTCTTTTTCGACCATGATGTCCATGTCATCCGTCTTGTCGCAAAGATTGATGAACAGATCCAGATGCTCGCGCATGATCTTGGCGCCGATGGCAACGCTCTCTTTGGGGGCGATGCTGCCGTCTGTCCAGATCTCAAGGCTCAGTTTGTCATAGTCGGTGACCTGGCCGACACGGGTGTTTTCCACCGCGAAGTTGACCTTCGTCACAGGCGTGTAAATCGAGTCGACGGGGATCACGCCGATGGGCGTAGTGTCCGTCTTGTTTTGGTCCGCTGTCACATAACCGCGACCCTTGGCGAGGTTGATCTCCATATAGAGATTTGCCCCTTCCGCCAGCTCCGCGATATGCAGATCCTGATTGTAAATCTCGACATCGGCCGAAAGGCGGATATCTCCTGCCGTTACTTCGCAGGGACCCTTCGCGTCAATGATGACCGTCTTCTCGTCGTCCGAATTGACGCGCACCGCGAGCCTCTTCAGGTTGAGGATGATCTCGGTGACGTCTTCCTTGATACCGGGAAGCGTCGAAAACTCGTGCATGATGCCGTCGATCTTGATGCTCGTCACGGCGCTGCCGGGGAGCGAGGAAAGCAGGATGCGGCGCAGGCTGTTGCCCAGCGTAGTTCCATATCCGCGCTCAAGCGGCTCGAGTACGAATTTTCCGTAGGTCTCGTCTGCATCGTCAGAAACGATGTCGATCGTGGGTCTGTCGATTTGAATCACTCTGTTTCCTCCTTACTTCGAATATAGCTCGACGATAAGGTGTTCAGCGATCGGTGTATCGATTTCCTCGCGTCTGGGCAGAGAAAGTACGGTGCCGGTAAGCTTGGCAACGTCTACACTGATCCATGCGGGAACACTGATCTGCATCTCCTTGATTTCTTCGAATTTGGGCGACTTCTGGCTGCGCGCGCGCACGGCGACGACGCTGCCGGGTACGATCTCGGCCGAAGGGATGTCCAGCTTCTTACCGTTGACCGTGAAATGTCCGTGATTGACCAACTGGCGCGCTTCCTTGCGCGACGACGCGAATCCCATGCGGAACACGACATTGTCGAGCCGGGTCTCGAGGGCAACCAAGAGATTGTCGCCCGTGATGCCCTTTTTCTTCGCGGCCTTTTTAAACGTATTCAGGAACTGCTTCTCGAGCATGCCGTAGAAGCGCTTTGCCTTTTGTTTTTCCCGAAGCTGCAGCCCGTAGTCCGACGTCTTGCGCATTCTTCCCTGGCCGTGCTGGCCCGGGGGGAAGGCACGCCGTTCGAGCGCGCATTTTGCTGAATAGCAACGATCGCCTTTGAGGAAGAGCTTTTGCGCTTCCCTTCTGCAGAGCTTGCAGGATGCGTCTGTATATCTTGC
>JAISJT010000113.1 GCA_031261395.1 Eubacteriales Family XIII. Incertae Sedis bacterium
TTTCGCTTCGAGTTCTTTGACCAGCTCGATGTCCACATTATATTGATACATAGAGGGTTCTCCTTTCCTTACAAATTCAATTATATAACCGCATTGTGCGCAAACAAAGCGCATTCCCGCCAGATTTTACGGTTTGATGTCCTTTTTGTGCAGTCTTGCCTGACGCGCAAAATAGGGATAGACTATATTCATGTCAGGCAATCCGGAGAGACAACAGACAATCAGCCAAAAACAGGTCAAGCACCTGCCGCTCGGATCCTATGATTTCGTGATTCATTATGCGGAAATGCTGAATGAAGAGACGGTGGAGTTTCGCCATGCGCACTCCTATATGGAATTGTTTTATATCCACGACGGCGACCTTGTCATCCGTTTTGACGATAAAGAATTAGAGATGCACACCGGGGATCTGATGATGGTATCCGCCAATACAGCGCACCATGTGCAAAATATTCCGGGGGAAAAGAAAACCTATTTCATCCTGATCTTTGACTTCAAACCCGTCAAGGGGCACCCGGCGCGCCAATCGGCCGATTTCAAGGAACTGCGGCAAATCGATGCGCTCCTGAAGCGTACCACGGAGCAGACGTTCACCTATGTATCTGCCGGCTGGGATGCGGAGTTTCTGCTCAGCCAAATCTACAACGAAACGACCGACAAGCAGTTCGGCTGGACCACCTATACGAATATGCTCTATTACGGCTTTTTCATTCAGGCGCTCCGCCATATCGTTTCCGTGGAAGTCGATTCCGATGCCGCCGAACAGTCGCTGAACCTCGCCATCGAAACCACGAAGTATATCCATGCCCATTATTCCGAGGACATCTCGCTCGAGACCCTCGCCTCAAGCCTGTTCATCTCGCCGAGACATGCAAACCGCCTGTTCCGCAAGATGTTCGGGACCACCTTCGGCAAGACGCTGCGCATGCTGCGTCTGACTTATGCAAAATCCCTGCTGCAGGCAACGGATCTGTCCGTCGACGACATCGCGGAACGCGTAGGTTTTTCCTCGGCCGGCGCCCTGCGCAAAATCTTCAAACAAACAGAAGGAATCACCATCAGCCAGTACAAAAACCAGCTATAGTGTCACCCCTGCCGCCGAGCCGCAATCTACAATTCCAATTCATACAATAACATAGCAAGCGCCGCCGGCCCGGCAGTTTCCGTGCGCAGTATCGTATCTCCGACCGTAACGGAAATCGCTCCGGCCCCGGTGAGAAGTGAGGCCTCCGCTTCCTCGAAGCCGCCCTCGGGACCGATCAGGAGTGCGATGTTCAGGCCCGTATCCCATTTTGCCTCCGGTTTGAGTCTGCGCAGCGCTTGCTTGAGTGTCAATCCGTCTTCGAGTTCGTACAGCAATATCGCGGCGTCAAAGGCGGCGTTTTCGCGCAAGGACCTCTCGTTTGCCGCTGTGCCGGCGGCGATCCGCTCGCAAGCCCCGGCAACCGTAACAGGAGGCGCTACTTCCGGCACATCGCCGCGCCGGGACTGTTTGGCCGCTTCCTCCGCGATGCGATTCAGGCGCACGCGTTTCTTTTCGAAAGATTCCTGCCGTATTTCCGCCACGACACGCGCTGTTTCGAGCGGGACGATACGGTAGACTCCAAGTTCCGTAGATTTGCGAACGATCTCATCAAATTTTTGTCCCTTAGGTATTCCCTGAAAAAGCGTAACCGCCGTTTTCGGAAATCTTTCAAAAGGCCTGGCGCTTTTGACTCCGAGCACGACTTCAGGCTTTTTTGTCTCAGCGATTTCTATGATTTCCGTACTGTATTCCATACCGGCGCCGTCGAAAACAAGCAGCGCGTCGCCAATTTTCATGCGCAATACATGCAAAAGGTGATTGATCTGCCCCTTGTCATAAATATGTATTTCGTCACCCAAGATATCCGACGCATCAACAAACAGTCTTTTCACCGTATGCCCACACCCCCTGTCATTCCCGCGAGGGCCCTGTCATTCCCGCGAAGGCGGGAATCCCTCCCCCGCCAAGACCGCCAACCACTCCCCCATCCGAAAAATCGTTAAAACTTCAAGCCCGGATGCAGCAAGCGCCTCGCGTATCGCCTCTTCCTGCGCATCAAGCAGACCGGACAGTATGAACATGCCGCCGGGAGCCAGCCGCAGCCGCAAGGCCGGCAGCAACGCCGCCAAGAGCCTGCATGTGAGGTTTGCCAGTATCAGGTCGTACTCCTCGCCGTCCGGCAAGACGCCCGCCTGACAAACATCGCCGACGATCAGTTCAATATGATCTTCTACTCCGTTGATTTTTAGATTTCCGCGCGCGGACGCCGCCGCATCGGGATCGATCTCCACCGCCACAACGCGCTTTGCGCCGCGCAGAGCCGCATAGATCGCAAGAATACCCGATCCCGTGCCAACATCAAGAACGCGCAGTGTACCGTCTCCCGGCGCTGCTGCCCGGCGCCGGTCGATCGCCTCCGCAAGAGCGGTCAGACACATCGAGGTGGTTTCATGAGAGCCCGTGCCAAATGCCATGCCGGGGTCAATGACGATGACGGTCTCTGCCTCATCCCCGGCAGCTTCACCTGCCCAATCCTCCCAGGGCGGACGAATCACAATACCTTTTGCCGGTGAAAACGTATGAAACGCGGCTCGGCTGCGCTCCACCCAGTCATCACAAATCAACTCGGTTTCGATAGATAGCGGTCCAAAGTCCGCCTCCGGCCCATAAGCGCCTTGCATCACCTCGCGCTGCAAATCTGCCACAGCCAAAGGTACGCTGCGGAGCGTGTCAGCGTCTCCGCCACAGTCTGCATCCAAATAGCCGTCTCTGCTACTACCTATATTCAGATAGCCGTCTCTGTCACTGCCTGCATGCACACCGACATCAGTTTCAGGTAAATAAAAAGAAACGCGCACCGCCGCGCCCGTATCCGCTTCCAGCGCCGGGTCGACAAAATCCCAAACCGCCCCCGCCGCACTGCCAATAACAAAATCCAAATCAGCCGAATCTTCCACACTAAAAGACGTCACGCCGCAACGCTCCAAAACCGGCGCCAAAGCCTCCGCCCCCTGCGTAGTAGTATGGATCGTCACCTTCAGATAGGTCTCATTCATCCTTTTATAGCCTATTTTATCTGCCAGCGTCCGTTATTATCAGAACCAATACGCTCAATGATCCCTTTTTCCTTTAATGCTTTTATTCGGGCAGAAATGGTCTTTCGACTAACTTTTAGTGAATCAGCAATTTCAATCGAAGTAATCGCCGGATTTTGTGAGATACAGTTTAATACATCCTG
>JAISJT010000002.1 GCA_031261395.1 Eubacteriales Family XIII. Incertae Sedis bacterium
GTGCAGTTGCATTTGGATATTTTGGATACCTTTAAGGAATTGAACGACGGCGAACCTATGGCGGAAACCGCGCTAACAGTGAAAACCGTCGCCAAAGGCACGGTGTTTGCGGGTTCAGAAAAAATGGCGGTTGCCGCCTTTGCCCACGGCGGGGGTATCGACGCGCTGAACGACCAAATTTTTACGCAGTTTTCCGAGTATGTTCAAAAGCCGGAGTGTCTGGAATATCTGCGCGTCATGACCGATGTCTTGAAGGATGCCGCCGTGTTTGGCGGCAATCCTGAGGAGGTCGTCGAGTACCTGATTCAAGGCATTGCGAACAGTTACACCTTGATATACCAAGGCATGGCGGGTAAAATGGCGAGCGAGGGAACGATGAAAGAAAGCACGGCGAAGGTCGCAAAGGAAACGGCAAAGTCAGTGATGGCCATCCCCGCGCTCTCGCGCCTGGCGCCGGAGGAACTCGCGCTGTATCCCGAATCCGTCCAAGCGCTGGTGGGACGGTTCAAGCCCTTGGTGCAGTTGCTGGCGCAAAAAATCGCGCCGGCGGTGGCGGTGTAAGCGAGTCTATCTATAAACTCCGCAGACCGATTCGAAACAAAAGCGAACCGGTCTACTTGACACACTTCATATTGCGATGTATATTTGTTAAGTACTTAATAATTAATTTCGCAACAATTAAGGTGGTTAAGTGGAAAACACAAGAGAAAACTACGGCGAGATCAAAGATGAGCTCATGCATGCGATGTATCGTTTCAAGAACGTCAGCCGGCGCAAGCACGGCCTTGACAACGAGACGAGGTACGGTGAGCACGCAATTCACCACGTCAATATGGCAGAGCTCATTTTCATGCAGCGTATCGCCGAACGTGAAGATGACGATGAATACGAGGGGACATGGCTCTCCTCCATGAGCGAATATCTTTGCATCAGCAAAGCCGCTGTGTCGCAGATGCTGAGTTCTTTGGAAAAGAAAGGCTATATCACGCGCGAGACAAATCCCGAAAACCGCAGGGAAATCATTGTGCGTTTGACCAAAGTCAGTGAAGAACAGATCGCGGCGCACCAAAAAGTTTTCGACAATCGGGTCGATCTGCTGATCGACCGCTTTGGCGCACAGGATACAAAAGAACTCATTCGGCTGGTCAACAAGCTGGCTGATATCCTATCGGAGGCGGATGTATGAATTTCTTTTCGTTGTTGTTTCGGGACAAGAAACATATCCCGGCGATCATCGCGATCGTCCTCTTGCTGATCGCGCAGGCGTACTGCGAACTCGAACTGCCCAATTATACGAGCAGCATCGTGGATGTGGGCATCATGCAGGGCGGCATCGAAGACGCGGTGCCGGGGCAAATCGGCACGCAGTCGATGCAGGAGCTTCAGCTCTTTATGACGCAGGCGCAGCGCGCGGAAGTCGATGCGGCCTATGCGCCCGTAGACGGGGAAGACCGGCTGGCGCTGAAAGCCGGCTATGCGAAGGACAGCCCGGAGCGGACGGCGCTGAAGAACGACTTTACGATTCCGATGGTGATTGGCATGCAGCTGCAGGCGGCGCGGGAAGAGGCGCTGGTCACGCAGGTGCCGGTGGATTCGCCGGTCAAGCCGGCGAATGACGGTGCAGAGACGGACGCTGCGTTTGCGCCGAGTCCGGAGCTCACGGCCTTGATCGGCAAGGTCATGGCGGGGCAGGGCACGGACGCAGACGTGACGGCGATCCATGAAAGTATTGAAAACCAAATGGCGCAGATGGGTCTTGGCGTCACCATGCTCGGAACCGCCGCCGTCGAATACGTGCGCGCCGAATACGAAGCGCTCGGTCTCGACATGCAAAAGATCCAGACGGACTATATGCTGCATATGGCTGGCATCATGGCCATATTTACCTTGATTGCCGTAGCTGTCGCCGTACTCGTCGGCCTGCTTGCCTCGCTCGTTTCGGCAGGCATTGGGCGCAGTTTGCGCAAAGACGCTTTCACGAAAATCATGTATTTTTCGAATACGGAGATGGACAAATTCAGCCACGCTTCTCTGATCACCCGGTCGACAAACGACGTTCAGCAGATCCAGATGGCAGTGGTGATGTTTCTGCGCATGGTACTCTTTGCGCCGGCCATGGCCGTCGGCGGCATCATCATGGTGGGCCGGACCGACACTGGCCTGTCGTGGGTCATCGTGGTAGCGGTCGTCATCCTGGCCTCGGTCATCGGCACGCTGCTCGGTATCACAATGCCGAAATTCAAGAAGATGCAGACCCTCATCGATGGGGTCAACCTTGTCTCGCGCGAGATACTCACGGGCCTGCCGGTCATTCGGGCATTTTGTCGCGAGGATTTCGAGAAGAAGCGGTTCGACAAAGTGAGCACCGATCTCTACAGAAATCAATTATTTACAAATCGGGCTATGACTATGTTCATGCCGGGGGTGTTTTTTATTATGAATATCACCATGGTCAGCATAGTTTGGTTTGGAGGCAAGGGGATCGACGCGGGCGAGATGCAGGTCGGCGATCTCATGGCGTTCATGAGCTATACGATGTTCATCGTCATGAGTTTCATGATGCTGGCGATGGTCACGATCATCCTGCCGCGCGCGGCTGTGGCGGCGACGCGCGTGCTCGAGGTCGTCAAGACGGGCAGCTCGGTCTCGGACAAACCGGCATCCGAACTGCACTTTGAGAATAATAATTTTGCAGGACGCGTGGTCTTTGACGATGTGACCTTCCGCTATCACGACGCCGACGAGGATACGCTCGCGCATATCAGTTTTGCGGCGGAGCCGGGACAGACGACGGCGATCATAGGTGGGACGGGGTCCGGGAAATCGACGCTGATCAATCTCGTCCCGCGGCTGTTCGACGTCACGAGCGGCAGCGTGCAGATCGACGGAGTGGATGTGCGCGATCTGTCGCAGCACAAATTGCGTTCACTCATCGGATTTGTGCCACAGAAAGGTGCGCTATTCCGCGGCACGATCGGCAGCAATCTGAAGTACTCCGGGCCTCAGGTGACGGATGCGGATATGCACGATGCGGCCCGGATCGCGCAGGCCGAAGACTTCATCGCGGAAAAGGAAGACGGATACGAGTCGGAAATCGCGCAAGGCGGCTCGAACGTTTCGGGAGGCCAGCGGCAGAGGCTTTCTATCGCGCGGGCCATCGCAAAGCATCCGGAGATCTTCATCTTTGACGACAGCTTTTCGGCGCTCGACTTCAAGACCGACGCAGCGCTCAGGCGTGCGCTGTCGGGCAAGCTCGGCGGGGCGACCGTGATGATCGTCGCGCAGCGCATCGCCACGATCCTGCGGGCGGACAAGATCGTCGTCGTCGACGAGGGCGAGGTCGTGGGGATCGGCACACACAGGGAATTGCTCGAGACCTGCGAGGTCTACCGTGAGATCGCGAGTTCGCAGCTTTCGGAGACGGAACTGACGGCATAAGCTGTCATTCCCGCGAAGGCGGGAATGACATAGGAAGGATAATAGACAGTGGCTGAGGGAAAAAATAAATTTAGCACGGCGAGAACAGAGCGGCGCAGACGCGGGCCCGGCGGACCGGGTGGTCCCGGCTCCGGCATGGTGCCAGGCGAAAAACCGAAAGATTTCAAAGGTACGATCCGGAAACTGCTCGGCTACCTGAAGCGCTACCATGTGGCGCTGGGCTTTGTGGTCGCGTTCGCAGCGCTCTCGGCGGTCTTTAGCATTTACGGGCCCAAGGTATTGTCAAGGGCCATCACGGAACTGTTCAACGGACTCGTCTCGAAGTACACGGCGGGCGCGGGCGGCGGGATCGATTTCGACAAGATCCTCGGCATCATCGGAACCCTGTTGATCCTATATTTGGCTTCCCTCGCCTTTGGTATGATCCAAGGCTGGATCATGAGCGGGATCACGCAGAAGACAGGCTATGATCTGCGGAACCGTATTTCCGAAAAAATTCATGTGATGCCGATGCGGTATTTCGAGTCGAATGCCATCGGCGACGTCCTTTCGCGCATCACGAATGATGTAGACACGCTGACGCAGAGCATGGGGCAAAGCGTGACGCAGCTCATATTCAGCGTCACAAATATCATCGGCGCCATCGTGATGATGCTGTCGATCAGCCCGCTCATGACACTGATCGCCCTTGTGATGCTGCCGGTTTCGATTGGGTTCATCGCACTGATCATGAAATTTTCGCAGAAGCATTTTTATCGCCAGCAGGAGTTTCTTGGCAAGGTGAACGGGCAGGTCGAGGAGGACGTGACCGGTCATGCGATCGTGAAACTGTTCAACCATGAGGATGCGTCGATCAGGGAATTTGAAGAGACCAACGACATCCTCTACAAATCCGCATGGAAGAGCCAATTCCTGTCGGGTCTCATGCAGCCCATCATCAATTTTGTAAGCAATATGGGCTACGTGGCCGTGGCGATCATCGGCGGCGTGCTCGCCTTCCAGCGCGTGATCACGGTCGGCGACATCCAGGCCTTCATCGTCTACGTGCGCAATTTCACACAACCGATCACGATGATGGCGCAGGTGGTCAACCAGCTGCAGAGCATGGCGGCATCGGCCGAGCGCGTGTTCGCCTTCCTCGATGAAGAAGAGGAAACCCCGGACGTGGGCGAGACCGAGATGGGCGAAGCAAGCGGCCTCGTGGATTTTGCCAACGTGCATTTTGGCTACAACGAAGACAAGATCATCATCAACGATCTGACCGAGCACATCGCGCCGGGCAGCACGGTCGCCATAGTGGGACCGACAGGCGCCGGCAAGACGACCCTTGTCAAACTGCTGATGCGCTTCTACGACGTGAATGACGGCGCGATCCTGATCGACGGACAGGATATCCGTACAATCCGGCGTCCAAATCTTCGCCGGAATTTTGGCATGGTCCTGCAGGATACCTGGCTCTTCAAGGGTACCATTATGGAAAATATCAAATACGGACGTCCGGATGCGACGGACGAAGAGGTGAAAGAGGCGGCAAAGGCAGCCCACGTCCACCGCTTTATCAAGACGCTGCCCGACGGGTACAATATGATGCTGTCGGAGGACGCGGACAACATCTCGGCCGGCCAAAAGCAGCTGCTCACAATCGCGCGCGCGATCCTCGCGGACAGTCCGATCCTCATCCTCGACGAGGCGACCAGCTCGGTCGACACGCGGACGGAAGGCCTGATCCAAAAGGCGATGGACAACCTCAAGCACGGCCATACGAGTTTTGTGATCGCGCACAGACTTTCGACCATCAAAAATGCGGACGTCATCCTCGTCATGGACCACGGCGATGTGATCGAGCAGGGCACGCACGAGGAACTGCTCGCGGCAGGCGGATTCTATGCCGATCTATACAATGCGCAGTTTGATGTGATCAGCGCGTGATCAGCGCGTCGAGCAGTGCGCGAGCACCTTCACATAAAACTTCCGGCTGCGCGGCGGGTCAAACTCCGTGAAGTACACGCCCTGCCACGTTCCCAAGACGAGCCTGCCGCCCTCGACGATCACCGTCACACTGGACCCGATCGCACTCGCCTTCAAGTGCGCCGCGCTGTTCCCCTCCCCATGCCGAAACTCCGGCCGATCAGGAAACGTCTTGTCCAACGCAAACAGCAGGTCGCGCACCACGTCCGGGTCGGCGTTCTCGTTGATGGTGATCCCCGCCGTCGTATGCGGGCAATACACCACGGCGATACCGTCCGTAACGCCGCTTTTGCAGGCCGCCTCGCGGATCTGCGCCGTGATGTCATAAAAGTTTTGCTTCGGCGCATCGAGCCTGTATTCAAACAAGCTCATCTCGCGCGTCCACCCACAAAGGAAACAAAGGCGTCCGCTTGTATCCGCAGAAATTCCGCACTCTCCGTCAAGGTGAGCTTGCCGTCTGTGACCTGCGTCATCGCACTCGGAATCACCAGCCGCGGCGTATTCATGATCCGCATATTGAGAAAGCTCAAAAGCGTGACCAGATGGTCCTGCGCCAACCCCGTCCCGGACATGCCCGGCGTAATGCCGGAAATCGCGGCCGGCTTGCCGAACAACACCTGCGGCTCGTCCTCACCGCGCGGCCGGGACAGCCAGTCGATCAGGTTTTTCAGCACGCCCGGATAAGAGTGGTTGTATTCGGGCGTAAAAAACCACACCCCGTCCGCCTGCAGCACTTTCTGCCGCACCGCCGCAACAACCTCCGGCGCAGGATATTCCAACTCCTGATTAAACAACGGCACACCGCCAAACTCCAAAATTTCAAACTCCGCGCGGCTGCCCACCGCCGATGCCGCCAATCCGGCAAGCTGCCTGTTCAGCGACTCCGCTCGCAGAGACCCAACGATTGCAAGTATTTTCATGCTCATCACCTCGTATGCTATTGTTTTAGCATTACCCTCAGTGTATCACACGCCCGCCCGATCCCGTACCAACGCCTCAAAACTCCGGTCATATCGCCGCTCCACCTCCGCCGAAAACTGACAAGCCGGAAACTCCCCCATCCCCCGATGATAAGCCACGCACTCACAACATTTCCCATGCTTCGAACAGGGATATGTGCAATTACAGTCGATGGTTGTATTATTTAAACAAGTCATCAGAATCCTCACTAAATAGTTGTCTCTCGCTATAAATTACCATGCCGATTAATGTTGCTCATTTTACTTCCAGACAAAATCAACATTGCTAATATTGAATCTTTTTATCGCAAACTTTGCATCCGTCAATATAATATTCAATGCGAATATCTCTCTTTGCAAAATTAATTTCGTAATAAACACCAAGCAAATAACCGCAAACGTGTTCAGGAAGACTGATGCCGTCAAATGACCAAATATCATCATAACTGGTTTTTGTTAATGCAATAAGACGATCCCGATTCTTCAATTTTTCTTTTAATGGCCGTGTAGATTTTTTCATTTCTAATGCAAGCGAATTGTCTTGTTCAGCAATTGTCCCCCTGCTATGTATTATCAAATCGCAAGTAATAGAGACTATTTTTTCTTGTTCATTTACTATTGTTTTTATATGTCTGTTTTCAGAATTGGCCTGATTCCTGTTGTACTCCACATCAACATAATAGTCTTTGTATTTTGTGATTTTAATGGCATCGTGAAGGAATTGCGATAGAGAAGAACATAGTGTTCGCTCAGATACTTCGCTGTCAAAAAGTAGACGTTCTTCTTCGATGAATTTCGCATTTGTGGTTTCAAATATTTCAGCAATATTCGATATTTCATTTGAACAACCCTGCGCTATGTTATTTTTTTGATTCGGAAAATTCATCATTTGACCATCTATGCTCTCTTTATTTCAGACATTACTATTCCATTAAATCGCCAAGTCTTACTTGAATATCTCTACATGATTTAATAACTCGATCATGAATTTTATCGACCTCTCCTACTTCTCCGGAAATAAGCGGTGATATTGGGTCATGTTTTTGATGGTTTGAATTGACAATATTTTGGTTGTAATTTGCGTAACAATAACGGCAGCCATTTTTGCATGTGTTGTACATTCCTATATCTACGCTGGCAACGCAACCGCATTCGAGACGCTGCGTTTTATCTTTATCGACGTTGAGGTGACAATCTAGCAATTCTTCAAAAAGCCGATCATCAATACAACGTGCGTGACCTATGCCAAAACGCTGCAGATCTATCTTCTCGGCACACGTGTCAATGCTCAAGCCATAATTCAAGGCGATCTGCGCCAACTCTTTACTTAGGCTTAATTGCGCATCGCTTGAAAAATCCAACAGGCCCAGATCTTTGATGTTACTTTTTACGCCACGATAGTCTTCGTCAATAAAGCTGATTGTGGTTTTTTTTGTGTAATCGTGCAACTCATCTGCAATCTTAGCAAAGGCTTGAACATGATACTCATGTGTATACTTGGCATTTATCAAAATAGGATCATATCTCCATATAATTCTATCTGGGCCTATCATATCGGCCAATCGTTTGAATGTTAAAATAATATCGGTATTTTTTGGCGGCAAATTTGGCTCAACATCTTTTCCATAGGGCGTAATGGTAAACTGAAAATAATAAGTGTAGTCTTTCAGCTCGGATAATCTATCCATCATTGGTTTGGGATTTTTTGTCCAAAAAACTATCCCGTCCACCACATCGGGAGCAAGACTAATTCGGCTTATTTGATGAACATTCATCGGGTTGCGAACCAAAACAAACTCTTCCTTTATGCGGTTATACAACCAATCGGAATAATAGGAAGGAATATCCGTTCTTCGGCTTGCACTTATTATCATGTGTTCACCCCTACCTTTTTATATATCATTTGGGCGCTTGAACAGCTACCAAACGGATTGTATTCTTGCATACTCGCCATTGGAAATATGAGAGTGTTTTCCGGAAACTCTCTACCATATCCATATGTATTTTGCTTATTATCATTATGAAAATGTCCTCTATCGTGAACCCCGACATCCAAAAGATTGAGCATTTTATCAAAATATTCACGCCCACCTCCGTAGGCTGTGGACAAATTAATATCATTGAAAACAATATACGCGTTTTCCGGCATTTTGTGGTTGGCAAATTCCGAGAATTTTTTTACG
>JAISJT010000030.1 GCA_031261395.1 Eubacteriales Family XIII. Incertae Sedis bacterium
AAGAGTACGACGGTCAAGAACGAAAAAGATCATACGCTGTATGCGCAGTGGGCGGCGAAGAGTTACAAGATCAAGTACAATGTGAACGGCGGCAAGGCGCTCAAGACCAAGTCGAAGACTGTGAAATACGGATCGAAGTACGGCGAGCTGGCAAAGCCTGTGCGGGCGGGCTATACGTTCAAGGGCTGGTATACGAAGGCGTCGGGCGGGACGAAGATCAAGGATACGAGTGTGGTGAAGATCACAAAGACCACTACGTTGTATGCGCATTGGGAGGAGAAGTAGCGAAGGTTTCGGCTGTTCGGTTTCCATAGTATAATACTGAGGAAATGCATGCAGTAAATTTTGAATTGATTACGAAAGACGGGCGGGCCAGACGCGGGCGGCTTGCTACGCCGCACGGCGCGATCGAAACGCCGGTCTTCATGCCGGTGGGCACGGCTGCGACGGTCAAGGCGCTGAAACCGGACGACGTCAGGGAGCTCGGCGCGCAGATCATACTTGCCAATACTTATCACCTCTATTTGCGCCCGGGACATGAGGTCGTGAAGAAGGCCGGCGGGCTGCACCGGTTCATGCACTGGGACAGGCCGATCCTGACGGACAGCGGCGGGTTTCAGGTGTTCAGTCTATCGTCGATCAACAAGATCACAGAAGAGGGCGTCACCTTTGCCTCACATATAGACGGCTCGCGCCATCTGCTGTCTCCCGAGAAATCCATAGAGATCCAAAACGCCCTCGGCGCGGACATCATCATGGCTTTTGACGAGTGCGTGCCTTACCCGGCGGAGCGCGGATATGTCGAAGCGTCTGTCCTGCGCACGACGCGATGGGCCGGGCGCTGCAAGGAAGCGCACGGGGATACGGAGCGGCAATCCCTGTTCGGTATCATGCAGGGTGGCATGTTCAAAGACCTGCGCAGGCAGTCAGCCGAACAAATCACGGCGCTCGACCTGCCCGGATACGCGATCGGCGGCCTGTCCGTCGGCGAGCCAAAGGATCTCATGTACGAGATACTGGACGACTGCACGGAATATCTCCCGCCGGACCGCCCGCGCTATCTGATGGGCGTCGGCTCGCCGGACGCTTTGCTCGAGGGAATCGAACGAGGGGTCGATATGTTTGACTGTGTCATGCCGACGCGGGAGGCGCGCCACGGCAGGGCGATGACGCGGGGCGGCTCTGTCAACCTGCGAAACGCCGCCTATACGGAAGATTTCGGCCCGCTCGACTATTCTTGTGACTGCTACACCTGCCGCAATTTCTCACGCGCGTATCTGCGGCATCTCGTTATGGCCAAAGAGATCCTCGGAGCGACCCTGATTTCGATCCACAATCTAACATTTTTGACACATCTGATGGAGAGAGCCCGCAAGGCCATCGAAGAGAACACCTACGCCTCATACAAAAAAGAGGCGATGGAACGGTATTATCGTCGATAGAAACAATAGAAATTTCACTCTTCACGGTTGAATATTTTCCGATTCTCCGTTATGCTAAAGAGAATGCCGCCATGGCGCATAGGAGGACGATACGAATGGCTGATATTCAGGGAATATTAGACGACAATGCATTGATGACAAGGATCATGGAATACCTGATGCTTGTGCGAAAATTTGAAGAACGAATACTCGATCTGTATGAACAGGGCAAACTATACGGAACCACCCATCTGGGTGTGGGCGAAGAAGCGACGGGCGTAGGGACTTGTTTTGCTCTGAAACCGCAGGACTGCGTGCTTTCCTCGCATCGCGGACATGGCCAGACTCTCGCAAAGGGGGCCGACATCAAAGCTATGATGGCGGAGATCCTTGGAAAGGAAGCCGGAGCCAATCGCGGCCGCGGAGGTTCCATGCATATCGCCGCGCCGGCCAGCAATGTATACGGAATGGGCGGTATCATAGGCGCTTCCTGTCCTATCGCCTGCGGTATGGCGCTCTCGTTCAAGATGAGAGGCGAGCAGGACCGGGTGGCGGCCGTGTTTTTCGGCGATGGCGCAACCAGCGAAGGCGCGGTTCACGAGGCCTTCAATTTGGCCGCCGTCTGGCAGTTGCCGGTATTGTTTGTCTGTACGAACAACGGCTACGGTATGAGCACGCCGCTGCGCAAGGCCGTCAATGATATGGACCTGACAAAACGCGCGATCCCCTTCGGTATCCGCAGCTATGAGGTGGACGGCAACGACGTCCTCTCTGTCTATGCTACCGTCAGCGAGGCGAGGGAGTACGTCGTGACGCGTCAGCGCCCGGCCTTCATCGTCGAGCATACCTACCGCACGAGCGGCCATTCCAAGAGCGACGTCAACCGTTATCGCACGCAGGAAGAAATCGCAGAATGGTTGGACAAAAATCCGGTCGCGCGTTTTTCAAAGATCATGCTCGCGAACGGTTTTTCAAGTGACGAACTCGAGGCGATCGACGCGCGTCAGTCCAGCCTGATCGATGAAGCAGTGGCCTATGCGGAAACTTGTCCCGATCCCGTGGCAACGCCCGAGGGACTGGGGATGGAGGCATACGCAGAATGACAGCTATAGACAGAGAAGACAAATTCATGCGCGAAATCACCTATGCCGAAGCTCTCCGTGAAACGCTGACCGCAGAAATGCGCCGCGACGAAACGGTCTTTCTCCTCGGCGAGGATATAGGCGTCTACAACGGGGCTTTTGGCGTTACCAAAGATATGATCAGCGAATTTGGCTCTGCGCGCGTGCGCGAGACGCCGATCGCCGAGACTGCCTATATCGGCGCAGCTGTTGGCGCGGCCCTGATGGGCATGCGTCCCGTCGCGGAGCTGATGTTCTCGGATTTCATGAGCGTGTGCTGGGATCAGATCATGAACCAGGCGGCAAAAGCGCATTTCATGCACGGCGGCGCAGTGCAGGTCCCTCTGGTGATCCGCGCCTCATCGGGCGGCGGTACCGGGGCGGCGGCCGAACACTCTCAGTCGCTGGAAAACCTCTGCTGCCATATCCCCGGGCTGAAAGTCGTGACGCCCTCGACGCCCTACGATGCAAAAGGCCTTCTTTTGAGCGCGATCCGCGACAACAACCCCGTCATATTTTTGGAGCAGAAAAAGCTCTACCAGACGACAGGGATCGTGCCGGAAGAATCGTATGCGATACCCCTTGGCCTTGCCGACGTCAAGCGTGAGGGTTCAGACGTCTCTCTCATCACCTATGGCCGCATGGTGCAAATGTGCGCCATGACCGCCGAAAAGCTCAGGCAAAACGGGATTTCCTGCGAGATCGTGGACGTGCGCAGTTTGGTGCCGTTGGATATTCAAACGATCATTGCCAGCGTCAAAAAGACCCGTCGCTGCGTGATTGTCCATGAGGCGTCCCTCTTTTCCGGCTACGGTGCGGAGATCGCGGCGCGCATCGCAGACAGTGAAGCCTTCTACTTCCTGGACGCGCCGATCAAGCGCGTGGGCGGCAGCCATTCGCCCATACCCTTCAGCGCCGCGCTCGAACCCGCTGCCTTCCCCACACCGGCGCGCATCGAAGCCGCGATCCGGGAAACCCTGTAAGATGCAGGAATACCTGTTCGAACCCATCGCGTCGACCCCCTACGCCAAGACCCTGTCCCGGCAGGCTGGCGCTCCGCTGTCGGCTTTCAAGCCCGGCAAGCGCCCCTATCTGACCGGCGCGGATATCACCTCATGCGCCAAGCCTGAGGAGATGGCGCCTCCGGAAAATATTCCTCCAATTCCTCCAATAATAATGCACACAGACCCTGTCCGCGAGCCCCAGACCCTTGTGATGCCCACAGCCCCGCCGGCCGCTCAGACGAGTGTGATCTTCGACCCCGTAGTACAAACAAAAAACGAAAAACCCGAAGCGCCCGCAAGACCAAAGGTCCGGTATGATTTTGATATCGCCGTGATCGGCGGCGGTCCGGCCGGCTATACGGCGGCGGTCCGCGCGGCCGAATTGGGTGCGAAAGTCATCCTCTTTGAAAAGGATGAAGTCGGGGGGACCGACCTGTATCGCGGCCGTATTCCGATGAAGGTCTATACCAAAACAGCAGATCGTCTGCGGCAGATCAGGGATGCGGAAAAACGAGGAGTCACGGTACCGGCGGAAACGATCGATCTAAAGAGCAGTCTGGCCGGCAAAGACAAGGTCGTCGCCGCTCTATCGGACGACATGACCGGACGGCTCAGGGACGCAGGAGTGATCGTCCTGAATACCAGGGCCGCGCTGAAGAACGAACATGAAATCATCTCCGGCGTCGGCGTCTTGTCAGCCGAAAAAGTTATTCTTTGCGGCGGCTGCCAGCCGGTGGTGCCTCTGCTGCCCGGCATGAACCGCCGCGGCGTCATCACGAGCGACAAAATCTTCACTCTGAGGGAAGCGCCTAAGCGATTGATCGTATTCGGCGGCGGTTCCATCGGGTGCAGCGTCGCCGAGATCTTTGCCGCATTCGGAAGCAAGGTGGTGGTCATCGAAAAGCAGCCGCGGATGCTGCCGGGCGCAGACCTTGAAATCAGCAAAGAAACCTCCAAAAGGCTTTTTGCGTCAGGAGTTCGCCTGTTTCCGGGCGTTTCGGTCCTTGGCGTGACCGATGCAAGGGGCTGTCTTGGCATCGAAACTGAGCGCGGCTGTATCGAGTGCGATATGCTGTTTGCCGCGACGGGCCGGATACCAAATTTGCTGTCTCTGGGGTTCATGGCCGGACAAATCGCCTGTGAGGACGGTGCGATCATGGTGAATGACGCGATGGAAACCGGCATACCCGGTATCTATGCCGCAGGAGATATCATCATTCCTTCAAAGCGCGCCGCCGGCGTGATCGAAACGGCGAAAATAGCCGCAGAAAACGCAGCAAACGGGGCAACAAGGCAAACCGTTAATTTGGTATAATATACGCGATCGAATTTCACGGAAGGAGCTGTTATGGCGGAGCCGAAATACAAGAGAGTGGTGCTGAAAATCAGCGGCGAGGCGCTCGCGGGCGCGGGACGTTTTGGACTCGACGATGCGACGCTGGGGTCGGTTGCCACAGAGATCAAGCAGATTTACGATCTGGGCATCGAAGTGGCGGTCGTGGTCGGCGGCGGCAATTTTTGGCGGGGCCGGACGAGTGAAAATATGGATCGGGCAACGGCTGATTATATGGGCATGCTTGCTACGGTGCTCAATGCGCTCGCACTGCAGTCAGCTTTTGAAAACGCAGGTCTGCCCGTGCGCGTCCAGACGGCCATCGAAATGCGCGAGGTGGCCGAGCCATATATCCGCCGCAAAGCCATTGCACAGATGGGGCGCGGCGATATCGTGATCTTTGCGGCCGGCACCGGAAATCCGTTCTTTTCTACCGACACGACGGCGGCGCTTCGGGCGGCCGAGGTCGAAGCGGACGTCATCCTGCTTGCCAAAAAGATCGATGCGGTCTACTCGGCAGATCCCGAACTGGACCCGGGGGCCGTTCGTTTTGATGAGATCACCTTTCAGGAAATCCTTGAAAAAGATCTCAAAGTCATGGATGGCACAGCGGCCTCGCTCTGCCGCGACAACGGTATCCCGATTCACGTTTTCGCCCTCAGCGAACCGGGCAATATGCTGAAGGCTGTCATGGGCGAACCCATCGGAACGATCATCAAAAATTAGTACGGAGGCGAGGGAAAAATGGATACTCAGGACAAAGATGTACAGGAAGTATTTGAGGGCAGGATAGCAAAGACCCTGTATGCGCTCAAGGACAATTTGAATACCGTGCGCGCGGGGCGCGCAAATCCGGCCTTGCTCGACAAGGTGCTGGTCGATTATTACGGGACGCCGTCGCCGCTGAAAATGCTTGCGAACATTTCGGTGCCGGATCCGAGATCGCTCATGATCACGCCGTTTGATCCTAAGTCGCTGCATGAGATCGAGAAGGCGATCAATATCGCCAACATCGGAATCAACCCGAGCAACGACGGCAAGGCTATCCGTCTGCAGATCCCCTCCCTTACGGAGGAGCGGCGCAAAGAACTTACAAAATTGGTACACAAATTTGGGGAGGAAGCGAAGGTCGCTATCCGCAATGAGCGCCGTGACGCCAATGAACATCTGAAAAAGCAGGAAAAAGACGGCGACCTGACGGAAGACGATCTGAAGAGCGAAGAAAAGAAAGTGCAAAAACACGCAGACGACGCCATCACGGAGATCGACAAGATCCTCGAGAAAAAAGAAGCAGAGATACTCGAAGTTTGATTGCGGACGTTTCATTGAAGGAGGAGGCGATGCCCGGGCATATAGCTGTCATTATGGACGGCAATGGCAGATGGGCGGAGCAGCGGGGTCTTCCGAAATACAAGGGCCACGAGGCCGGTATGGACGCGATGATAGAGATCGTACGCCATGCGTCGGATATCGGTGTGAAGCATTTGACGGTCTATGCTTTTTCCACGGAAAACTGGAAGAGAAGCATGGAAGAAGTCTCCGGCATCTTTCAGCTGCTGATCGTCTATGTGAACCGGGAACTCGGGGAACTCCACCGCAATGGCGTGTGCGTGGATGTGCTTGGCGACTGGACGCCTTTTTCAAAACCCGTGACAGCCGCTCTGAACCGCACGATCGAATTGACAAAGGACAACACGGGATTGCGGTTTCATATTGCACTGAACTACGGGTCAAGGGCGGAAATTTTGACGGCGGCAAAAAAGCTGGCGGAGACAGAAGGATTTCAGGATATAGACGAGGCCGGCTTTGCGAAATTATTATACACGGGGGATACGCCGGATCCGGATTTGCTGATCCGGCCCGGCGGTGAACAGCGCATTTCCAATTTTCTGCTGTGGCAGACGGCTTACAGCGAACTCGTCTTTTCGGAGGTGCTCTGGCCCGACTACACGCCGCAGGAATTGGACAAGGCCATCGGGGCATTTGCGGCGCGAAAACGCCGGTATGGAGGACGATAGAGCGTGAGGACGATATGAAGACAAGAGCAAAATCCGCGCTATTGATGGCGCCTATTCTCATCCTCGTCTTTTTGGGCGGTTATTTCCTGATCGCGGGCGTCTTTGTGCTCACCCTGTACGCACTGAAAGAGTTTGCCGACGCCTTTGGCGACAAAAAGCCGGCATCCTGGGTATTTTGGGCGAGTACGATCTTGCTTTATGCGGGCTATCTCATGCCTCAGATCCGCTCATATATCATCCTGCCGTGGATATTTATCTCGATTGTAATGTGTTTTCTCTCGATGTTTTCGGTAGAAAAACGGGATCTCACCCAGGGGCTTGCGACGTTTTTGGGGGTCTTTTATATCATCTTTCTGGCTTTTCACCTCGTATTGGTTGATGAGAGCTTCAGAGTACCGCTTGCTGTCACGGAACATTTCACCTTGTCGGGACTGCAAACCTATGTATGGGTCGTGGTCCTTTCGGCTTTCGGCACGGATATGTTTGCCTATTTCACGGGCATGGCCATAGGCTCGCGCAAACTCTGCCCGAAGATCAGTCCGAAAAAGACTGTGGAAGGGGCGATCGGCGGCGTGCTTGGCAGCGTGCTGCTCTGCGGTCTGTTCGGATTTTTCTTTTTGCCGCTCGGTTTCGCAAACTGCATTGTGATCGGCATCGTCGGGGGCGTGACCTCGCAGCTCGGCGATCTTTCGGCCTCTGTAATGAAACGAAAAATCGGTATCAAAGATTGGAGCTCTCTGATCCCCGGACATGGCGGCTTGCTCGATCGCTTGGACAGTATCCTCTTCACGGCGCCGACGGTCTTCTATATTCTGATGCTCAAGGCCGTCTTGTTTGGGGGGGCCTGATTCATGAAAAGAGTTGCGATTCTGGGGTCTACGGGATCGGTTGGGACTCAGGCGCTTTCCGTGATCGCCTCGAATCCGCGGCGTCTCAAACCGGTCTTGCTTTCATGCAAGAGCCGCGTGGATATGCTGCGCAACCAGATCCAGCGCTTTCACCCGGAAGCGGTCGTGATCGAACGCAAGGAAGACGCGGCGGAGTTTCGGCGCGAATACCACGATATCAAGGTCTATTGCGGCGCTTCTGGTCTGGATGAGGCGCTGGCCGATACGGACTTCGATATCATGCTCAATGCTCTTGTCGGCATCGCGGGACTCAAGCCCACGTTGGCGGCCATCAAGAAGGGCGCAGAGATCGGCGGCATCTCTGTGGCGCTGGCAAACAAAGAAACCTTGGTGACCGGAGGGCGGCTTGTGACGGAGGCTGCGCGAAAGGCAGGGGTGCCGCTCGTGCCGGTCGATAGCGAACACAGCGCGATATTTCAGTGCCTGCAGGGCAATCAGGAAAACCCGATCAAGCGTATCATCCTGACAGCGTCGGGCGGGCCCTTCCGGGGCTATGACCGCGAGCGGCTCTCCGCAGTGACGCTGGGCGACGCCCTCCAGCATCCAAACTGGAAGATGGGACGCAAGATCACCGTAGATTCTGCCACGATGCTGAACAAGGGATTTGAGATCATCGAAGCGAAATGGCTGTATGGTATCGAGGCCAGTCGTATCGAGGTCGCCATCCACCCGCAGAGTATTATACATTCACTCGTCGAATTTGAAGACGGCGCATTGCTGGCTCAGCTCGGCAATCCCGATATGAAGGTCCCGATTTCCTATGCATTTTCATGGCCGGAGCGCTGGGCGACGGACAACCGCGCGCTCGACCTCATCGGCCTCCGTTCACTCTTTTTTGAAGAGCCTCTCGGCGAAGGACGCCGCAGTCTTGATATGGCCTACCGCGTGCTGCGCGAGAGCGAGGAAACGGGGCACGACAGCGGGTCTATCGTGCTGAACAGCGCCAACGAAGCGCTTGTTGAGCTGTTTCTGGCCGGAAAAATCCCTTTCCTGACCATCATCGACACTCTCGAGCGCATCCTCGACCGCCACGAGTCCAAGCAGATCGAAACCATCGGGGATATCTTTGAGGTTGACAAAGAGGCGCGCCGCGCAGTGGCCAGGCGATGGAAATAGGGCGGTGCAGATAAGATGACGATCGTATATGCCATAATAATATTTTTGCTCCTGATCTTCGTTCACGAGACCGGCCACTTTCTCACCGCGAAGGCGATGGGGATACAGGTCAACGAATTTGCGCTGGGTATGGGTCCCAAAATCTTCTCAGTACAAAAAGGTGAGACAAAGTACTCGCTGCGGTGGATCCCGGTCGGCGGCTACTGCGCGATGGAAGGCGAGGACGAGGAGTCTGTGAATCCGCGGGCCTTCGGGAACAAATCCGCGCCGGTGCGCGCCTTGGTCTTGTTTGCCGGCTCGCTGATGAATGTCGTGCTTGCGATCGTGCTGCTATCGATGGTGATCTTTGCGGGCGGTGAGCCTACGCGCAGTCTGGATACTGTCCTTGAAACCGCACCGGCCTATGCGGACGGGCTCAGGTCCGGCGACGAAATCTTGTCGATAGACGGGATCGCGGTATCGAAGTGGGCGGATATTTCAGAGGCGCTTGTCGGGATTGCGGAGCTGTCTCCTGCGGCACCGGCACAAGCGCCCGCAGAAGCGCCAGAAGTTCAGCTGCAGATTCGCAGGGGCGGCGAAGAACATATCATCAATACGCACTTCTACCGCGACGAGGCAGGCGTTCAGAAAATTGGCATTACGCCGGCTTTTTCGCGGAGTTTCCCCTTCTTTTTCAAGTCTTTTGGCTATGGGGCGCAGGCGACCGTCGGCATGGCGCGCATGATGTATGAGGTTCTCGGCGATTTGGTCACGGGGCAGGCCGGGATGGATCAGCTCACGGGACCGATCGGCATAGTAAAGACGGTCGGCGACTCGGCGCGGTACGGCTTCATATATTTGGTGCAGCTCACGGCGCTGATCAGTTTGAATTTGGGGATCGTCAATTTGCTGCCGTTCCCGGCGCTGGACGGCGGGCGGCTGATCTTTTTGCTGATCCGCAAGGTGACGGGGCGGGCCATCACGGATAAGATCGAGGGCCGGGTGCATCTGGTCGGCATCCTCGTCCTCTTCGGCTTCATGGCGCTGATCACCGTACAAGACATCAGCCGTTTCCTGCTGCCGGGCGGATGAATATGCCCGGCATCACGCGGCGGAAGTCGAGACAGGTGGATGTGGGCGGCGTGCTGATTGGCGGCGGGGCGCGGATTCCTATTCAGTCGATGACGAATACGTTTACGGAGGATGTGGCTGCGACCGTGGCGCAGATTCGCGCTTTGGTTTTGGCCGGGTGTGATATCGTGCGCTGCACTGTTCCTACGGAAGAGGCGGCAGCCGCGCTTGGCGAGATCAAACGTACGCTCCGCGCCGGGGGGCTGACGATCCCGCTCGTGGCGGATATTCATTTCGACTACAGGCTCGCGCTGGCGGCTATCGCGTCAGGCGCGGACAAGATCCGTATCAATCCCGGCAATATCGGCAGTGCGGACCGCGTGAAGGCGGTAGCCGACGCTGCCGGTGCGGCGGGTATCCCGATCCGTATCGGCATCAACGGCGGTTCGCTCGAACGGGATCTGCTCGCCCGCTTTGGCGGCCCGACCGCGGCGGCGCTGGCAGAAAGCGCGCTGCGCAACGCCTCATTGCTTGAAAATATGGGATTTTCGGACCTTGTCGTCTCGATCAAAAGTTCGGATGCGCGCGAAAATCTCGAAGCGCACCGGCTGTTTGCGGCCAATTCCGACTTGCCGCTGCACATCGGACTGACCGAGGCCGGCATCGGGCGCGCGGCCATCGTCAAATCGGCCGTCGGCATCGGCGCCTTGCTCTTGGACGGCATCGGCGATACGATCCGCGTCTCGCTCACGGGCGACCCGGTACAGGAGATCGCGGCCGCACGAGATATCCTGCGGGCGGCGGGTCTGCTCCCCGGTGCGATCGACCTCATCTCCTGCCCAACCTGCGGCCGCACAAAAGCGGACTTGGAGCGCCTTGCTGCTGAGGTGGCAGAAGCGCTGGCCGTGCTGGAGGCTACACACGGGCTTGACAGAAAACATATTACGGTTGCGGTAATGGGTTGTGCGGTGAACGGCCCCGGAGAGGCCGCGCATGCCGATCTCGGCGTAGCCTGCGGAGAAAATAACGCCGTGTATTTCGAACACGGCGTCAAAATCAAAACGATCGATCAAAGCGAGATCGTGTCTACCTTGATCGATGGTGTGAAGAAACACTTCCAATAGGTTTCATGGAGGATCCATATCATTCGTCATCACTTTTTATGTTGAACGTTAATTCCGGCGTATTCGAAGCGCGAATTTTCTGTTGAACGTTAATTCCGGCGGGAAAATGCCGTTATTTTTGCCGAAAAAGCCGTTGAACAGAAAACCTGGGTGTTGGGTGTAGTTTCAATCTCTCGGCTATTTATTTAGAGAACAATAAGCCCTAAGGCTTTCAGTGCGGCGGCGACGCCGTAGTGTTCGTTGTCGTCTGTGACGTAGTCTGCGGCAGCTAGTGCGTCGGGTACGGCATTGGCTACCGCTACGCCGATGCCGCTGTAGCGCAGCATAGAGGCGTCGTTGGAATTGTCGCCGAAGGTGATCGTCTCTTCGGGGCGGATGCCTTCACGTTTTGCGATAAAATCTACCGCGGCGGCCTTGCTGACGCCTTTACCGCCGATTTCGAAGTTGAAAG
>JAISJT010000039.1 GCA_031261395.1 Eubacteriales Family XIII. Incertae Sedis bacterium
GATCATCGCCACCGCATAAAAATCCAGCATACTCCGGCTCATATCCGCCGTACCATTCTCAATCAGAGAATAATCGGGCACCCCCCCAGCCATGTCATTCGCCGACCCCGGGCCTGCGCTTGGGGCAGGCCCGATCGGCGCCTGCCCCAAGCGCAGACTTGAGGAATCCACCCCGTCGTCATTCGCCGACTTGATCGGCGAATCCATTTTCATCACTTCTGCCATATAAACCGTCGCCTCAGCCGCATACGCGCGCGCAAAACTTTGGGCGATGAGATTGACTGCGCGGTTCTTTATCGCATCGTCGCCCTCGTAGACCGTGATGCCATCGGGCAGTGCAACCCAAAGCGCCGCATCGATTTCGCCGCTGTTTGCCGCGCGCTCCGCGTCCGCCTGCCCGCCCATCACCGAAATCGCAAGGGATTCATTGTCAGCCAAGGCGTCGAGAAAGCTCTGCTCTGCCACAGCATACGGACCGCTTGTCTCCGCTGCCGCATATCCAAGTTTGATCTCCCCCAAGGCGGTGTCCGGATTGTCCAAATTCGCCAGCATATTACCGAGAACAAAAATCAGCAGCGAGGGAAAAATCAGCACAAAAAAAATCGACGACGGACTGCGAAACAGCCTCAGAACGCATTGTTTCAGAATCGCCAGCATCAGAGCACCACCTCCTCATTGAGCGCCCCGCCCGTCAGCGCCAGGAAGGTCGTCTCCAAATCCGGCGCCTCCGTCCGCACGCCGCTGACCCGGATGCCGCTTTCGAGGATCGGCCGCAGCACCGGCGTGATATCCGAGATATTCAGATCCACGTCCACACGGATCATGCCGGCTTCTTCCGCATAGACCGCACGCCGTACCCCGGGCATAGCGCCAAGCGCCGCCGCCGAAGCCCGGAGCGCTTCTCCGTCTTTCCCGGCCACATCCAATTCGATCGTCCGAAAATCCGTCACGTACTCAAGCAATTCGTTCTCAGTGCCGACCGCTACCAACCGCCCCTTGTCAATGATAGCGATCCGGTCCGCGATGTCCTGCACCTCGGGCATATAGTGCGACGTATAAATAATCGTCGCCCCGCGCTCCCGCAGCACACGAATCGAGCTCATGATATGATCGCGGCTCCGGGCATCGACGCCGACCGTCGGCTCGTCCATGACGATGAGCTTCGGTTGATGCGCGATGCCGCAAGCGATGTTGAGCCGCCGCAGCATGCCGCCGCTCATCTTCCCGGCGCGTTTCTTCGCCGCGTCCGCCAGTCCGACAAAGGCAAGCGCGTCGCCCACCGCGTCTTTGAGTTCACGCCCTTTTAGTCCGTACAGCGACGCAAAAAACGACACATTTTCCTGCGCCGTAAGTTCCCGGTACACCGCGATCTCCTGCGGCACCAGCCCGATAAGCGCCTTGATCTCCCGGGCATCCCGCACAAGGTCATACCCCGCGATCGTCACGCGCCCCTGATCAAAATCTGCCAGCGTCGTGATAATATTCAGCGTCGTAGTCTTCCCCGCCCCGTTCGGCCCCAGAAACCCGAAGATCTCGCCTTCGCGTACCTCAAAGCTAAGCCCGTCCACAGCGATCAAATCCCCGTACCGCTTCGTCAGCTTTTCCACCCGTACGATCTCATTCATAAAAACACCTCCTACCACCGTTCCCCGATCCTGAATCACGGGGACGATTCTCTTCACGCGCATCTCCGTGCCCAATGCCACGAGGACGGGTTCTCTTCACGCACATCTCCGGTGCGTGCGATTTTCTTATTATTAGTATAGGGAAGTGTCGGCATCGCGCACCAGTGACAGGCGCACAAATTACCCATGACAAATGTCACAGGTTTTTTGGCCGGGCAACTAAATATTGGACAGTCGCGCTATAGTGAGTCTATCCGCGATTTTCGGCCATATCCCGGTAGCTGATTGCCGGATGGTGATAGCGGCCCCGGTTTTGCGTCTTGGTTTTGTAATTGATAGCCTGCTTCGAACACCATTGAATGCAGGCCATGCATTGCTCGCACTGTTCGCCGAAAACCGGCCTTGCGCCCTGCAGCGCGATATTTCCCGCAGGGCAAATCGCGGCGCAGTTGCCGCAGCCGACGCAGGCTTCCGACACCACGAAACCCCTGCTCTTTTTGGCGAAGGAACCGCCCATCATTTTGTTGATCAGGGCGAGGAAGCCATTGCGCCCCGGTATCTTGTTTTGCTTTTTACTCAAAATATCCCCGGCGATTTGCACGCTGGCATAATCGGACGCCGCCGCCAGCACTTCCGGATTGTCCGCCATCTTGTACAGCGCGACATAGTTTGCGAACATTTTCACAGAAGCGCCGTAATGCAGATGAAGGTCCTTCTTTTTCAAAATGCCATCTATCTGTGCGAGGCAATTTCCCTGAGATGCGCCGCAGGTCACCACTGCAAAATAGTAGGCGTCCTTGTTCACCAACAAATTCAACGCGTCAAGAAACCGCCTTACGATATTTGGCAGACCCGTCGCATAGCAAGGGAAGACGAAGCCGATTCTGTCGCAGTCGGCATCCGGCAAATACGCTTTGTTCATGGAGACGATTTCGCAGTCCTCCAATTTCGCCGCGATGTCTTTTGCCGCTTTCAGGCTGTTCCCCGTGCCTGAAAAATAGAAGATGATATTCTTTCCCATTTTATTTTCCTCCTACACCGAGCAGCCGCATAATAATATCCGAGTAGATTTCCTTCTTCTCCGGATCATCCTTGAAAGCCGGGCAGGACGTGCTCATGATCCCGCTCATTCCCTGGATGATAAAATCCGCCGTTTCCTTTGGATACCGGCAGTTCCACGATCCGTCCGCATTCCCTCGTTCGATCAGCGACAGCAAGATCGGGGATATGGACAATATCACGGTTCTGTTCACATATTCGAGGACGCCCTGATTCGTAATCAGACTCAACATCAATTTTTCGTAAGTCTTTCCTTTTGTATTATTTGTATTATTCTCAAAAAGTGCGCCCACGCATTCTATCGCCGTACCCTTGCTGTTTGCGACCATCTCCTGCGCCTCAGCCATATGCTCCTTGGCAAATTCGTCGATCACGGCATACAAAAGTTCGGTTTTGGATTTGAAATAATGATAGATCAGCCCGTGCGCGACGTTCAGTTCCTTTGCAATTTCGGAAATTTGCGTGTCGTCAAACCCTCGCTTTACAAACATTTCCCGCGCCGCGTCTACGATCTCCCCGCGCCGCTCCACAGCGGCTTTTGTCACTCTACTCATCGCCCCTCCTATCTTTCATCACTCGTAACGCAAAGCGTCGATCGGATCCATCTTTGCAGCTTTGTTCGCCGGATAGTAGCCGAAGAACAGCCCGATGGCCAGTGAAAACCCGGTTGCAAGCATGATGGCAAACAATGAAGCCTCCGCCGGAAACCCAAGAATCGACGCGCCGATGTTGCCGATCAGGATTCCAAATCCGATGCCGATGACTCCGCCGATCAGGCAAATGATCATCGCTTCGATGATGAACTGCATGCGGATCACGCCGTTCGTGGCGCCGAGCGCCTTCCTCGTCCCGATCTCGCGCGTGCGCTCGGTGATCGATACAAGCATGATGTTCATGACGCCGATCCCACCGACCAAAAGCGCGATGGCCGCGATAGCCGCGATCGCGACCTGCAGCGTATTCAGCATATCCGTCATCATATCCAGCATGCTTTCCATACTGAACGCACTGACCCTGTAGTTTTGATTCCTGGAATAAAATACATTGTTGAAATAGTCTTCCGCCTCTTTGGCGAATGCCGCCGAATCATAGCCGGCCTTTGTGATGATCGTCACGCTTTGACTTCCCTGATTGCCTGTAATCTTGTTCGCCGTAGAAAGAGGTATATAGACATTCGTAGAGAGATTCTTTTCCGACGCCGTAGAAGGAATCGCCATCACATCCTGCCGGTACCAATATACGCCGACGATCGTATAGGTTCCCGGTTTTCCGTCCGTCGTCACATGGATTTGCTCCCCGAGCGGGTCGGTCCCTCCGAACATTTTGCCCACCAATTTTTCCGAAACCACAGCGACTTTCTTGCCCGCCTCAAGGTCCCTCTCAGTAATGAAGCGGCCCGCCTTCATCTCGACATTGTTTGCATTCGCATAATCAGTGCCTACGCCCATCATTGAGAGATTTGCGTATTTCCGCCCGTCCGTCGCCGAGCCGGAGCCCACAGAGTCCGTCACGCTGATATAATCGATTTCATCGCTGAAATATTGTTCTATGTTTGCAAGCATTGCTTCGCTGATCAGATCTTTCTCCGTGTATTCATCCTGCCCTCCCATCAGCCTCGCGAGCATTTGCTGCCGCATAGCGTCCATCCCGTTCCCCGAGCCGGCCCGCTGATCGTCATCCTCTTTTGCCTGCAGGGATATGGTCACATTGTTGACCCCGATATCCTGCATCGTGCTGCTCATATAGCCGGAGAGCGACTGCCCCATCGTCATGATGCCGATCACTGCGCCGATGCCGATGATGATGCCGAGCATGGTGAGTATCGCGCGCATTTTGTTTGAGAGCAGGCTGCCAAACGCCAAACGAATATTTTCAAGAAGATTCATGTGCGTCCCACCTTTTTTCCGCTCCCCTTCCTCTCAGCGGTCACTTCGCCGTCCCTGAGCGTGATGATGCGCTCTGTTTCCTCGGCCAGCTCCTGGCTGTGCGTGATGAGCACGATGGTCTTTCCCTTTTCGTGAAGTTTGTGAAAGATATCCATGACCAAATGACCGGTCACCGAATCCAGCGCCCCTGTGGGTTCATCGGCAAGGATGATGGCAGGATCATTGGCCATAGCTCTGGCGATCGCTACGCGCTGTTTCTGACCGCCGGACAACTCATTGGGCTGGTGCTTCATCCGATCCCCCATCCCCACCATTTCGAGCAGATACTTCGCCCTTTCCTGGCGCTCACGCTGCGGTATTTTTGCATACGTCATGGGAAGTTCCACATTCATCAGCGCATTGGTACGCGGGATCAGATTGAATGTTTGAAATACAAATCCTATCTTCCGGTTGCGCACGCCGGACAATTCATAATCCGATTCCAATCCCACATCGAGGCTGTCCAAAAAATACTGCCCCTCCGTCGGCCGGTCGAGTGCGCCGATGATGTTCATCAGCGTGCTTTTCCCCGAGCCCGACTCGCCGACGACAGAGACGAATTCACCCTGCATGATACGGATATTCACCCTTGTCAGCGCCTGAAATTCATTCGGATGCCCAATGAAATAGCTCTTCGTGATGTCCCGAAGATCGATGATCGTTTTCACTTGTGTTTCTGCGGATTCCGTCATGCCTACGCACCCATATCCGGGAGTACGATCGGGGTATCGGTCGTCAGTCCGTCCGGATCGGTCAGTACAAGCAGACCTTCTTTGAGACCGTCCCCCGATATTTCTACAAGGTAATCTGTTTCCAGCCCGGTTGCGACCGGTATCGCAATGCGTGCCTGCGCCTGACCTTCTGCCGGCACGGCGCTTTCATCGAGAATATAAATGACGGTATTTCCGCTTTCATCTTCACTCAGGGAACTATACGGTACGGCGAACACATCCGCCTGACTGTCAGTCACGATATTCAGTTTTGCCGACATGCCGCTTTTCAGCGCATCAAGCGGCGAGGTCACGGAGATCACCACAGTGAAATTGTTGCTCTGATCTGTCGCTACCGATGAAATACTCTTGACTACACCTGTCCATTCTCCGCCAAGTATGGCGTCTGTAACGATATTGACATTGAGCCCTGCCTTCAGCAATGATGCGTCATATTCCGGAACCAAGGCAGACACTTCAAGAACGGAAATATTTTCGATCACAAACAGGGGTTTGTCCATCGCGGGGTATCCGTCTGCCTTCGCGCTGACCGCTGTTACGGTACCGTCGATCGGCGCTTTGATCTGCGCCTCTGCCTTTTGCTCGTTCAGTGTATTCAATTGCGCTTGGATCTGCGGGGCGGGATCCATCAGCCGCTGGCTGATCACAGCGTCTCTCGCTGCGGTATAGGCATTCCACTCTGCGTCGAGGGTCTGGTCACGGGCCGAGACTTGCCCGTTGTAGGCGGCCTGCAGAGCGGAGATACCCTCTAACTGTTTTTGAAGTGCGTCTATCTGAACCTTCAGCGCAGTTTCCTGAGCCAGCAACGATGCAAGCGTGGGATTCGTCGGGTCGGTAGTCAATAGTATTTGTATTTGCTGCTGAACTGTTAGCAACTCCGTCTGACTGGCAGTCAGTTTCTTCTGGATGCTCTTCGACTCCGCATTTGCTTTGTCAAAAGCCGCTTTTGCCTCGTCCACAGCCGTATTCAATTGCGCTTCATCATCAATATATTTCTGATAAGCATCGGCTTCGCGTTTTACGCCCTGTGCAAGACTTTCGGCAAACTGCGCATTTGCATCCGCGAGGCTTTTTTGGGCAGCGGCGATATTGATGTCAAGCAGCGCGGTATCCATCAAACAGAGCGTATCTCCCAAGGAAACACTTTGTCCTTCGGACACATATACAGCTGCTATCTTGCCGGCGGCGGCGCCTGCCGTTACCGCCCTGCTGTCGATGCTTTGCACGGTTCCGTTCGCCGTCACGATCTGCTCGATATTCGCCTTGCTCAGCGGCAGTGTGCCGACAGCGCTTCCCGTGCCCGCCGTATCGTTCTCCTGTGCGAACAGAATTCCGCAAACAACCGCTGCTATGACGATGATCACAACAACGGCGATGACGACTTTTTTGTTCTTACTTTTCGCTTTATTTGCTTCCACTTCCGCTCCTCGTTTCGCCGTTGCTTCGAAAATATCCGTCACATTTTCAATTGGATGTCACGAGGATAACATATTGACTGAAGTCAGTCAATACATAAATATTTATTTGTCGCAGCTCAATAACGGCCCGAAATTCCGAGTTGCCAGAGTTCGTGGAATTCCGGCTTTGCCTGCTGCGCCCGGTTCGCCGGGCTGGTGGACGGCAGGTAGACGGACGGCATTCCCGCCTCCTGAGCACAGTATTTTTCAAACAACTGCGTCGCCTTTTTTCCGGTCGTGAAGATTTTCCGTATCTTTGTCTGCGCCAGGATCGGCCGGAATTTGTTGGGAACCGGGTTTCGGATGCTCATGTCCGACGCCCCCTCGATTTCGCAGGAAGCCAGCACGTCCCAAACCGCGATGTGATTGTGCAGGAGGAAGGCCTTTCGCGCCGCGACGGTTGCCGGCGGCTCCGGCTGTTTCAAAATGTCCGCAAGCGTCTTCCAAAAAATATTTTGCGGATGCCCATAATAAAATCCCATCTCCCGCGACTTGGGAGAAGGAAAAGTTCCGAGAATCAGAACCTCCGAGTTTTCATCGTATACCGCACCCCAGGGATGTGTCATAGTTTTGTATTCCATAACACCATTATAACCGACAATCGACCCCGTGATATATTGCCAAAGTTCCACGTCCGAAAACGGCGGGGCCTTCTTCGGGTAACTGTTCACACCCAATGTCACTCCCGGGCGATTGCGAACCCAGAGGCAGCCGATGACGGTGTCATTCGCCGGCTTGACCGGCGAATCTATGGTGGTCATTGTCGTGGATTCGCCGGTCAAGCCGGCGAATGACGGTGTGAACCCTCTTGGGAATTATGGCATAATAATAGCAGCAGCAGGGAGGGAGAACATTATGTATTACACAACAACTTACGCGTCGCCGGTGGGGCAGATTCTGCTCGCAAGCGATGGCGACAACCTCATCGGCGCTTGGATAGAAGGACAAAAATATCATGGCGGCACGTTGAAAGACGCCGCCGTGCAGAAGGATGATTTGCCCGTATTGGCCGCCGCCAAAGCTTGGCTCGACCGGTATTTCGCCGGTGGCAAGCCCGGCATTTCCGAGCTGCCTCTATCGCCGGCCGGCAGTAATTTCCGCCAGGAAGTCTGGACGATCCTGCGCGGGATCCCCTATGGCGAAACCATCACGTACGGCGACATCGCCAAAACCATCGCCGCCAAAACCGGAAAGCCCCGCCTATCCGCGCAGGCCGTGGGCGGCGCCGTAGGCCACAACCCCATTTCCATCATCATCCCCTGTCACCGCGTCGTAGGCGCAAACGGAAGCCTGACCGGCTATGCCGGCGGAATCGACAAAAAGGTTGCGCTGCTCGAGCACGAGGGCGCGGACCTGTTCCGCCTGTTCGTCCCGACAAAAGGCACCGCGCTTTAGCGCCCGCTTAATTCATATCAATAATAATTATTAGAACAGTCCGACAAACTGGAATTTGCAGTCGCCCTGTCATCCTGCGCCGTAGGTGCGGAGGCCAGCGCGTATAAAAGTTCATATTCACCAAAAAAGAGCCGTTTTGATGTGAATTTCGACTTTTATACGCGTTGGGATTTTGCAGCAATCCGTTTGGCGTGCACAAACGTTCCATTTCACATTCGTGAGAACCAACCAATTCGGATTTATTGCCGTCATTCGCCGGCTTGACCGGCGAATCCACAACGATGACCACCGTGGATTCCCAGGGTTACGTTCGCCTGCGGCTCACCGTCGGCTTCGCCGCCGCCCGGGAATGACAAGGGGGATGACAGCGGTAAATTCGAATTTGGCTCTGCAAATTGGAATTGATGGGAAAATATAAAAACAAATTGTATGATTTTTAACGCTTATTACGAATATTATGTATAATTACGACATGGCTAACTCAAGGAATCGGAATTTACGTAGCGATGAGAGAAAGGGAGAAATAGCCCGTGATATGCATTCCACTCTGGGTCTTAACAGGTGCGTATGCTTGCCATATCATCGAAGAATATCGCTTTAATTGGCGGGAATGGGCTATGCGGCTTTCAAAATTGGATTTGAAATGGTCAGAGTTTTATATTGTCAATGCCGCTGTACTTGTATTCGGTATAGCAAGTGCAATCGTCGGATATTCCTTTAGCAGGTTTTCATATTTATTTGTTGGATTAGCGCTTGTCAATGCACTCGTGGCTCATATTGGTGCAACAATCGTTAAGGGGAAATATTCGCCAGGCACATTGACATCAATTATATTATTCGTTCCCATCTGTATTTGGGCATACTACGATGCATATCAAAATGCTTATATTGATATTGAAACTATTGCACTGACCGTACTTGGAGGATTTCTCATTATGCTGATACCAATCGGGTTGCAGTTATTGAAAAATATGGTCTCAAAAAGAAAAAACAGTCAGCGATGAATTTCGGTTAGTACGGCTCTGCAAATGGAAATCGATAAGGGATGCGTGAATATGACGATAGAGGAATACATTTCGGCGCAGGACAGGGATATTCAGCCGCGGTTGCAGCAGGTTTATGAAACCATACGCGCTGCACTGCCAAACGCTTCCGAAAAGATTGCGTGGCAGATGCCGACATTTTGGGACAAGCACAATCTGATTCATTTTGCGGCGTTCAAAAACCATATCGGGCTGTTTCCCGGCGGAGAAGCCACGACGCATTTTGCCGGCAAACTGACAGAATATAAAACAAGTAAGGGTGGGATTCGGCTGCCGCACAACAAGCCGCTTCCGCTCGAATTGATTACTGAAATTGCGCTATGGTGCGGCGAGGAGAACCCGAAATAAACGTAAGGAGGGAGCGGGATGACTGGGGTGATTGATTTTAAAAAAACGCAGAGGGAGTTGTACCAGCCCGGGGGGAAGCCTTCTGTTTTGGAGGTGCCCGAGATGGTGTTTATCATGGTGGACGGACAGGGTGACCCCAATACGAGTGCGGATTATCAAAACGCAGTGGAGTTGCTGTACGGGCTTTCCTATGCTATCAAGATGAGCAAAAAGGGCGGGACTGTGCCCGAAGGGTATTATGATTTTGTGGTGCCGCCGTTAGAGGGATTATGGCAGGTGGGGGGCGGCAATGGCGGCGGCGATTTTGGCAAGTGGGACAAGAGCGGATTTCGCTGGACTTCTATGATTCGGCAACCGGAGTTTGTTACGCCGGAGGTATTTGCGGCGGCGAAGGCTGTGCTGGCCCGGAAGAAGCCGGGGCTCGACCTGGCGCCTGCACGGCTGGAAACTTATGCCGAGGGGCTTTGCGCGCAGGTTTTGCACGTTGGCTCTTATGATGAGGAGCCGGAGACGATCAACGCGCTTTTTGATTTCATCGCGGCGTCGGGCTTTCGCGTGGATGTTTCGGAGACACGAAAGCACCATGAAATTTATTTGGGCGATCCGAGAAAGACCGCGCCCGAAAAACTGAAAACCGTGATTCGTTATCCGATCGCTACTGCAGCGCGAGCAGGATGACGCCGAAGATGATTAGGGTGATGGCAATGATTTTGCGTCGCGTGATGCGCTCTCCGAGGAGGAAGCGGGCGAGCAGCATGGTCCAGATGTAGGCGAGCGAGGTCATGGGCAGCACGACGGAATAGTCGGCTTTTGCCAGCGCGGCTACGTTGAAGAGGGCGGCTGCGATATAGAAGATGACGCCGAGGTAGAGGTAGCGGTTTTTCAGCAGGGCGAGCAGGGAGTCGTGACCCGAAGAGCGTTTGATGAAGTAGGAGGCGAAAGCGCAGGTTCCCGTGCCGGCCATGATGGCCACCGGGAACGGCATAAGCAGGAAACTACTCATCGCAACCTCCGAGTACGATCGCGCCGGCTACGATAGAGGCGACGGCAAGGAGCCGCAGGGGCGTGACCGCTTCGCCAAGGATAAAAATTGCGATGAAAACCGCGAATACATTGGCCAACGAGAGAAGCGGCTGCAGGATCGATAGCCGGCCCCTTTTGTAGGCCAGCATCATAACGATGCCGCCCGCACAGTACAGGGCGAGCCCGATGATAAGGTAGAGCAGGCTCTCTGGTTCATCCGCTCCGGACGCGTTCGCTCCGGACGCACTCATTTTGTAGAAGAGCTGCCCGAAGCTTGCGAAGAGCGCCGACAGAATCATGAGCAGGACGCCCGTCCGCTGAGTTGCGGTCGCCGGCTGACCGGCAAGCAGTTTCGCTGTGGTATCTTTCGTCGTTGTGAGGTTTTCCGTTCTCACAGAATCTTTCACCGTTACAGAATCTTTCCTTGCCATGGGGTTTCTCACCCGAAGGCTGACCGGTGCACCGGAATTTTTCATCACAATATGATTCTTCATTTTCGATCTGTCTTTCATCCGAGGGCCGACCGACGTATCGGCATCAGGATATCTGACCAGCTATCCTGTCGGGTCTTGACCGGCATCGGCATCGGCATGTTCGACCAGTCTTCCTGTCGTGTCTTGGCCGGCAACAGCATGTTTGACCATTTCCCCGTCAAATTTTTCGTCGATGACTGCAGCGTTTGCACCGATTCGCCGCTGTAGCGCAGCAGATCGCCGTAGTAGACGATGCGGCCAATCGTGAGCAGATCCTGCGGACGGACAGCGCCGCGCGGCCGTTTCAGATCGCAAATCCCGCAGGAGTGGAGGACGTGGTAGACGAATTCGGAACAAAAAAACTGATTGTCTTTCATATGATACCGGCCGATCGCCTGTTTTGCCAGCCCTAGGCAATTGAATTCGTAGCGATAATAGTTGAGCAGAAAATCGCCGAGCATCGCCGATACCGCCTGGAATTGCGCCGGGGACACGCGAAGTTCAAGCACCACTCCGGGCAGATCCGTCGCTTTCCGGTAGGCTCCCTCGTCGAGGCGTTCTCTGCGAAAGCAGC